>NZ_CP025536.1:1330000-1697761 GCF_002953735.1 Streptococcus pluranimalium | reverse complement strand
TGGAGACCTTTGATAACTTGAAATTAGAGATTAAGCGATTGGCTAAAGTTAGCTATGTTCAAGGAGATTTATTCGAGTTTATTCAGGGAGATCAAGGATAGTGGTTGATAGATTTAAATGGATTAAAATGGTTTTTGGCACAGTAGGAGTAATAAGCATATTATTCTTCACAGTTATTGGTGTACAGACTATATGGACTGATTACGTTGTCAAAGACTACGATAAACACCTTACAGAGCAAGTTTATGTAGATGCTACGGTTGATCAAAATGTTAACCTTGTCTTTTATAGAAAAGCTTGTCCTTACTGTACGGTAGGAAAAAAAGCAGTTATAAACGCAGCTGAAAAGAATTCCTATCCGACATTTTATATCGATGTGGAATCGGAAACTGGTCAAAAATTAGTGAAACAATACCATATTGAAAAAGCAGCAACACTTCTCACACTAAGAGATGGGAAGTCAGATATTTATCATTATGCTGCTAAGGATAAACAAGGCAAGATTACAGCTGACGAGAAGAGCATTAAGGAGGCACTAGATGAATAAAAAAACTAAGCTCAGTAAGTGGGCAGAAACAGCTTTTCAATTTGACAATGAATTGTGGCGTGCGAAAACAACCGAAGGAATGGTTATCTTAGGCAAACTTTCTGATGATATTTTTACCTTGTTGCGTTTCAATGATGAAGGGGGAAAGCTGACACATATTTCAGAAAGTGAGGCCTTGTGGTTAACGCTGGAGCTGGCTCCAGAAAAGATGGATTGTATTTAGGAGGACAAAATGGAACAAAAATATTATTTGGTTTTGGCAGAAATCAGTATTTTTCAAACTGTTTGGCTTATTCCTAGGAAAGATGGAAGTATTGGGTGGACAGATGAAATAAAACAAGCTAAACCCTTTTTATCCTATGAGGAAGCTAAAAATAAGACTGAAGCACATATGCAATCAGTCTTTGAATTTATAGCTTCATATAAAATAATAGAGTTTTCTAAAGAGGAGTTAGATGATTTTCTTATTGCAACTAGCTAAAGACAAGATAATCTAAAATATCAATTGGGCTAACGTTTGGATTTATAAATTTTCTATTTGGATGTTTTATAAAACTTCCAAAAAAGAACACTTTTAAAGGCTCACCATCTTTAGCTGCACGTTTTAATATCTTTATCTTATAACCTACTCCATGATGTTGAGACTTGGTTTCATTGATGATTATTGTTGGACGGTTATTGACGTTATCAATTGAGCAGACATGATGAAATCTGATTAAAAAATAACTATTATCAGGGTTATCTTTATTCAAATGATAATCTACTGTGGCGGTATCATAGTAGATGTGAACATCTTCCAAGTTAATTCCTCTTTTGGTAGCTTCTGCTAGATTGACGAAGTACCTTTCCAGTTGAATTTCTTGTTTATTTTTAGAGTAAAATGTGAATTTTTCGCCTGATTGGTATTCTAAAAAATAGCGTATAAGGGCAGTAAGTTGTTTGACATGACTCCGAAAAGTTTTGGTATCAGCGGTAGAAGATGTACGAGAGTGTCGATGTGCAACCTCAGTATCACTTGTTTCAGATGAAGGGCTGTTTTCATCGTTTTGTTTAGGATTAGTGATAGTAGCCAGTGACCCTTTAACAAGATCTAGATCGATAATGAGTTTGTTTTTCTCACGAGAAAACGAACCGTGGTTTTCTGTTGTTACCTCTTGTTCTCTTTGATGGTAATGTTCGATCATGCGTTGACAATAATTAGAATCATGTTCTTGGTTACGTGCTCCAGGAGTAAAATAAGGTGTTTTGTCAAAGTCTGGATTGTTGAAGTTTGTTAAGGTCAATTTGAAGGAACATTTTTCACCACATTGAAACTTTTTGGCATCAGTCAAATGATAAGTTGAACCAACTGGAGTACGAGAAAAATCATAGGCCTCCTTAGCAGATAAATCAGTTTTTAACTCAAGGTTATAAGCAGATGGAAAACTCATAAATTTATACCTCTCAATGATAATTTATTATCTTTATTTTAACACTTATTATCTCAAATTAGAAAGGACGTGTCACTTATGATAGATACGATTAAACGGTGGACTAAAACCATAAAATTCAGTCCACTTGCTAAACCATTTATAGCAACTCAACGTTGGTTTCAAAACAATGTGATTAAACGTAAGTTAGTTATTTTTTCATTGCTATTTGCAGCTTGGATTGGTTTGTTACTAGGGGCGATTTACTCTCCACAAAGACAGACTTACACTGATGAACAGCTCAAAACAAAGAGAACATTTGAGAATGGAACAGGAGAAATTAGGCTATCTAGTCAAGGTTATTCTCCTGAAACAGGCATTATTGTTCTTCAATTTGAGACAAAAGATTCAACATCTCCAGTGGATCGTGGCATCGATACTAAACGTCTTAAATGGAATCTATACGCACAGAATAAGACAACTGATACAACAATGGAAATCGTGCCAATTGTAGATAATAAAATTTCTGTCATTATTCGAAATGTTCCAGAACATTTTGGAGCTTATGCGATTGATATTACTAATGAGACTGTTGCGACTAGTTCAATTGATGTCGATATTTCCAGTCCTTCAGATGAACAAGAAACTCCCGTTAAAACAAAAGAGAATAGTGGTGCTAATATTGTTCAATTTTATGTAACTACTCAAAATAGTAAACTGAAAAAAGAGAAAATTAAAAGTGTCACTCGTGAAGAATTTGCTTTATCAGAAATTAGAGCAGAGAAGACTTTCCAAAGTGGACAGATTGAAAAATTGAATAACTCTATTAAGCAATTAAAAGACTCTATTGAGGATGATGAGTCTCGGAAAAATGGATTACTTAAAGAGGCAGGTTATCTATCAGGTGATGACTTGGAATCTAATCAAAAGGATATTGCAACGATTGAAAGTAATATGGAAACTAAGAATAGGTCTATTGAAATAGCTACTCAGAATATTGAAAAAGTACAAGTGAAGATTGAGAGTTTGAAGAAGAAAGAAGTTGCTGTAAAAACTGGAACTTTTGAATTTTCAAATCCAATTCAAACCGTAAAAATGAAGTAATTAGGAGGATAGAATCATGCAAAAAACATATACTAAACTTGCAACCAAAGAACAGCAAACACTTAGAAAACATCGTATTGTATTTACAAGTACAAAAGGTATTTTAAAAAAACAAAAATGGATTATCCTAGACATTGATGAACATGGAATAACCTATAGGGGTCGTCCAAGTTTTAGAAATAAAATGTTTTTTTGTATGTACCAAAGTATTGACCAAATTTCTATCGATGATCAATCATTTATATTAACAATAAAAATAAATATTCCACAAACTCATTCTCATATCTACCAAATAGATTTAAAAGAATTTGATGGGGAACTCTGGAATAATTTTATTAAAATTCGAGATGTTATCACTTCTTTTGCAGGAAATAAGTTGGAGCATAACTGATGTAAGATAGAATTGTCCCATTTATCAAATTTTCTTCAGAAAATTATTCTGGAAATATAACTTAATCAAAAGAAAGATACTTTAACAAATGAAAAAATATATTCAAAAATGGAAAAAGCTAAATAAAAATGGTATCAAGCTCTCATTAATTTGTGGCATAAACCGTCTCATTATCTTTATCTCTACAAGTCAGTTTTATGTTTTATCAGCTATCTTTTTAGGTATGTTGACTTATTATATGCCACAAGATATTCAATTTTTTACGTTGAGAGTTTTAGAATTTATAGTTATTGTCAAGATTGTTATTGATACTATTCAAGTAGTATTGTCAAGTAGATTAAAAAAGATGAGATTAGCTCTTCTGATAGGATTAATGTACTTATCTTTTTTAGCTGGCAACAGTTATATTAACGAAAATATTTTGACAGAAGCTATGGTTAATCGTCTTTTTTCATTATGGTGCATTAGCGGAGTTATTGCTGGTATTGTAATGTTAGTTCAACCCAGATTATTTAGATCTTTTCTTTTTAAAAATGTCATTAATAAAGATTATCTAGGTATCCGAAAATTAACAGATGATTTTCCTCCGTCATCTAATATATACGTAGATGCTGATGAAGAAGATGAAAACAAACGAATGACGATTATCAATCAAAATGCAATCAAATTACCTTATCAAGAATGTGTTGAACTGAGCTATTTAAACAGAGAAATAATAACAGCTATACACCATGAGGTTACTCCATTTGGAGAAGAAAATAAACGGACTTTTGTAGATTATGATACTATTTATTTCCCTACTTTTACTGTCCATCCTTTCGGAGATTATGAAGGTAAATTCGATTTTCACCATCGTTTAATACAGTTTAGACTCAGCCGAAAGTCAGCTTTTACCAAACAAGCAGAAGGTCATTTGAGTGCGAAACACTAACACTATTACTCCCTGATTATATAGATTAGGGAGTTTTCTTTTGCTAATGATTTGTTCCCTTAACGCAGGAATTGTTGTTATCTCTTATACTAAATTTATTACAAAAAGGAGGCTATTTTATGGCAAAAAAAGATCTTACAAAAATTGATTTGGAATTAGAAGAGGCAAAGAAAAAAGTTGCTTCTTTAGAAAATGAACGAAAACTTGCTGAAGAAAATCTTCAAAAGAAAATTGGTAAAATTTACGTTCAAATTCAATTGAAAAAGGACAAAAATCAGTCTTATGAAACAATCCTAGATAACTTAAAAACAGAACTTTTAATTATCAAAGAAGAGGAAAAATTAAGACGTGAGGCTGCTAAAAAAGAACGAGAAGAAGAAGGACAAAACAGTTAAAAATTCTCTCTTTCCAGCTGAAAAAGTATCTTAATTTATCAGTTAGACATTGTGTGTGTTTGTGGCTATAATGCTGTACCTAAGTGTGTGGATTGTGTGTAACCTATGTGTGTGTAAGTAGGCGTAGCCGAGAAAATTGTTATCATTGGAAACGTTGATACTATCAACATATCACGGAACGTGATATCAGTTTCCCTTATGCTCTTTTTTAGCATGAAACACTCCAAAAGGCATTAGCCGTCATAGTGTGTGTTTGTGTGTGGAAAAACCGCAAAAGTAGAACCATTTTGGTTCGTGACGTTGCGAGGTTGAGGTTTTCTTTTTTGCTTCTTTTAGCTTTTGCCTCGTTAAAAGAAAAAAGAAGTGGCCCATTTTTTAATTACTCACTATTATTAAAAGGAGGTAATATGGATATTTTAATTAGAGGATTATCTACTCAAGAAGGAGATTATTTAAAGGCACTTGCGAAAGAGATAAAAGGAAAATCATTTAATGAATTTTTAGTGGCTATGTGCCGTGAAAAAATTGAAAAGGAACAGTTCAATTTGGTTGAATCAAACTATCTTGCGTATCTAGAAAATATGAATCTGACATCAGAGCATGTTTTACTTTTGACTCAAAAACAGACAGAAATACTATCTGATTTTGAAATAAAAATAGACCGTTATGCTGATCATATTTCAAGATGGCTGGAGTATGAGGGTGAGGTGGAAAGTAGTGACTAAAAAATTTATTATCCGTAATGTTCCTGAAAAAGTATTTACGCAGTTACATATGATTTCGGAAGAATATGAGTATCCGTCTTTTAATGAATTCATGCTTGCTCAACTGCAGCGAATTGTTGAAAATGATGGATTGGATTTGTACGATAATAAGTTTGCGGAAACTCTGGCAGATATTAAAAAACAACAGTCACAGATATTGGAACTGTTACTAAAAAATGAAATCAAGTTATTAGCTTACAGTGCCAAGCAAGATATTGTTGAAGAGTTAACAACGGATTGGTTACAATTTATGGATGATGTTGATGCGCTTGAATCTGAAAGAGAAGTAGGAGGTCGTTGATGAAAAAGAATAAATTCCTATTAGTCAGTATTTTATTTATTGCTATATTTATCGTACAGCCACAAAATTTTCAATCTTTAAAAAGTGTCTTAACTCAAAATGATCTGGCTACTCAATTAAATATTTCTGATTCTCCTGAAGAAAAAAATAGTAATTTAGGTTCTGCTCATCAAACACAAAATGAAGAGTTGAAAGCAAAAGTCTTTGATGGTCAACATCAAGTGATAGTTGTGAATGATAAAGCTCAATTTACATCTGAAGAGTTGAGCCTAGAAAATGGTTCATGGGAAAAATATAGCAACCTAGATTTTTTAAATCGTGTTGGGGTTGTTGAAGCAATGTTGGGCCAAGAGTTGATGCCCAAAAATGAACGTGAAGATATTTCGTCGGTAAAACCAACTGGCTGGAAAAATAAAAAAATCAAGTTTAATGGTAAACAAGATTATTTGTATAATCGTTCTCATCTGATTGGTTTTCAATTAACTGGTGAGAATATCAATGTGAAAAATCTATTTACAGGAACACGTGCTCTTAATGCAAACTTTGATGATGAAAAATCATCTATGGTCTATTATGAAAATATGGTCGCAAACTATATTAAGAAAACAGGTCATCATGTTCGATATCGGGTAACGCCACTATTCAAAAATGTAGAATTAGTTGCTCGTGGTATTCGTATGGAAGCACAGAGTGTAGAAGATGATAAGGTATCGTTTGATATTTATATCTTTAATGTTCAACCAGGATATGATATTGACTACCTGACAGGAACTTCCAAAAAATTATAGTAAGGAGAAGCAATGACTAAAAGAATCAACGTCTATTTTAACGAAGAGACACTACAAAAGTTTATGGAAATACAAAATTACTTTGAAGAGGAAATAGGAGGTAGCCCGAATCGACAAAACCCTAGTAATTCAGCCACTGTTGTTAAAGTGATTCATGCCTTCCATAAACTATTTTTAGAAACAGGAGAGAAGCAATCATTTTCTCAGCGAATCTCTCGTCTGGAAAAAAATTTGACTCATTCAGATGAACAAAAACTATTAAAGTCAATTCGTCGCCAGATGGATCAGTTACTTTATTTGGAATTAACTAATTTCCATACTATCACAAAAGGAAGTAACTTTGATATTCAAGATTTAGAGTCTATTTATTCTCATTTTGATCCTAAACAAAATGAACTCATAGCACGTATTGATGACATTATAAAAGAAGATGTTAGTCGAGGACAGACAATTAAACACTCGTATTGAGGAGCAGTAAATGACAGACATTATTGATATATATTTAGAAACAGGGGACTTTCATGAAGTAGTGAAGCAATCAGGGTTACCTACTCATATTGCTCACTTGAAATTAATAAGAGATGGCTTATTTTGATTAAGAGAGGAGCATAAGTGATGAATGTATTGTCTAGTCCTAATATCACGTTTATGCTTCAATATACAGAAGCTAATACTCAGTATGTGGATTATACTAATCGTGATGAAGCCGTTAAAATTGATGAAGAGTTATTTTTAGAATCGAACAAACAAATGGTAGAAGGGCTGACTAAAGATGAGATGAATCGTATTCAAAAATCTGTGCCTGAAACACAGTTGAATTTTAGAGAATATATAGATTACATGAACCGTTCCTATGCAACAGAAGAACAGTCAGAAGAGTTGACAGCGGTCTTTACTCAGGAAGCAGACTACCTTCAAAAGCAGCGGTTAAGAGAGCTAAAAAAACAATTAGAAACAGCCTATCAAAATGGTTCTTTACTTTGGCAGGGAGTTGTTTCATTTGATAATGCTTTTTTGGCGGAACAAGGTTTATATGATGTTGCAACTGGTCAAGTTGATCAAAAGGTGATTAAAGCTGTTATGCGTGACATGATGCCGACACTTATTCAAAAAGAAGGACTTTCTGATTCTGCTTTTTGGTGGGGGAATATCCATCTGAATACTGATAACGTTCATATTCACTTTGGTTTATCTGAGGCTGAATCTAATCGTGAAAAAATTTTCTATCAGCCACGTGGACGGATGGAATACAAAGGAAATTTTTCTCAGAAAACAATCAACCGATTTAAGAGTGGTATCTATCATGGACTTCTGAAAGAAGAAACACGGTCAAACCTTATCAGAAAAGAACAGATTTTAGCTAACCTGAAGGCTAACTTGATATCGTCAGTGTATCAGGAAGATAAAATTATCTCTTCAGCTGAAAAAAATTTTTTGGAACAGGCCTACAATCATTTGCCTCTCAACAAGAAGTGGCGTTATGGTTCTAATGCTAGAGATTTTGCTGTGAGTAAGTTTTTTCTTGATCGTTATTTAGATTCGTACTTACAGAATGAAGGAAGTGCTGCCTACCAAGAATTTCTAGAAGAGACCAAGGGATTTCTAGAAACTTATGAAGATGTCTATTCAGCTGAAAAAAATCAAGTTTATGAAAAAATCCGAAAGGTTGATGGAAAAACAATTCGGATCTTAGCTGAGTCAAAAGGTTATGATTTAGAACATCATTTAGCACGTCGTGTAATGGATTTAAGAGAACGTTTGGCCAATAATATCTTACGATCGTTGAGAGAGGCAGCACCTCAAATTCAAGACGTTCATCTGGAAAAAAATTTGGAGACTTTTTCTGATGTGAATCAGAAAAAAATCTTAGAACAATTACCAGAAGCGAGTGTCATAAAAAGTCTCAAATCTTGGCAAAAACTAGGTTATTTGAAAAAAGCAGGAGAACAGCCTCTTGAAATTATAAAGCCAGTCTATGAATCTTATGATAAACATGGCAATGGAATCGGTCAGCCAGAATTTGTGTTGGATTATGTTTATGATGTCAGTCAGCTAACAGAAAATATCCAGATGAAGACTTTGACCTTAAAAGATTTATCCTTACTATCATCAATTGAGTTAAAAGATTTGGTAGAAGCTGCTAAGTTAAACCCTAATCCAACAGAGAAAGAACGTCGTGAATTAGGAACTTTTCGGTATGCGTTGAAACTTAGTATGTTAGAAACTAGCCAAAAGGAATTGCAGGTTCGCCAAAAGCTATTAGAACAGATACAGCCACTAGCTTCTGATCAACCATTTGTAGATTTCAAAAAACAGTCAATAACTCAAGAATTGCAAGCTATACAATTACAGCTTACTCCTAACTATAAGTTATCTGAAGATGAGCAGTTGCTGAAGCAGCGATTAAAAGGTAAGTTTGAGGATAGTGTTGCTTTACCTATTAATAAAGCTACTGCTGGGACAATACAGCTTCCTATTAGGCAACTAAGATCAGAGATAGGGCTTGTCAATCAACTTCAAGATGATAGTATTCTTACGCTTCTGGAAGGGTTGTCAACCTCAAAAGAGGCTTATGTTGAGGATCTTCAGACGCACATTTCTATTTTTCAATTGAAATATCAGATTAACACAAGAAATCAACAGATGGAAAAACTATCAGATGAATCAGCTATCAAAGAGATGAAGATAGCCAATGCCCAAGGTTTTTCAGAGTTGAAACGCTTGTATGCTAAATTACAACCAAATGAAGAAAATAACCAAATTACTCAAGCAGTCTCTAAGCAATTACAAGAGCAAAAAGTTATTAAAAAAACTCAACTGCAACAGTCACAGGGAAGAGGTAGAGTAAATACAGATTTTATGAGACAATTGACAGCTTCTCTGAAGCGGTAACATCAAGCGAGTAAAAAAGCGCTTATGGAACGTGCTAGAAGTGATGAACGTGAAGAGCAAGAAGAGCGCAAACAAGCTCAACGATAATCAGTCATTGATGGACTATCAATGGCTTTTTTTACTGAAAAATTCCCATGATTTGTCCTCTTAACACAAGGATCATGATTATCAATTACACTAAAAGTAACTGTAGAAAAGGAGGTGAAGACAATGTTACATTTCCCAGGAGTTTCAGAAGAGGATTTTGATTTTGAAGCTGAATGGTTAGTAAGGGCTATTGATGATGTTCAAAAGAAAATTCTTTTTTCCGGACAAGGAAGAAATGGCGATTTGGAATTAGAACTCAATTTTCAGGATAATATAAAACAGTTTGAACATTTTTCGGTTGGAGAATTGATTCATTTACCAAAAGAAATTTTTATTGTTTCTGAAATAGCACCATATCAGCCAAAATATGAATGTTTTTAGTGAATGAAAGGAGTTTTTATGTCAGACGAACACATTCAACAGTCATCGTCACGTGGAAAAAGTCGTCGTGAGAGAGTGGAACATGCCAGGTCTCGTGATATTCTGGATGTAGCCAATGAACTTCATATGGAATTAGTCCAATCAGGCCGTGATTATCGTTGGAAAGAACATGATTCAATGGTCCTTTCACCTGAAAAAAACATGTGGAACTGGTTTTCACGTCACCAAGGTGGTGATGTTATTGCCCTGGTGCAGACCATGAAAGAAGTCAACTTTAACCAGGCGATTGATTACCTCAATGATGGGACCTTTAAGGAATTTCAGATCATAGAGCGAACTCAGGAATCTTTCAATTACTATCTAGCTCCTTACGAACAACCATTCGAGGCAGCTAGAAGCTATTTGAAGGAGAAACGTGGTCTGTCCGATGAAACGATTAACTTCTTCTTAGAGAAGGGGGTTCTCGCTCAAGCCAATGCAAAGGTTAATGGTAGTATTGAGTCAGTAGTTGTTTTTAAATCATTTGATTTCTCAGGTGAAATTGTAGGGGCTACGCTGCAAGGTATTGAAGAGAACTGGGAGAAGTGGCCAGAACGTGGTTATGCTAAGAATATCGTCCGAAACTCAGATGGTATTACAGGTATGCATGTGGATATTGGGCAGGCTAAGCGTCTTGTTTTTGCGGAAAGTGCTATTGATTTGATGTCTTACTATGAATTGAACAAAGATAATCTTCAAGATGTAAGGTTAGTGTCAATGGATGGTTTAAAAGAATCTGTAGTTGGAAGGCACTTAGCACAGCTTCAGTCGGATATTTCAGGTCGTCCGCTACGATGGAGCCATGATCAATTAGCTAAAGGTTTGGAGACGGCGATTGACAATAATTTCTTTTCAGATGGAAAACATGCAGATTGGATTACTCTGGCAGTAGACAATGATGAAGCTGGTCAAAACTTTGTTAGCTCTATACGTGATAAAGGAGCGATGGTTACTGAAGCATTACCAAATTTACAACATGGACAGGAAAAGATGGATTGGAATGATACTCTAAAAAGCTCACTGTCGAATCAAATTTCTAAAATAGATCAGTCAGAAATAGTTGAAGATTACCAGATCCAAGTAGATGAACTCATTGCAGATATTACAAAGGAAGATACAGCTTATTATCTGTGGCATGATGAAGAGCTTCATAATTTGGAGGTTGAAGATTTTGTTTTAGAGGAGTTCCATGGCATGCTTGAAGATAGAAAATATCCAGTAGCTGGGGCAGACCTCTATGTTGAAGAGTCAATTAATGATGGAGCAACAGGGTATCTATCATTGGAAGGGCATGTCTTAGATAGAGACGGTATTCTTGATTATCTTTCTAATCACGAATTTTCGGGTTTGGAAAAAGTGGAGTTTCTAACACAACTACAAGCTAACCTACCAGAAATTTGGGATAAGGTCCTTAATCACTATGATAGTGAACTTAAAACAATTATTTCTAAACATCAACTTTTAGAAAATCGAAGTACGGATTTTGAGTTGTTATCTTCAGCTGGCTTAGGACAAAAAGAAAAATCTCTTGAAAATAATCAAGAGATGGATATTATTTTTGGACAACAAAAAAATGCTGAGGGTACAATCGGGGATTTTCCTGAAAATCAGGAGGCAGCACCTCTACCTGAAGCGAATAAATCGCAACCTTTGAATGACTTGTTACCAGGTCAAACTCAGCCTCAGCCTTTATTACATTTTAGCATAAACAAGGATGGACAGTCAATTAATAGGCGTCATTATCATGTTATTAGTGATAAGGATTTAGTAAAATTGAATCGTTATGCTGGTACGCTACAACAAGTTGCAAATTGGTATCTAAAAGAATTATCAGATAGTAAAATTTATTATTTTTATCAAGAAAATAATTCTATTCAGACACTTCAAGTGTTATTTGACAAAGATAAATTCCAACACTTAACAGGAGTGTTCCCTTACAAGGAAGGTCAGTCAGCAGAACAAACGTTGGAAGATTTTGCTAATGGTAATGGTGCTTTTGATACAATCCTCTTAGCCAATAAAGGTGCAGCGTTCGATAAGTTAAAAGTCTTGCCTGAATTACCAGCGATTGTAGAATCGGATTCCTTTTATTTTGGTGATCTGTCTGAAGTTCCAAAACTTCATTCTTTAGATTTAGATAAAGCTATTAAATCTGGGGACGAGGATATTATTTTGGCACTTAGGACTGTTGATAATACCACTTTTCCTGCTAGTTTGATGAAGCTACGTACAGGATTGAAAAATCAATTAGCTCAATCAGCTGAAGAAAACATTATTTTAGGTGTCTATAGAGAAAGAGCTGGGAAAATTGATCAACTGTCAATCAATGAACAGTATGTCGAAGATGGCGGTCAAGAAATGTTATCCATTTTAGAAAATAAGCAATACGAAGAAGCAATTGAATTGACTCAGGAAAAAGTTAAAAATGATACTATTTCAGCTGAATTATTCACACAAGTTCTGGATGCTGCATATAATGTTGGAGACCCTAGAAAACTTGGAACAGATATGCCTGAAGAGTCAAAAGCAGCATGGAAGCAATATTATGAACTTTCTGATATTCATGATGGGAACTTTACTGCTGTGATTGCAGCTGCAGATCAACAAGAATTAGTTGATAAATCATCTCATTTCTATCAAGAGTGGAATCAAGATCGTATTTATAATGAAACTTACCATGTACGTCTTCAAAGGTCAGAAACATGGGCAAATAGCCCTCAGATTCCATTTAAGGAAACGGAGCTTGTAGAATATCAAACATTTGCTGAAGAGCTTTACAAGCAGAATAAATCTTTATATGAACGTCATCAGGAAAGTGTGGGAACAGGGAATCAAACAGATGATACTAAGTTTACTAATGTTCGATTTGATGTGTACGCTCCTGGAGGCATACTAATCAAAGATAATATCCGCTATGATATTGGTGATGAAACGGAACCTATCTCACGCTTGTTGGGGTTAGGATATCGTCGTTTAGAAGGACAACCTGAGTTAGCAGCCATCGATGAAAAGATTCTTTCTCAGCTGGAAAACCAGGAAGTGAATCTGGAGATTGCTACTGAAGCCAATGAGCAGAGCTTGAAGACACAAGAGGTTCTTCAAGATGAAGCGAGTAGCCATAGAGAAAGTTTTCAGTCTCCTAATCAAGAAATGAAGGCTGGTTTGGACCAAAGAATTGAAGAGATTATGGCTGAAGAATCAACTAAAAATCAAGTCAAAGAAGGAGAACAGGATTATACTGTGATACCTGATGAACCATTTGATTATACCAATGCCTCTGCCTATGAAATCAGTGAATACGCCTTCCAAAAAATTCGTGAATACACCCAGTCACCTGAAGACTTGCTGGAATATATGGATTTCATGAGTAAATTCCCGCAGTTATCCCCTCGTAATGTCGCCCTCATTCATGAACAATGGCGTGGGGCGAATGCAGTCGCAACCTATGACCAATGGCAAGCGATGGGAGAGGCTCTAGGAGTTAAGCCAGAAGATGTCATCCAGACAAAGGCAATCTACACAAATAAAAGAACTGGTGAAACCAAAGAAGTGGTACACCAAGGATTGTCTGTCAAAACAGGAGAAAAGTCTCAAATCACACTGTTTCGACCATTGATGGTCAAGATGATTCCAGTTCTTGATGAAAATGGACAACAGCTTAAAAATGATAAAGGTAATCCAAAATTCAAAAAACTTTCTGAAGCAACTCCACAAGAGAAAGCCCTGGTGAAAGATGGTAAACTTCCTGTTCGTCAATTTCAAGAAAGAGATCCTAAAACAAGTTATCCACGTTTCACCACCTACAAGGTCTTTGAGTTGTCCCAAACAACGCTGAAACCAGAAAGCTATCCAAAAGCCATGCCAAACCGCCATTACAACTTTAACATGGATAAAGTTAAGACCAAAGAGGTGCTGGAAGGTTTGTGTGATTATGCGGAAAGTATAGGTGTTAAGATGATGAAAGATGAGGCCCATGTTTTAGGAAATGCAAAAGGAGCCTTTTATCCTGGAGAACAACTCATTCTTATCAATCCAGATAATACTCCTGGAGAAAAAATTGCTACCACGATCCATGAACTGGCTCATGCAACACTTCATAATCCAAAACTGGTAGACCAGTATAAGGAACTACCGAAAGGACAAAAAGAGTTTGAAGCTGAGATGACTAGTCATCTGCTTTCAAAACATTTTGGACTAGATACTTCTGAAAAAGCTATTGACTATATGGCAGGTTGGACAAATAATCTAAAAATCTTAGATGATAAACAATTAGCAGATTCCTTAAAACGAGTCCATAAAACAACCTCTCAGATACTGAAGCAAATAGAAGTTCATACCAAACCTCTTCAAGGGAAGAATCGAGGACAAGCGCTAAATTTTCCTAAAGCCCCAATCAAAGGGCCTAGTCATTGATTTATAAAGTACTCTCGTTTGAGAGTGCTTTTTTTATACAAGAAAAAATACAAAAAGTTATATAACTTTTTGTGTTCTGATTTTCACCTATTCCCTTAACACAGGAATTTACATTATCTCTTAAGATAGAACTATCAAGAAAAAAGGAGATATATATATGGTCACGGTTATTCTGGCTGAAAAAGAAAATCAGGCTGCTGCGTATGCGGAAAGCCTTGGTTCGGCTAGTAAAAAAGGTAAAGTACACATTGTTAAACAAACCCCTTATTTTTCAGATGAAGTTCACATTATTGCTGCGGAAGGGCATTTATTTGAATACGGATTACCAGAAGATAATTGGGATTTAACCAAGTTGCCACTGATTGACGTTTCTTTTAAGCAAACCTTGAAACAAGATAAAACTTCTAAAGATATCTTCAAACAGATTTACCAGGAAGTGACATCAGCTGTTCAAGTCATTATAGGTACGGATTCAGACCGTGAAGGAGAGCGAATTGCTTACTCAATTCTGTCTCATATTCCTGATGGAAAGAAAAAAGTCACCAAACGCTTATGGGTCAATTCATTGACAACAAGAGTACTACAAAAAGCCTTTCAAAATCTAAGGGAACCGCTAGAGACTTATAACTACTATCTGGAAGCTGAGGCACGTGCACAATCAGATTGGCTAGTAGGGATGAACTTATCACCCTTAGTCACTTTAGAATTGCAAAATAGGGGACGACTTCCAAAAGGAAAGGGAAATACATTATCAGTTGGGCGTGTTCAAACTCCAGGAGTACGTTTAATCTGTGAGAATGAATTGGCTATTCAAAACTTCAGACCAGAAACTTATTGGAAACTTCGTTTAGAGGATAAAGATTTAGGAATTACTTTTTCAAATAAAGAGAAATATTTTGATAGTGATATCGTCTTAGCTGCTTCAAGACAACTTCAATCAGTCTCCTCAATCTCTTCAGTTGAAACAGAGGAAAATCAAAGAGTAGCACCACATTTGTTTAATTTATCGGATATTCAGGGTTTGGCTGCTAAACAGTGGGGGTTTGAACCAACCAAAACAGAAAGTTTAATTGAAAGTCTCTATCTAAAAAAATACTTGTCTTATCCTAGAACAGATACTCGCTTTATTACTGAAGAGGAATTTGATTATCTGAAACACCACTTGAAGAGCTATCAAGATGTTGTTAATTGCTCTTTTGAGGCAGTAAATTTAGAACCAAGGGAAAGTTACGTTAATCCTGAAAAAGTGGCAAAAACAAGCCACTATGCCCTTATACCGACTGAAAATATTCCTAATCTAGTAACTTTGAAACCAGATGAGCGGTTGATTTATGAAGCGGTTGTCCGTAGAACATTACTGATGTTTGCGGCAGATTGTCGCTATTTAACGACAACGATTGAAGTAGAAAACCAGGGATTGGTTTTCAAAACGACAGGTCGTCATATGATTGATCTAGGGTGGGCAGCTTATAGTCACCAAAAGCTGAAAAGAGATGTAGAGTTACCTAATTATCGTGTAGGAGATCAGATTGAAACCAAAACAATCATTATTGAAGGAGTGACTAAACCGCCTAAGAGAATTACCGAGAGTCAATTGATTAGTGACATTTTACCAAAGTATGGATTAGGTACGCAGGCAACCAGAGCAGCTATGTTAAAAACAATCCAGGATAGAGGCTACGTGACTAAAGACAAAAAGACAGGCCAACTATTTCCAACAAATAAAGCCTATCTCTTGATTCATTATCTTTATGATAACGAATTTGCCAGTCCTGAAACGACAGGAGGATGGGAGTTGTTTCTGTCTCAAGTTGGTGAAGGTGAGATTAACCCACGTGAGTTTGTCGATGCCATAAAAGAAAAGTTGGCGAACCAGGTTGCTACTGCAAAAGAAAGGAGTGATTGAAGTGGAAAATGAAGTGAAGACTCCATATCTTGATCAATACACCGACAATCTATCAGCTAAAGTAGCTCAAAAATCAGATGAATACCAGGTCTATGGACGAGATAAAGAAGTTCATAACGTCATCATCTCTCTTCTCAGACGAACCAAGAATAACCCTATCTTGGTAGGTGAAGCAGGCGTTGGTAAAACAGCTATTGTTGAAGGTCTCACACTTGCCATTCTACGAAACCAAGTTCCAAATGCTTTAAGAGGTTTAACGGTTCGTTCTTTAGAACTCTCTAGTTTGATGAGTGAAGATGATGCTGGATTTATTGCCAAGTTTAAGAGGATTATTGAAGAAATGGTTGCTACACGAGGCCATAATCTTCTTTTTGTAGATGAAATTCATACGATTGTAGGAGCAGGTAGTCAGGACGGACAAGCGCTCGATGCAGGAAATGTGATTAAACCTGTTTTGGCACGTGGTGATATTCAGCTGATTGGAGCCACCACTCTAGATGAGTTTAATGCCTACGTAGAGACTGATAGAGCCTTGGAACGTCGGATGCAACGAGTCATGGTAGAAGAACCAACTATTCTACAAGCTATATCAATCATTGATCAAGCAAAAGTAATCTATGAATCATTTCATAAAATCACTATTTCTTCTGAAGCTGTAGAACAATCTGTCCGTTTGTCTGTTCGATACATTACAGACCGATTTTTACCAGATAAAGCCTTTGATTTGATTGATGAAGCTGCTACTATTGCTTCAGCTGAGGGGAAAACTAGGATTACAGAAGAAGATATTGCCCAAGTTTTGAAGGATAAAACTGGTATTCCTGTCACTACAATCCTAAAAGGTGATCAGGAACGCTTAAACAGTTTGAAGGAAAAATTGATGAATCGTGTCAAGGGACAAGAAGATGCTATTGAAGCCGTTGTGGATGCTGTAACTATCGCTCAAGCAGGTTTACAAGATGAGAATAAACCTATTTCATCATTTATGTTTCTTGGTCCGACAGGTGTTGGCAAGACAGAACTAGCGAAAGCTATTGCAGAAGCACTCTTTGATGATGAAGAGTCTATGATACGGTTTGATATGTCTGAATATAAACAGAAGGAAGATGTGACTAAACTAATCGGCAATCGTGAGACGAGAACAAAGGGACAATTGACTGAAGGAGTAAAACAGAAACCATATTGCGTTCTGTTGCTAGATGAGATTGAAAAAGCACATAGTGAGGTTATGGATCTCTTTCTTCAGGTGCTAGATGATGGTCGCTTAACAGATAGCTCAGGTCGCTTGATTAGTTTTAAAAATACTATTGTCATTATGACGACTAATATTGGAGCTAAAAAAATCATTAATAAATGGGAATTAAAAGGGAGTTTCCAAAATCTAACCGAACGTGATTGGCAACAATTTGAAAAGTCTATGAATAGTGAGCTTCAAAATGAGTTTCGCCCAGAATTTCTCAATCGAATTGAAAACAAACTTATTTTCAATCTTTTGGAACGTGATGTGATTGAAGAAATTGCAGAAAAAAATCTATCTGAGATAGCAGATCGTATGAAGCGCCAACATTTAACGCTTTCCTATGAACCTAGTTTGATTCAATATTTATCTGATGTGGGAACGGATGTGAAAAATGGTGCACGTCCATTAGAGCGGTTGATTAAGCGAAAAGTATTAGCTTCTATTTCAGCAAAGAGTCTATCATTGGATAAAAATAAGCAATCATATAACATACATTTATGGGTTGAAGGGGATGCTCCAGATGACCATCATCGAAAAGATTTGAGACAAATTCAACTAGATGTTGAGAGAGACAGCGAGAGAGAAGCGGAGTCTCTCTTCAGCTGAAAATAATTTTTTCCCTTAACACACTAATTCTCATTATCTCTTACACTAATAATGTCAACAAAATATGAGGAGGATTTCTATGAGGAATGAATTGACAAATTATGTAAATGAGGTGAAGACTAAAGGAAAAAGCTATTTGCTTAGTCTATCACTTTTTCTATCAGGAGTTCTGACGAATACAGCCTATGCGGATGATCCTTTCGGTAAGACGGAGTCGCTAGCTGGTCAAGGGATTACTAAAGTACAAGGAATTGGTATTGTAACTTTGGGATTAGCCGTTGTTGTCACTGGTTTAATCTACGGTTTTGGTGGTCGTGATGTTAAAGCTGCAATCAAAAAACACTGGGTAGCAATCGCAGTATCAATTATTGCTGTTTCTGCTGGTCCAAGTATTGTTGAGTGGGGCTTTAACTTTGTGAAAAGCTAAGGTGGTTGCTATGGCATTTATCCCTTTTAAGAAAAACAATAAATGCTTGGTAACAGATGATCTATTTCTTGAATTAATGTGGGAAGATAGCAAATCTCCAGCTGACGATAGTGAACTGCTTGGGATTATAGAGGGGTTAGATCAACAGTATCTAGCTACCTTCCAACATACTATTGAAGATTCATTGCCTTATGTAACTTTTCATCAGGCAGAATTATTATTTCAATCGTTAAGAGAGGCTTATGGTCATATAAGTCTTAAAAAAGTAGCTATTTGCCATCTAGAAGGAAAAGAGGCTGTCTCTGAAGGAGAAGTTTTTGCCAGTCCATTTATGATTGGTCCACAGTATCAGAATTTACTCGTACCGCTGATTCAATCTATCATGATAGGTCAAGATTTTCAATCTTATACGTATCAAGAAAAGCGGGAGTATTTTATTAATCAAATTTACCCAGCATACAAAGCAAGTTTAGGTATTCAGGAATCAGCGTTACCGCTTTTTCCAGAAGAAGGAGAGCAAGTTACATTAGATAATACTTTTGTAGTAAATAGGCAACCTGTATCTCGATCTTCAAGTAGTGAGACACAACACTCTCACAATCGCTTTTCTCAGAAGAAGATTTATATATTTATGGGACTTATAGCAGCTTTATCTGTTGGAGGAATCGTCTCGTCGGTTATTGCACATAATCAATTAACTAAGAGAAATGAACAAGTTACCTACTTGCATCAAGAATTGAAAAGTGTTCAGAAAATAGCTGATGAGGAACATCAAATAGATGTTTTCAGTCGTTACTTCTTACCAAACTATTATTCTGGTAAGAAAGAAAACCTTGGGGATTTTCTTTCTGATGGAGATGCTAAATATACTGTACCAAAAGAAGGCACGTTGCAATCTGTGATTTTAGAAGATTTGGAGTATGACTCAAAAACAAATGAGTACACACCAACATATGTTCTTACTATGATGCAGAACAATAAAACATTAACAAAACGTTTGGAATTTACATTAAGGTATTCTAAATCCGCTAAGTATGGATATCTGATTACAATAGAACCTAAAGAATCAGAATATCCCAACACGAAATGATAGAAAAGGAAACTATTTATGATGAAAAAAACATTACTAGCAACATTACTCTTATCATCAGCTTTATTGTCAGTATCAACACTAGCTAGCGCTGATGAGGCTACAACACCAACGGATCCAACGACAGCCCCGGTCGTTGTGACACCGACAGAGCCAAATCAACCTGTTGATGTTCCAGCAGAACCAGCGCCTACTCCTGAAACAGAAGGACCCGTTGATACAACTACTCCAGTTGAACCAACGCCTGAAACACCAGTCCCTGCACCAACGGATCCAACGACAACTCCTACTACAGAGGAGTCAAGCCAACCTGAGGTGACACCAGAAGCACCAAAAACGGAAGAAAAGCAAGATACGGAACCAGCTACTGAGAAACCTGTCTCAAAACCTGAAGTTTCTCAGCCAGCACAGCCCACAGAAGGACAAGTGTCTCCATCAACTGGTCAAGTAGTCTCTACCGTTAGCTCTGAAGCTCCCGTTGAAACAGCTGCGGGTGTCTCAATCGTAAGTACTAAGGCAGGTAAGGTTATCTTGTCTGATGGCTCAGAAGTTGCCCCAGAAACTATTGGTGCTAAAACCAATGAGGACAAGACCATCACGGTCACAAAAAAGGACGGCTCAAAAGTGACACTACCGCACACAGGAGACGCTAAGACACTTGGCTTATCGCTCTTAGGAACTCTAATGGCACTGACAGGCGCACTTGTCTGGAAACAGAAAAAAGTCCAAAACAACTAAAACGATTAATGCTTATTAACTGACCTGGGCACGTCATAAAACGGCTTAACTAATTCATTTAAAAGTTAAAAGGAGACCTTATGACCCATAAAAAAGTGATGGCAGGTTTAGCTGTTGCAACGGTATCTGTTGCAACGGCAGGAATTGCTCAGGCAGATGAGGTGACACCGACACCTACAACTGATGTCACTAGCCTTGAAACCCAGCCACAAGCGGAGGTATCACAAGAAGCAGTTGCTGAAGCGAAAGCTACTTTTGATCAAGCCCAGGAGAGTGTGAATCATCAAGAGACAGTCGTTAAAGACGCTCAAAACGCTAAAGACCAGGCACAATTAGCTCTTGGGAATGCCACGACTGCTGTTAGTGAAACGCAAGAACTAGCTAATCAAGCCAATCCTGAAACGATTACGCAGGCAAAAGAAGCCGTTGCTGAAGCTACTCAGAACCTAGCAACTGCTCAAAAACAGCTAGAAGAGACACAAGCTACAGCTACCACGGCTCAAGAAGCGGTTGCTTCTCAAGAAACGATTGTCACTAACAATCAAACCACTGTCGCTAATGCCCAAAAAGAGGTTAACGATGCTCAAGAAGCTGTTGAGGTCGCTAACCAAGCGATTGATGAGACCTCAGCTCAAACAGACTTGACGGCTGCTCAAGCAGACCTTACCAAAAAAAACAATCAGGTCAAGGAAGCACAAGAGCAACTAGAAGAGGCAAAGACAGCTGATGAAGCTCTTTTGGCTAAACGTCAAGAAGCACAAGCAGACCTTGATCAAAAAACATTAGCCAAAACAGAAACGGATACCTTGTTAAAACAAGTGGTCACTGAAATGGCTAACGAACAAGTATCAACCAGCTTACAAGATCATGCTTACTACAATCAACGTGACGCTATTTGGGCATCTTATTATGGTAATGGCAGTTTTGCAGCGACAGGTTGTGTTCCAGCGTCGCTTGCCATGGTCTTTACAGAATTAGCGAGACGAGGGATTACCCCAACGCAAATTGCTGACTATTTGTATAACAATACTAACTATTTTAATAAGACCTTCTCAGGTACAAGTGCTCACGGGATTGTCGCTGCTACAAAACACTTTGGTTTTGTGCCGACTCAGTTAGCTAGTCAATCTGCCATTATAGAAGCTCTTCAGGCAGGACATCATGTGATGGGAGCTGTACAAAATAACAAGTTCTCCCCTTGGGGTCCAGGCTATAGTCATGAAGTCGTTCTAAGAGGTTACTCTAACGGTAATACTTATGTATATGATCCTTATAACAGAGCTAATATTGGTTGGTATCCTGTAGCGAGTCTTTGGGCAGAACAAAGTCAAGATAAAGATGATCGTGCTTTAGGGGCACCGTTCTTCAAGATTATCACTCAAAAAATGGCAGAGCTAGAGGCTCAAAAAGTGAAAGCATCATCAGCTGTTCAAACGGCTAGTCGTCAACTAGCAGACGCTAAAGCAACCTTAACCAAGCTACAATCGACAGCGCTACGAGTACCAGGAGCGCAGGAGGCGCTTAATCAAGCAACAGCTGATTTAAGTCAGGCTGAAGCTAATGTGGTTAAAGCTCAAGAAGCCGTCCGTTTAGCAAGTCAAGAATTAGCACAAAAAGAAACAAACCTTAAAGAAGCCCAAACGGCTCTATCGCTCAAAGAAACAACTTTAAGCGAGGCTAAGGAAGTCTTAGTTGCTAGTCAAGCTAAATTGGAAACGTTAAAAGCTACGGCAACAGCAGCGGAAGAAGCTGTCTTAAAAGCTAAAGAGACGCTAGAAACAGCCAAACAAGCTTTGACACAACAAGAAACAAGACTAGCAGGATTGGAAGATGCTCCAGCACGATTAGCTAAAGCTCAAGAAGTCTTAATGGCTGCTAAAACAGATTTAGCTCAGAAAACAGAGGTATTAAAACAAGCTCAATCACAGCTAGAAACCTTTAAGACATTAGCCTCTGAAGCACAAACGCATTACATGACCGTATTAAGTGCTTATCAAGCTAGTCTAGCCAAAGACCATTACACCCAATTAAAGACTGACTATCAGAAAGTTGTTTCAGATGGTGGTCAGATGGTGCCAGTTGTGGATGAAACAGGAAAAGTAACTGGTATTATCAATGGAACTCCATCCCATCAGGTGAAGCCTTCTACAGAAGCACGTAGCCTAGCAAGCACAGCGACGGCCAATCGTCCTCTAGTAAACCATTCTGACGACGCTCTTCCTGAAACAGGAGAGCAAAGTTCTGCTTTGGGAATTGCAGGTTTTAGTCTTATCAGTTTATTAGGACTAGTTGGTTTGAAACGTAAGGCTTAATTTATTTAGTAATCAACTGACCTAAGCACGTCATAAAAAGGTTTAAAGTAATATTTTTTAAAGGAGATTGAGATGAACTCACACACACAAGGACACGGATTTTTTCGTAAATCAAAAGCATACGGTTTGGTATGTGGTATTGCCTTAGCAGGTGCTTTGGCATTTGGAGGCGCAAGCCAAGCCTCAGCGGACGAAGTGGTTGCACCAGCTGAAGCAGAAGCGACAGTTGTGACGACGTTAACGGAGCCAACGACTAATCAACCGCAGGCGGTGACTTCACCAGAACTTAATAAGGCTGTGACTGAAGCAGAAGCGGCAGGTGTTACGGTAACAACCGAGCCAACAGTTTCGCACACCAATGAAGCAAGCGCTCAAGCTGATTTAGACCAGCAAACACAAGCTGTTAAAGAAGCGACTGAACAAGTCAACGCTAATACACAAGCGATTAAAGAGGCAACGGCTCAAAATGCCCAAATTGATGCCCAGAATCAAGCTGAAAAAGAACGTGTTGAAGCTGAAAACAAAGCAGGACAAGCTGCGGTAGATGCTAAAAATGCCGAAAAAAAAGCCAAGGTTGATCAAGCTAACCAATCAGCTAAACAGGAAGCGGACAAAACAAATGCCCAACTTAAAGCGGACTATGAGAAAAAATTAGCTGAGATTGAATCTGTCGAAGCTCACAATAAAGCAGTGGCAGATCGTAATACTCAAGCTCAATCTGATGCGGAAGCACGGAATGCGCAACTCAAAGCAGACTATGAGACGAAGTTAAAAGCCTATGAAAAAGTACTTGCGGATCGTCAAACCCTTGCAGGTAATCAAGTGACCTTCAAGGGCTACGGTAAATCAGAAGTCCTCAATTCGTATGGTCAAAGAACAACGGATGTTGTTACAGTTAATAATGATGGTACCTTTGTGCTAACAGAGCCGCAATCAGATACAGATGGTGTCTTTGCCAATACCAAGGTAACAGGGAAGTTGATCTTTACCAAACGCTTTGACGAAGCGACTCAAAAAGTGATTGTGACCATTACTGGAGTCCAATTAAACACTTGGCAGTTAGATTTAACACGAAAGACAACAGCTGTTAACCGTAATATTTCTGCTTCTTACAAAGATTTAGCAGGTAATACCCTCTATACTCGTAATTTTGATGGTTTATCATCTATCGGTGTTCAAAACATCAATAAGAGTTTTGCCCTAAACAAAGAAATTATTCTTTCAGACGGTCAAACTTCTGCTGAAGTCATGTTCCTAAAAACGGTACCTAACTGGGTTTATGAAGCACCTTCTAGTCTTTATGCGACCTTGACTTATAAGGCGTTAGCTCTCCCAGAAAAACCAGAAGAGCCAACGTATACGCCAGCTCGACCAGAAGCTGAAAAACCAGTGCCAGCTCGACCAGAAGCACCTAAGTATGTGACGCCTGAGGTATTGACCTTCACTCCTGAAGTGTTTACACCAAAAACACCAACGGTTAAACCACATGTACCAGTCCCTGAAAAAGTATCTGTAAGCGTAGCGGTACACCCTGTCACAGTTCCAGTTGCCAATCCGTCAAAAGATGTTATCGATAGTGATGGCAATTCTATTAATGGTTTATCAGTGTTGCCTAATAGCGAGTTAAATTATGTGGCTAAACATGATTTTAGTCAATATAAGGGTATGACAGCATCAGCCGAGGATATCCTTAAAAACTTTATCTTTATTGATGATTATAAAGATGAAGCCCTTGATGGCAAATCAATGGTCGTTAACAGTATCACAGCCGAAAACGGTGATGATGTGTCACAACTCCTTGAGATGCACCATGTGCTTTCTAAAGAAGCCCTAGATGAGAAACTACAAGCTATTCTAAACAATAGTGGTTTGTCTCCAGTCGGCGAATTTTACATGTGGGTTGCTAAAGATCCAGAAAGCTTCTTTACAGCTTACGTGCAAAAAGGCTTAGATATCACCTATAACCTATCCTTTAAAGTCAACCAAAGCTTTACAGAAGGTGATATTGTCAATGGTGTGGCTCAAATTGATTTTGGTAATGGCTATCTAGGTAATCTCGTCGTTAACCATCTGCCAAAACCTGAAGTCCACAAAGACGTGCTAGATAAGCAAGGCGGAAAATCGATCAATAATGGTACGATTAAAGTTGGTGATGAAGTCACTTACGAACTAGAAGGTTGGGTTGTGCCAACAGGTCGCTCTTATGGCCTCTTTGAGTACAAGTTTGTGGATCAATTGCAACATAGCCACGATCTTTACTTAAAAGATAGTGTCATTGCTAAGGTTGATATTACCTTAGCAGATGGCTCAGTAATCAAAAAGGGTACTGATTTAGCTAAGTATACTGAAACAGTCTATAACAAAGAAACAGGTCGTTATGAGTTAGCCTTCAAGAAAGATTTCCTTGAACAGGTCGCTCGTTCGAGTGAATTTGGCGCAGATGCTTTTATCGTTGTGAAACGTATCAAAGCTGGTGATGTTTACAATGACTACACCTTGTATGTCAATGGCAACCCAGTTAAATCAAACCGAGTGGTCACTCATACGCCAGAAGATCCAAAACCATCAAAACCAAACACACCAACACCACAGACACCAGTTCAAGGTGCAAGCGTTGCGACTCTTCCTCAAACAGGGGAAGCAACTAGCTCTTCACTCTTAGCGACTGCGCTTGGTGTGATGACACTTGGCTTGGCTGGACTTGGTCTTCGTAAGAAAAAAGAAGAAAACTAAGCTAAAAGGCTTAAGCAACTGAAAAAGCAGGCTTTGCCTGCTCAGTCTAGCAACTGAGAGATGTCTCCTAAACACGTTTTACAATAATCTCTCTCTCAGTCTCTCGGTTGTTAGGTTGAGTAGGTAACTGCTTTCACAAAGGAGGAAAAACATGCAAGAATTTATTGCTAATGGACGTGTATCAGATATTCCAGTTGATGCAGTTGGTAGAACAGCTAATGGACATGTCAGTTTTAAGTTTGACTTCGCCTGTGATTCGAGTTTAAAGGGGAATGATGACAAGCCATTAACTAGTTTTTTCCATGTTCAAGTGTACGGGAAGCAAGCTGAGATTATGGCACAAAGTCTGTCAAAAGGTTCCCCTATTATTGTAAAGGGAGAGATTGTTCAACGAACTTATACGAATGATCAAGGGCAACGTCGTAGTTATCAATACATTGCACCAAGTCAACATGATGGTATCACGTTTTTAGAAAGTAAAGAAGCGGCCCAGAGACGTAAGCAAAATAACTTTAACAGTTCACAGTCAGTTCCATCACCAACTTCTTCTTATCCAGAACCAGTAGATGCAGATGAGCCATTCTAAAATTAATTTGAGATTGGAAGTTACAATAAAATAAAAGCAGTACGAGATATTAAAAATCAAGTGCTGCTTTTTACTTGAACTGGAACTACTTATAAATAAGATGGTGATGACTTCGAAATAAGAGATAAAAAGATATATAACTTTTGGTGCGGTTCTTTGAATTGACCCTTAACACACGAATTCTCATTATCTCTTACACTAAAAGTGTATTCATAATCAAAAAAGAAAGGATAATTGCTTATGGCAAGAAAACAACTAGATAATCATTTAGATGAATTGATGGCTGATTCTCTTCAGATAGAAAACTATCTAAAGCAAAGTAGAAGCTGCCATCGATGTACAGTTAAACTAGGGATTGAACAAGGGGTCAGTTCCTATCTGGAACGCTACCAACTTGCTTCGCCTCGGTTACAATTTAAAATTTTTCTCTTTTCAAGTTTTTATGGGGAGAAAACCAAGCGTTTTTTAGAAGATATCAGAGGTGAGCGCTATGTTTAGTTGGATAGAAGCCATTTATTACACGCTTATTCAATTAGCTAAAGTCAATCAATTCAATGCTTTTCTCTTAGTGAGTCTTGTAGGATATCTTGCTTACCAGGGAATAAAAGTTGTGAGGGAACCGCTTAGGGATTTTATCCAGTTGATAAGAGGTTTGATAGATGATAGAGAATGTATAGTAAATAAAGGAAATGAACTAAGTCATTTCTGGAAGTATCGTCATGAAATTGACTGGAAGTCAGCTAGGAAAGGTAAGAGTAAACAGTTTTGGAATCTTATGAAGCGACTTTCGACAGCTATTCCTTCATTTTTGTTCTTGCTAATTGGCAACCTTCTCTTTAGACTTATTTATAAATTACCTTTTGTGAAGCAAGACAGGAAGCGATTCGACAAGGAAATGAAGCCTTTGCTCTACTTCAAAAACTATCGTAGTTTTGTAATCATGGGTTTGGGATTCAGCTTTATTGCTTTGATTCTGACAAGCTATCTGGTAACTGTGCTAAGAGCAGCCATTCGATTTCTGTATTTTTCGCTCATGACGTTAAGAGATAGTAGCCAAGTAGTTACCTTTAACGTTGACAGCTTGCTGATTCAGAATTTATTTAATGCTAGAGTATTTTTTATAGCACCAATCCTAGCATTACCAATCTTCCTTATTGGTTTAGTCATTGCCTGGCGTTCTGCTTGGGTGAACTTTGAACAGTACCGTGATTACAACCATAATGAGGAAGGGGATGATCGCTTTGCGAGAGTCAAAGAAATTCATCAGCAATATAAGAAAGTTCCTAACAAGACAGAAACTTATTCAGGTGAAGGTGGTGTTCCTGTTCTCCATGAGACAAGAAGGAGTCTCACAGGTTTGACTCTCGGGTCACAGATGCTTTGGCAAAACCGTACTTTTAGCCGATATATGACGAATGCTGAAAGGATACTAGGGATTTATGCGAGAGCTTCAGGTGATTATTACATCGATGACAGCACTACTAATATGCTTGGTATTGGTATGACACGCTCTGGTAAGGGTGAAGGTCATATTACAACGACTATGGATATCAATAGTCGTGCTGAAATTCAACCATCTATGGTTCTTGCCGATCCCAAGGGAGAGCATTATCAGTCTTCCTATAAAACTATGCGCAGACGTGGCTATGATGTTAATGTCCTATCTTTCCAAAATATGGACTGGTCCATGTCCTATAACCCTCTAGCACTTGCAATAGCAGCAGCTAAGAAGGGGTACTATGAAATGACACAGACACGGGTCAATGCGGTTGCTGAAGCGATTTATCGTAAAACGAAACCAGGTGTTGGCAACGGCAATGCTAAATACTGGGAAGATACCTCTATTTCCCTCTTTAATGCGATTGCAATGGCTCTGATTGACCGAGCTAATGAAACATTCAAGAATGGTGAAACGGATGCCTGGGATACTGTTACAGTCCGTAACATTGCCAAATTCTTAACCGATTTGGGTTCTGAAGAAGTCTTTGTTAATGACTTTGGAGAAATCATTGAGAATCCAGATCGAGATCAGCAAGTTAAGAAGAAATCGAAAATCACAGTTTACTTTGATAATTTGCGTAAAATTAATCAAGAGCAGTTTTCTAAGTTTCGAGATATGGCCGACCTTAACTTCAGGTCATCTGACTTTGCTTCAGAAGAAACTAAAGGAAACGTCTTCTCCAGCATGATGTCTGGTATTAACCTATTCTTGCAAGATAACATTGCAAAACTCACATCTAAGAATTCGATTGATCTAGAATCAGTTGGTTTCCCACGTCGTCTGTCTGTTAAATTCCGCTCCAGTTCTAATGTAGCTATGCGCAACGAATACGCTCATAAGACCGCTAAGGTCACGATTACCAGTCAATCAGTTTGGGGTAAAACAACCAGACAAGTTACTCACGTAAACGCAGCAACAGCTCTTATTGATGGAGAAGGCTATCTTACCTATGTGATTGACCCCAAACTTCCTGATCAGTTCTTGGTAACCATTGACTTTGATCATGAAAACAATGGTGATGCAGCAATCCGTAGTAATGTCTTCCAATTCTCAGCTGAGAAAGTTTATCAGAAACGTGGTAAAATTATCAAACTTGATGAGTATACGAGAAAGCCAGTTTTGGACTGCATCAAGGTTACTGTCCTGAACAAACAAGAAAATACCCTTCTCCAAGAAGAAGATATTGACTTGATTTACTCGGATAATCCTAAGGTGATTTACCTAGTAACACCACCAAATAGGACCGAGTATAACAGCATTGTTTCTCTGTTTTTGGATCAACTGTTTAACGCCAACTATGAGCTGGCCCTGTCAAATGGTCGGAAGTGTGTTAATCGAATTCTTCATATCCTAGATGAGTTTACCAATATTCCAGCTATTCCTCATATGGATACTAAGATTTCAATTGGTCTTGGCCAAAACATTCTTTACTATCTCTGGATTCAAAACCTGGAACAGTTAGTTGATAAATACGGCGAGAATGTCGCAGCGACTATTCAAGACAACTGTTCGCTTAAAATCTACGTGAAATCTACTTCTGATAAAACCAATAGTCGCTTCAGTAAGGATTTAGGATCACGTACCATTACACGTCGCAGACGATCCAGCAATATTTTAGATGAAGCGAATCCGAATGTGTCTATCGAAAATCCCAAACAGGAACTACTGACCCCTACCCAGTTGGCTAAACTTCAAGAAGGAGAAGCGGTTATTCTTCGTGGTGTCAAAGGTCGAGACAATGCGGGACGTAAGGTTACGACAGATCCAATTTTCCTCCATGAGAAGACAGCTTTCCCATATCGCTATATGTTCCTTCAAGAAGAGTTTGATCACTCTATGACATTGGCTGATATTCCAGTCGAAAGTGAGCACAGAGAGCTTGATCTTCAGGATATAGCCGTAGGGGCACAAAGTACCTTCAATAAGATTATTGATTGGCGACAGGCTTTAACAGACCGTATGAGAAGCAACGGAGAAGTCCCTCAATTAGCAACGAGGCAGCAACCCTCTAAACCTTTAGCTCAGGCTCAATTCGCTTCTCCAGCCGATTTAACCTATGCTGTCATTGCAGAAGTTTTTGATGAGGAAGAGGACGACGATCTCTTCTTTGTGGATGATGTGATGTAAGAAGATAAATAAAAAGTTGTATAACAAAGTGTATAATTTGTTGCAAAAAATCCTATTTCTGATATAATGTGAGTAAGTAAAAGACAAGGAGAAGGTTGGTATGAAAATGAAAAAATGGTTAAGTCTGGTGACGTTAGGGCTCGCACTCATTCTTCTAGCAGCCTGTGGTCAAAAATCAGCTGAAGATATCATTAAGACAGAATTGAAGGATAGTTATGTAGGAAATTCTGAGAATCCAGGCTATGAATATCCATTTAATGAAGGTGATGATGTCTTAACTTTCAATAAAAAAGAGAACAGCATTACGAATAGTCAAGGACATATGACCTATTTTTCTGTTCTATCTGAAAAAGATATTCCTTCAGGAACACAACGTGTTATTGACGAGTTGGAAAATCAACTGAAGGGAACTGATAATTTTACAATTATTATCAGTAGCAAAAAGAATCCTGTCAAAGATGATGCAGAAGCTGCTTATCAAATCTCTCTCTCTGATGGTGGTAAAAAAATTCGTATATTTGAGTTACGTCGTAACCAGCGTAGCTTTGGTTATTATGATTTTTCAGGAACATCTGAATAAGCGAAAAAGTCTCAAACTTGAGGCTTTTTTTTGATGTCTTTTTGTCATTTTTTCCCTTAACGCAGGAATTTTAATTATCCCTTATGATGGAGGTATATAACAGAAAGTAGGTACCTTCATTTGACATATGACACTTATTCAGATTTGGTCAATGCCCTAGAAAAAGGCTTTTTAGATATAAATGGGAAAACTAACGGGAATATCACGGGCGAAAATGCGGAGAAAATGGCTTCCTTTTACAGATACTGGAGTAACTATCTGGAACCAACGCCCGCCTTCCTCTCCTTCTTAGCCTATATCCCAGGAGGTATTGCCAAGGCTTTGTACTCGATTACAGCTAGTTTGGAACATGTCTTTAACAATATGTTCAAGCTCTCTGGTCTCTTTGGCTACTTAGGTGATAACAATACGGTTATAGGTCAGTTTTTCTATTGGTTCCAGGTAATCGGCACGACTCTCTTTAGTCTGATTCTTGTTGTCTCGGCTATCACAGGTGTCTTTACCAAGCCTGTCAAATATAAGGGAGTGATTACAAACTTCCTCTTAGTAACCATGGTCACGGCCGTTTTGCCGCTAGCTCTGACGACCGTCTCCTCTGTTATGGCGCAAGATGCCATGAATATCCAAACGATTTCTAGCGAGGATCCAGAAGGGAGTAAGCATTATTCCTCATTGGCTATTCAGCCCATGAAGAACAATGTGGTGGACCTTAAAGTCCTGATTGATAATGATTTCTCAACAGAGCTCTTTCACTTAGATGATTATGGGTACATTAAACCACCCAAAGAAGGCTCTACACCTGTCAACCAGATCACGGACAGTCCAGATAAGAGGGATACGACCAATTTTGCGACACGGATTGATTTTGGAGCGACTTATGGAGCCTCAAATTCGGGTTTGCTAAAAGATATGGAAGATCAGTATAAAAAGAAATTTGGTGTTAATGGTATAAAAGGGTTGTTTTTACATAAGTTGAATACTAACCAGGATGGAGTTGAAACTATTACTGAACATCGTATCGTTGGTGAACTAAACGCTTTTGAACCCGTCTATCTACGATACAAAGTCAACTGGATGGGGATGTTCATGCAGTATGTGATTCTGATTGTACTCTTAATTGCGATGGCTATCAAGTTGGTCAAATCCGTTTTTGATATTATCATTCAGGCGATGATTTCACCTTTACAAGGCTATAGTTCCTTATCTAGCTCTAAAAAGTATAAGGAGTTGTTACGGACAATGGGAGGAGCATTGGCAGGTATCTTCTTTGAAGTCGTTATCATGCGAGTAGTCCTAGAGATTTGTCGAGATTTACCAACATTGTCAGTTTCTGCAGTGACAAAACTCTCAGGTGGTTTCTTTAACGGACTTAACATGTGGGAACAATGTCTAGCAGCTTGTATCGTTTATATCGGAGTGTTCCTTGCGGCCATGCAGGGAGTATCAATGATTGAGCGTTGGCTTGGTGTTTCAACAGGTCATAGCGACACAGCGCAACAACTTTTAGGAGCTATGATGATGGGCAATGCCTTTGCTTCTGGAGCTGGTTCCTTAGGGCATGCAGCAATGGGACTTGGTGGTATAGGAATGAATGTTGCTAGTAAAGTACCAGGTGCTGTTGCAACGGGAAGTAAGGTTCTTGGAAATAGTTTAGCAGCAACTGGAGGAGGCATTCGAGGAGCTGTTAATGCTGCTAGGGATCAAGGTGCTTGGAATGCAGCCAAAGGTGGTGTCAGCAACATGGTAGATTTAGCTGAGGTTATGGGTAAAGGAGCTGTCGGAAAAGCTAAAGACTTTGCAGGAGACGTAGCTGATAATTTAGGTCAAAAAGATCAAGCTGCTCATGATGCTGTTTACAAGGGTCTGAAGAATGATGCGGTCCCCCCACGTCCAGGATTCAATGACGAAGGCGAATTTAGTTTAAATCCTTCAGGTCAATATGGAGGAGAAAATCTATTCTCAGACGATTCTGGAATGTTTGAGAATGCTGATAGTGGTCCAAGTGGTGGAGGCATTACAGATCCTACAGCAACTCCCACAGAACCTGTAGGTGAAGCATTCAATGGTGTTAGTGAGCCAACCTTACCATCTAGAGAAGCACTACAGCCAACTGAGAATCCCCAGCTTCCAAATGTTACTCACGAAGCGTCCTCAAAATCTAAAGAAGCAAAATCCTCTAAACGTAACTTCCAACAATCAATGCAACAGATGAATCATATGAATCAACAAATGCAGCATGCGGGTCAGCGTATGCAAGGCCAATCTCATATTAGAGGTGCTGAAAATGATGATAATGAAGAGTAGACTCTATGTGTGATCTTGCAGGTAAGGTTGTTGTGATTACAGGAAGTTTACGTCCAATGAGTCGACAAGATGTGATTATGTTCTTAGAGCGAAATGGAGCGATTGTTCAAGGGTATGTTTCTGCCCAAACCAATATTCTGCTTACAGGTCACAAGCAATTAGATCTTTTTGAACCAGATAAACGGTCTAAAAAATATGAAGCTACAATATCTAGGATAGAAGAAGGGCAAAAAATTACTATTTTGTCAGAAGAAGCATTTTTCAATATGGTTAAGAAGTCTCAATTTTGAGGCTTCTTTTGTATGTTAAAGTATGTTTTAGTGTTGACGTTTTTTTAAAAAAAAGGTAAACTATTAACATAGTATATATAAAGTTAATAGTAAGGAGATAAGATGGGAATTTTAAGAACTCATTTAGAAGCAGAATGTGACCCACGATTAGCCGGTGAATTAGCATACAGTATCAAAGAAGCTTATCGCTTTTTATGGGAGCTGATTGATGCTACTCCTGTATTGCGACATCCTGAAATGCGAAAAACTTATGGTCATATACGACAAGCATTAGTTGATGTAGCGTTGCGCTTAGTTTTAGAAGATTCATCAATGAGAACAGATGTGCAAATGTTATCGGCAGTGAATAATAAAAAGAACGGCTACACCTATACGATGATTGAGACAAAAGGAGCCATTATTTCACCAGTAAAAACCAGAAGTATAAAAACAATGCCGAAAAAAGCTCTTCATAGAAGTGTGGCTAGTATTAAAAATAAACAATTTAATCTCTTTACAACTCAAGAGGATATTAATAAGCGTTATGATGCTGATAATCCACCGTTTATTCTTTTGACATATGGTGGGAAAAACCATAGTCTTCAGTTTGTTCAGTTAGGATTACCAAATGTTGATACAGAGCAATGGATTGAGAAAGTAGACATTATGAATGCTCAACGGATTGTTTCTTCAGTAGATCAAGAACAAGCTACTCAAAAGAAATTAGATTTGACTTTAACGGATCTATCAGAAGAGCTTCTTAGGAGAGAAGTAAATGGAACAAGGAATATTTAATCCCTCTAAATTAACAAAGGCTAGAATAGCCAGAGGATTATCAAAAAAAGAATTGGCTGAGCGCACAGGAATATCTAGACAAATGATTTCTAATTATGAATTAGGGAAAACTCATCCAGGAGCAAGTAAGTTAATGACAATTGTTGCTGAGCTAGATTTTCCATATACCTATTTCACTTCTGAGCCTAAAAGGTTTTATGAAGGAGCTACTTTTTTTCGTAGTCAATCTGCGGCCACTAAAAGAGCAAGAGATATGCAGGCGGTCAGGTTAGAATTTCAAAAGGAAATTTATGATTTGCTATCTCGGTATGTTAATTTTCCTGAACTAACTCTACCGGATATTTTGATGAAAAATATTTATGATATTACGAACAAAGATATTGAGGAAAAGGCTAAAGAATTAAGAGAATTATGGGGATTAGGTAAAGATTTACCAATTTCTAATCTGACTGAAATTGCGGAAGTTAATGGCATTATTATTGTTGAGTCCAACATGTCTGATGACAAACTGGATGCAGTATCAGAGTGGATTGAAGATAGACCATTTATTATGTTGACAGATAATGGAGAATCTGCTGTACGTCGTCGTTTCAATATTGCACACGAATTAGGTCATATTTTACTTCATGGGGACATTGAAAGCATTCATGACTATACTTCTCAGGAATTAAAGAACATTATTGAGAAGCAGGCGAACCATTTTGCTTCTTGCTTATTGTTACCTGAGAGTAGTTTTTTAAAATCGTTATTATCTACTAATTTAGACTTTTATATTGAGTTAAAGAAATATTGGAAGGTTTCCATTCAATCAATGATTATGAGAACCTACCAGTTAGAGTTAATCAATGATGATCAAAAGTTATATTTGTTTAAGAAAATTGCTTTTAATAAATGGAAGAAGTGTGAACCTTTGGACGATGAATTGATTCCTGAGAAACCTAGTCTTTACCGCAAAGTATTTGACTTAATTATTAAGAATGATATTCTACAAAAAAATGAACTAATCTCTAACTTATCGCTACCTAAAGATGAGTTAGAAAAATCACTAGATATTTCTATTAATGATAATGAGCAATTGTCAAAAAAAGGTCCAGTATTAAGAATAGTTAAATGAGAAGTCTCAATTTTGAGGCTTCTTTTTTTATCTATAAAGATATATAACTTTTTATATAAATAAAGAACTGTTATCTCTAGGTTATATAAGTTTGTCCTCTTAACGCAGGAATTTTTATTATCTCTTAAACTAGAACTATAAAGAAAAAAGGAGTTAGATAAATGGATGAAAAATACGGTGTCCCACGTGACATCTATGCCAAAGTGAAAATTATAGGGTTGTTTGTGGCAGACATTGTTTTTGTGGGAGGTTCAGCAGTTGCTGCTTTATCTATTGGTACTAAGATATTCCCAACGAGTCAATGGGCACAGTTGCTTGTCTTTATTATTTTGACCCCACTTATGTGTCTTTACCTAGTATTGCCGGCTAATGGAGGAAAGAAAAATTGGCATAGCATGCTTCTCTTTTTCAGAAGACGACGAAAACGCTATATCAGCTTAAATTACCAGAGAGGAGTTAAACGTTAATGGCAATTAAACAAACACAATCCCAGTCTGAAGTCAAGCGACCATTGGGGCGTAGACAGGAAAAAAAGCAAAGTCAAGAATATTTTGATCTTCATTCCTGTGTTGAATTGCTTGATGTTAAATCAATTATTGATAACCGTCAAGCTTATCTTCAGTTGGTTGATTATGGTTATCTTCAACTGATGGAGATTCCAGGGAAGGATTTAGGATCACTCTCTTACAATGAAATTCGGCGTACCATTGATAACTTTGAGAAGTGGCTAACGGATTTCAATACAGATATTCAAATTGAAACCACGACCTTGCCGACTAATACAGACACCCAGATTATGGATCTTCGCCATCATTTGAGTCTCGTGCGTCAAGAAAAGGCAAAACTATTACCTGATTCACGTCGGTACTTGCAGCTTCTTGATCGTGAGGCCTTGCTGATCAATGAGATTCAGGTTGAGGAGAGTATTCAACAAGAAATTTACAACACAGAGTTCATTCTGTGGCTCTTTGCACCAACAACAGAGTTAGATGACTTGGTTCGAAAGGCGAAATCTTATGGCAATAATGATTTTGTTCCACGTGAAATCACTAGGGTAAAAAAGGAACAAATCATTAAGCAATTTAATAATATGAATGAAAAAGTTTAAGGAGGTAAAAATACTATGCCAGAATTATCAAAGCGTAGACAGCGGCAATTAAGAGCACAAGGCTATGACCTGGCTTTTCTCAGCCAGATTCAACCACAGGGAAATATTGATTTCAAAAAAGATGATCGTTCCTGGATGAGTGGCGATGGGTATCATACAGCACTTCATTTTTATGAGTATCCTTCAGAAGATTTGGATCGTTTCTGGTTATCGGACCTCATGTTAATTCCAGGGACTCGTTCTTTCTTATCACTTTATCGAGCTAATAATAAGGAACTGAAGCAGGAAATAAAAGACTCTATTGAAGAAAAATCAACTCGAATTACAGGTAACAGTAAAATCGTTGATAACCAACAGGAACTAGATGAAATTAGAGATCTGACTCAACTAGATAGAGAGATTACTAAAAAGAATATTGCAATGTTAGGAATGTATGTTCGGAATTATTCTTCCGCATCGACTAAGGAGGAACTCTTTAAGAAGGTGGAGGATATCAAAGATAAGACATCAAACTTCAAGTCAACCATACTTTCAGGTGAATTAGATTTTGAGTATCATGCACCGTTTATTCCAGCACAATATCAGATAGATTTACCAAATCATAGGCGTGGCCTTCCTGTAAAAGCACATGATTTGGCAGGCGGCTATTTCTTTAATCACACTAAGCTAGAGGATCAGAGAGGTGTTTACCTGGGCTGGACACCAACCAGAGGAGCCGTTAATTTCAATTTCCTAGAACGAGACGATCGTCGCACACGGTCGTTCATGATTCTTTCTGGAAACCCTAAAATGGGTCAGCGCTCATTTTTACTCAAGCATACCGACGGACTGTATGCCAAAGGACATTATATTCGTAACTTTGATGCCAATGGCACTTTCCTTGATCAAACAAGGCAACAGCATGGACTTATTCTGGATTTATCAGGTGAAGCTAATCGAATTAATATTTTTCAGGTATTTCCAACAGTGACAAATGAAGCGGGGACAGAAATTGATAAGAAAAAATCCTACAAGCTTCATATTGAGAAACTAAAGAGTATTTTTAAACTACTTAATAATGAAGCTTCAGGAGATGACTTAACAACTTTAGGAGATATGCTTAATGAGTTTTACATTGAAGAAGGTTTGTGGGCTCGTAATCCTAAACTGAATCCAGAGAAGTTAAAAGCGACAGATTTGGTCAATGAAGAGTATCCTATTTTGTCTGACTTTATTCTGTTTGCGGACGATTATAAGCGTAGTTTGATGGCGCAAAACAATCCTGATGATATCGAAATAAAGTCAGTCAATCGAATCTTTAAGACATTCAATGAACTCTTAACAACCAATGCAGAAATGTTTGAAGGAATTACAGAGTTTCAGGATATTTCCTCTGAACAGGTGGTTACCTTCGATTTCTCAGGCTTAAAAGGAACCCCTCACTTGTTAAATGCTCAAATCTTCTCCGTTTTGTCTCTACTTTCAGCTGATATTGTCAATAACGGAAAACGCTGCAAGCAACTTCTGAAATCGAATTCTAGTCTGACAGAAATGGATATGGAGCATTATATTGTTAATATTAGTGAAGCTCAAACACTTATTAATCCTAAATACGAAAGTAGTGTGGAGTTGCTAGCGGATATGATTGATTCCATGGGAGAGAACTTTGCAGGTGTGGTATTGTCAGTGAATTCTCTTCGAGGAATCCTTTTTGAGTCAGGAGTAGGTAGTCATAAAGATCCATATGTAACAGCTGTTCAACGTATTTTTGGTCTAATGCAGTACCGTGTTTTTGCACAAACGGATGAAACCAGTGTTCCCTTACTTGCTAACGCTCTTTCAGGTTCTATGAATCAATCAGAGTTGGAAACATTACCACGTTTGGTAAAAGGACAGTTATTTATGAATATTGCTGGAGTGGGAAACTTAGTGTTTAATCAACAACTGTTAACTCCAGAAGTTCAACGCTATGGCGGTATTCAATAAGAACAAAAAGGAAAATAGGATGTCAAAAAAGAATACAACTAATAAATTAGGGTTAATTGCCAAACGAAAGCAAGCAATTAATAATTATGTGACGATACGAAAAGTTAAGAGTAAGGAAATTAGAAATTATTTTGCTTCTGAAGGGGAATCTGATCCTGAACGTTTAGCTGCTCAAAGACAACGAGATCAAGAGTTTTTAAAAAGTTTAAAGATAGCTGGAATTGGTTTCATCATTTTCTTGATATTTTACGCTATCATAAAGACGATCCTTGGTCTCTGGTAGGAGGACGTTCATGAAAAAAATAGTTTTCTTGAAAGTCATTGCCCCTCTAGTCTCTTTATTATTTGTTATAAGTATAGGTGTTACTATATTAGCGGGGGTGTTAGGAACCGTAAGTAGTTCACAAAGGAATTGTACGACTGAAGTTGCGAGAGCTACCTCTACAGAATCATCTATATCTTCAGGTGATGCGTCTATCGATTCGTTTGTCAAGGAACATAAAGAGGCTTATATTCTTTCCTGGAAAGCAGGAGGATTTTTACCGTCAGCGTCAATTACACAGACAATGATTGAAAATGGCTTTAACTTCTCTAATCCCAATGGAACCTCATTTTGGAAGGCTCACAACATGGGAGGAGTTAAAACCTCTAGCAGGAGCAATTTCCCAGTAACTATTGCAACCTATGGTGAGGATAGTGTTGACCTATCTGGGACTAAACCAGGAGCTAATGTTGGTGATGGAACTGGAGGTGCATATACATGGTTCTCTAGCTATGATGCTGGTATTGTAGGTAAAGCAGAGTTTATGGCTCACCAAACTCTCTATAATAAGGCTATTAATAATATTGACGGTGTGGCCACACTAAGTGCAATTGCGGATGGTGGCTGGGCGACAGATGGTACTTATAAAACTAAGCTGATTGATATGTATCATAAGCTTGGTAAACAGTATGAATGGCTGGATAAAGAAGCAATTAGTGCACATGGGGACAAGCCTTATAAGGCATCAACAGTTTCTGCTGGTAATAATAGTACATCTGATACTTTTACAAGTAGCAGCAAGGATTGTAGTGATTCTTCTTCAGGTGATGCTACTGACGGGACAGGAAAAGTTCCAACTGATGCAACAGCTTGGGGGTATAGTCCTGATAATATTCCAGATAGTCTGAGACAGTATATTATTGATCCCAAAAAACATGGGTTAATTTATGCAGGTAGTGGCTGGGTAGAAAATTCAGGACAATGTGTTGATTTGACAGTTAGCTTGGGGAATAGGCTGTGGGGGCATTCTGGAACAGTTATTGGTAACGGTAAAGATCAGGCGGCTGCATGGGCTAGAATATTTGGAAATAGTGTTAAAACAACACCGAAAAAAGGCGCCATCTTTTCGACGCAAAATGGCGGTGGCGGTTATGGACATACAGGAATTGTTTGTCATGTTTTTGAAAATGGTTCAATTCTTATTGTAGAACAGAATACACCATTATTAGGAGCTGACTTTTTCCATAAACCTAACACTTGGAATTACCGTATCTGGACCCCTGAGCAACAAAAAGCAGAAATAACAACTTTTGCCTACCCAGATGGTCAAGAACCTAAACTTTGAAATTAAAGAGGATATCTTAATGAAAGACTGGATGAAAGAAAATATGATTTATGTTATTGTAATTGGATTACTTCTCTTTTTCTCAGGAGTGGTTATTTATAGAAATATAACAAGCACTAAAATTCAAGAGCCAAGAAGGGAACAAGCAAACCCTTTAGAGCAAAGCTCCTCTTCAAGAGAAGAACCAGAAACAATAGATGAAAAGAACTACAGAACAGCTAAATTAAAGTTAGAACACCCTTTTACGGAAAGTAGTACGCAGCAGAAGGAACAAGTAGCCAAAGCTTTTGATGTAGCTGTCAATGATATTAAGAAAGTAGGACATTTATCGAAAATTAATGGTACGTTGGAAAATCATCTCTCTATAAGTCAAGATGGCATGGTTAAAACTTTAGCAATGGCCCTTTTGGTTAATAAATATCAATATCAAGTTTCTCGGTTAGAAGTAACGAAATCAGAAAATGATGATGTTGTGCAATTTCTTATCGTGCTAACAAAGGATGGAGAAGATAACTGTTACTTTGTAGGGAACTTCAATACTACTGTTAATCAAATTCAGCTGAACAATTATGTTGGAGGCAATATTGGAGGTACTTTTGGATAGTTAATAGAAAACAGATACACAAAAAGTTATATAACAATTTGTGTATTTTTTATTGACAAAAACTGTCGCAAGATTTAAAATAGATATATACAAAGTTATATAACTAGATAGATAATTAAAAAGTGTTCGAAAGGAGTGTTTTATGAAGATTCAAACAACAAATTTAGATAAAGGCGGCGGTGGAAAAAGTAGTCATACCTATAATGAGGGGGATTGGTTATCACGTATCAAAAATAAGCGCGTTTTGTTGATTGATGGGGCAAGAGAATGTAATTTAACGCATTCCTTCGATGTAACAAGTGAAAAGACAATTTATGATATCTTCACTACAGGAGAGTATGAGATTTGTCACATTAATGATAATCTTAGTTTGATTCGTGGAGATGAACGGCTAACTGATGAGCAGCTAGACTTATCAAGTCGAAATAATAAATATCTTCAGCTATTTATGTGGTTCAGTGAACATTATGATGAACTGTCTGAACAATTTGATATTATATTGATTGATACGCATAATGATGAAAGTCTTGTTACAGCCAATTTTATTGCTGTTTCTGATATTGTCCTGGGAGTGACAGATGCGTCTACAAATGGTTTTCGTGCTTGGCTTGCACTTAAAAAGTTTGTCGATTTTATTAAAAGTGAAGCAGTTGAAGTGATTAGCAAAAAAAGCTATGTTAAAGCAGAAGCCTATCTTATTGGAAACAAAATTGAATATTACGGAATTAATGTGACCGAGACTTGCAAACAGTTCTTGGATGTTGTTCAAGAAGATGAGGCTTACTTGGGATCTATTCAAAAGAAAGAACTAGTTGCTAAGAGTTTGGTGATTAACCAAAGTGTCTTTGAGCAACGTGACTACATGACAGAAAGACAAAAACAAGATCATCAGAAGTTTTATGATAATATAGAGTATGTCTATCAAAATATCTTAAAAGTCCTGGAAGGAGAGGATGACTAATGACAAATAATCGCTTTGCCCAATTAAAAGAAACTTTTGACAAGGAGCCATCTAAAAAACGAGTTCAAAAACCTCGTAAAGTGTCGGCTCAAAAGTCACCCGATAGTTACAATAAAAAAGGGCGCTATCCTTTTTCTCTACACCACGATGTGCGCTACGATAAACTAGAAGAGCTCGTCAATTTTTACGGTTCTAAATCTGCATCTGACTATCTGGAAAAGTTAATTATCCAGGAATGGGAGAAGATGCAACGAAAACTTAAAAATTAATAAAATAAGGATTATCATCATGGCATATTTATCAACATTATCTGACTTAGACCCACAACTAATTAATTTAGATTCTGAACAAGTATATGTCCCTAAAGTTCTCTTTGAAAATGAGGATTTTAAGGGTTTAAACCATAAGGGAATTTTGGTGTACTCTTTTCTTTTAAATCGACTAAGAGAACCGTTTGATTTTATCCAAAAAGGATATGATGAAAATGGGAATACCTATGTCAATTTTAAAGTTGAAGATTTGTGTGAACTTCTGAATCAGAGTAAGCAAACCATCATTTCTTTAAAGAAGCAGTTATGTCACTACGGACTGATAGAAGAAGTCAAAGCAGGTAATGGACAGCCTAATCGTATCTATTTGACTGATAAATTAGCTCATTATATTTGGGGGTAAACGATGGTTATTTTTGTTTCAATCAAAAAACTTATTCAGACTTTTTGGTGGTTGATAGCAGCAATAGCTCTTTATATCTTCTATCAGACAATCGGATTGAACATGTTTTTCTTGTTAGTTATTGGATTACTAGCGTTAAAATTTGTTCCTGTATTGTTTCTACCAGTTCTTTTGATTACCCTAGGAGTTCATTTCTCAGGTGGCTTTTCGTTCATTGCTGATTTTTTGGAAGCAGGAATCGTTATGATTATAGGAGTTCCTTTTGTCTTTATAACGTGGATGTTTATTGATGAACAGATAAAAGCCTTTAAAGAGGCTAAAAAGCTAACAACTAGGGAACTTGTTTATGGAAAAAGGAAATAACATTTCAGAATTATTTTATGGTTCTCATCCTGTTCTACGGCTCTGTACTGATGAGGTAAATAGCTATCGTGTTAAAGCTGAGGAAAGGGGAGCCTGTGATAGCATGGAGGAAATTAGTAAATTTCTTCATTCGATTCATGAAGAATACTATGAAGTAGTTAATGATCAACCGTATGAATATCATGGTATTAGATTTCCCCCTGGGGAAGTTTATTACAAATCGAAAATCTTAGAATTACTGAATAATAATTAAACGTAGAAGTCCTTCCATCATCTCATTGGAAGGGCTTTTTGTAATTCAGAATTAAAATAAATTTGAAAAGAAGCCAATGAATCTTTAAAATAGTTATCGTTATTTTAAAAAAAGGAGAGGGGCAATGGCAGCCTTTGATGAACGACAGCTAAAAGAACAACTTATTGCTCAAAATGCATCTGATTTTTATGATTTTATTAGTAAATATGATGAAGAAATGGTTCCCATTATGAAGGCTAGAAGATATACTTGCATTCATTCTATGGAGCGAACAGTAGCTTTTACGTTTGGAGAATTCACCTACCGCCGTCGCCGATGGAAAAAAGGAGATAAGTGGGTAGTTCCAGTCGATGAAAAGTTAGGGCTCAAAAAGAATGTAAGATTCTCTTGGGAATTTATGTATCAAATTGCTAGACTATCATCAATGATGCCTTATGAGAAAGTCATCCAGGTTATTCAGATGACCTATTATATTACTATTACGAAACCTACCGTAGTTCAAGCTGTTAAGCTTTGTGATCGTTTACTGGAGGAACGAGACGCTTATCGATTCTATGAGAATGGCGACTATCAAGAAAGAGTTAAAATAGATATTATCTATATTGAAGGCGATGGAGTGATGGTAAAAGCCCGTGACACTGATACAGATAATAAGAACTACGACTTGTCTCATTTTGTCGTACATACAGGCAGTCATAAGGTTGGAAGTAATCGATTTGAATTGAAAGATAAGAAAGAGTTTGTTGGATTGGATAATCGTTTAGTTAGAGATCAAGTGTTAGATTATCTTTATAATAATTATGATATAACTGAAAATACAATACTTATTACTAATTCAGATGGAGGTCATGGATACACTCCATATGTTTTTAAGGAGATGGCTAAGGCTTTGAGAGTCAAACGTCACGAACATTTTTGGGATGAGTATCATATTAATCAAAATATAAAAACTTTCTTTAAATCTTATTCAGATGAACTGAGAGATGGTGCTTTTCAGGCAATCAAAGAACATAATAAAGAAAAGTTACGTACTGTTTTAGATACGACAGAATCATTGATATTAACTGAAGAGGAGATGGCGGAGTTTGAAAAAATTAAGCGCAAGCTTCTTAACAATTTTCAATACACTAAACCAGCTGAATTAAGGGGCCTTAGCCATGCAGGAATAGGTATTATGGAGTCTCAGCATCGTAAAATAACGTACAGAATGAAAAAGAGGGGGATGTATTGGACTGTTTGGGGCTCGGAGACAATGAGCCGTATTATTGTTCTTAACTATGAAAATCAACTTAGAGATTTATTTTTTGGCACCTGGAGAGAGGAATATCAAAAAATGATTGAATTAGAGAATGTTTCTGCCGGTTCTATTAAAATCAAGCTTAATCAGATTGAACGAGAATATAAGTTGCATCATTTGAAAAAGCGAGAACGAAAGCAAGGGTTACGATTTAATAAATAGATAAAAAGATAAATAATAAGTTATATAAGAAAAAACCTTTCAAAAGAAAGGCTTTTTGTGCTACTATCCTAAAAAAACACTTGCCTAGTGTGTGTAAGTGTGCTATAATTTAGTTAATTTAATCGAATAAAAAAGACGAAAAGTGCGCTAACACTTTCCGCCTTACCGAGTAAGAACCCAACTTCTTACTCAGTCTCTAATTAATGATACAGGATAATGGTATCACTGTCAAGGACTGAGCAAGAAAATTGTTCAGTTTTTTTCTTTACATATCGGTAATAAGTTCTCTTTATAATATGGAATTGCTCATTCTAAAAAATTCTACCGCATACAAAATCATTTGAGTTTTTACAAAAGCTGGTATTTGTGCTAAAATGAAGTGATAAATAATTTTTACAAAGAGGTATTAATAGAATGATTGAAGCAAGTAAGCTTAGAGCTGGTATGACTTTTGTAACATCTGATGGCAAATTGATCAAAGTTTTGGATGCAAGTCACCACAAACCTGGTAAAGGTAACACAATCATGCGTATGAAATTGCGTGATGTTCGTTCAGGATCAACATTTGATACAACTTACCGTCCGGACGAAAAATTTGAGCAAGCTATCATTGAAACACGTCCTGCTCAATACCTTTACAAAATGGATGATACTGCCTTCTTCATGGATACTGAAAGTTACGACCAATACGAAATTCCAGTAGCAAATGTTGAAAATGAGTTGCTTTATGTTTTAGAAAATGAAGAAGTTAAAATTCAATTCTACGGAACAGAAGTTATCGGTGTAACAGTACCAACTACTGTTGAGTTGACTGTTGTTGAAACACAACCATCTATCAAAGGTGCAACTGTTACTGGTTCAGGTAAACCTGCAACGCTTGAAACAGGTCTTGTGGTTAACGTTCCAGACTTTATCGAAGTTGGTCAAAAACTTGTTGTTAACACTGCTGAAGGTACCTACGTTTCACGTGCCTAAGCCAAGTTAGAAAAGTTGATAGTTGAGGATTTTCAAACCTGAAAAACCTTGCTTTAATGATAGTGACGAAAGGAAAAGCTATGATTACTGAAAATATTGGTGAAATTGTTATTTCACCACGCGTATTGGAAGTTATTACTGGGATTGCTGCAACTAAGGTTGATGGTGTTCACTCATTGCACAACAAAAAAGCAGCTGATACGCTAAGTAAAGCGAGTCTTGGTCGTGGTGTTTACTTGAAGAATGACGAGAGCGGTGATGTTGTTGCTGATATCTATGTTTATCTTCAATATGGTGTCAATGTGCCAGCTGTTTCTATTGCCGTACAAAAAGCTGTTAAAACAGCGGTTTATGATATGGCTGAAGTAACAGTTGCCCAAGTAAATGTTCATGTAGTTGGAATTGTCCCTGAAAAGACACCAAAACCTGATTTGAACAGTCTTTTCAGCGAGGATTTTTTGAATGAGCAAAACTAGTAGTTTTACTGGCTCAAGACGTGACCTCCGCGAGCGTGCTTTTCAAGCCCTTTTTAGCATGGAGTTTGGTGGTGGCTTTTTACAAGCCTCTGAATCTGCCTATTTGCATGATAAAGAGGTAGACAGTGATGGAACACTTGAAGTGCCAGCTTTCTTATTGAATCTGGTAAATGGTGTTGTAGACCACAAAGATGAGTTAGACGCCTTGATTTCAGAAAAGTTACGTAAGGGTTGGTCACTTGAACGCCTAACTTTAACGGACAAGACCATGCTTCGTCTTGGCTTGTATGAGATCAAGTACTTTGATGAAACACCCGATCGTGTTGCTTTAAACGAAATCATTGAGATTGCTAAGAAGTACTCAGACGAAACATCAGCTAAATTTATCAATGGCGTATTGAGCCAGTTTGTAAATGATTGATGCATTACGTTCTGAATGGTTTCTTGTCTAAGGATTTGCCAGTTATATGTAAATGATTTTCCGACTCTTTATTAGAGTCGTTTTTTTTGATTATTCCTAAAATAAGGGTACAAATAGAGATTAGTAGTAGTTAGGTAAAAATAACTCCTTTTTAAAAAAGAATTAGTCTAGAGAGTATGGAAGAAGTATATTTGACAAGATTATTTTCAAGCTTTTGCTACTCTAGAAAATTCTAGCTACTAAATTTTGACAATACAGTCGTTAGCTTAAGGCTTGTTATCTTGGCTTATCGTTGAAGAAGATTAGAAAAAGCCTTAAACATATAAAATAGCTTAGAATAAGGCCTTCAAAAAACCTATTCTAAGCTGTTTTGTATTGTTCAATTTTTATTAGAAGTTTTAACGTTTTAGTTTTACTTAGCTTCTCTGCTATTTATTAGATGGTATTTCCACTTGAATAACTTATTGGCAAGATATAGTCTCGGCTAGTCTCTTCTTTAGCTATTTTTTTGATTAAAACATCGACAATGAGACTGGATAGATCTTCGATAGGTTGCTTAATAGTTGTTAGCTGTGGATAGTACTGTTCGATAAAATCGGTCCCATCATATCCAACAAGTTTTAAGTTTTCAGGGATTTGTTTTCCCATTTGTTGGGCAACCTTAATCACTTGGATAGCTGTTAAATCATCTGAAGTAAAGATTCCATCTGGCTTTTCTTTAGCGATGATGGAGCGAATCTCCATTTCTCTTCTCAAAGTAGACAGTTCACGTGGGATACGACAAACAGGCGTTTCTTTTCCAAGTTCATAGGTGAAGCCTAGTTGGCGTAATCCGGTTGGTGAATTAGAGTTATCGTTACCTGTAATCATGATGGGATGTTTGCAGCCTGCCTTTTTAAGCAGTTGTGCCGCTAATTTTCCACCTTCAAAATTATCAGAAGAGACAATGGGGATATGAGGAGCTAGATTGCGATCGAAAGCAACGATTGGAGCTTCAACTTTTTCATAGTCCTCAATACCGAGATTGTGGCTCGATGAGATAATCCCATCAACTTGATTAGCTGCTAGCATTTCCAAGTATTCTTTTTCTTTGACGGGATTGTGTTGGCTATTACAAATGATTGTTTTATAGCCCTTTTCAAAGAGTTGGATTTCTAAATGCTCTATAAGTTGTGCAAAGAAGATATTGGAAATATTAGGGAAAATCAAACCTACTAATTGGGGCGATTTCCCTTGTAAACTACGGGCTAGATTATTTGGTTTATAGCCTAGTTCTCGCATGGCTTGATGGACATTGTCGATGGTTTTCTGAGAAAGATAGCCTTTTTTATTAATCACACGAGACACTGTCGTTGGGCTAACGCCGGCTAACTGCGCAACGTCTGTGAGTTTTGCAACCATAATTAAACGCCTAAATCAAAGTAGCTTCCGCTAATTTGTCCTTCCTGAATGTGAATACCAGTTTGGTCTTGATTTGGGAAGACACGACCAGTAAAGACTTTTTCACCATCATTAACAAAAATCTCAAAGATTGATTTATCTACAAAGATATTGAGTTTCGTTTCAGATGGGTCGATATCACATTGGCGTGTACGACCGAAGTCAATAGCGTATTGTTGACCAGCAGAGGAACGATCGACAAGCAATTGTCCTTCTTTAGTGTTAATAGTGATTTTTAGTCCGTTAGATTCTTGGTCTGCGAAGAGGATAAGTTCAGTCTTAGAATCGGAAGGCACAGTCACTTCCAATTCATAAGTGTTGTTAGTGCTGTCAAGATTTGCTAAAGGTTTTGCTTCTGAGCGCAACTCTTTCATGGCAGGCACAGGGTATTGGTAAAGCTTGCCATCTTTGATGGTTAATTCCTTAACTAAGCTCATAGCTCCCTGATAATCGTATTGATCAGTCGGATAGTCTATGTCTGGTAATCCAATCCAGCTGACGATGTAAACTTTGCCGTCAGGGGCGTTGAACCCTTGCGTGGCATAGGCTTCAAATCCATAGTCGAGATTATAAATTGGAGAGGCACCTACAAGTTCAGTGTTTTCTGTGTCAAACGATTGACAGATTTTATAAGTATTGGGATAGATGTTGTCATAGTCAAGTTCAGATTTGTCTAAACCTTGAGGGCTGTATAAAAGGACTGGCTTGTTATCAACAAAGACAAGGTTTGGACACTCAATCATGTATTCTGAACCAGTACCGCCGAATTCGAGATTGCCAACAAACTCCCAGTTAGTAACATCGTTGTTAGTAGCTTTATATAATTTGATGAAGCCTTTTTTATCAAGGTTTTGAGCGCCGACAATAGCATAAAATTGACCTTGGTAGTCAAAGATTTGAGGGTCCCGGAAGTGTTCTGTGACATCTTGAGGTTGTTGGATCAGGACTTTTTCGAATTTTTCGATATGCCCCTCTTTATCCATCCAGGCACCTACTTGTAGAGGATCACGAACCCAATCCTCATCACGGACATTACCAGTATAGAAAAGGAAGAGTTTGCTATCGATCTCATAAGCAGAACCTGAATAGGCACCATGGCTATCATGAGCGTGATCAGGTTCTAAAGTGATTCCAGTTTCTTTAAAATGGACAAGATCACTGGACTCTGTATGAACCCATTGTTTTAAACCATGGGCAGCACCAAATGGCCAGTTTTGATAGAAGAGTTGGAACTTGCCATTGAAGTAAGAAAAACCATTTGGATCATTCAGAAGCCCAGTTTTAGGTTCTAAGTGGTAGCTGGCAAGCCATGGAGATTTGGCTTTGTTTTCAATAATCTTATGTTTTTCGTTTTCTGTCCAATCTTCATAACGACGATAGCGGATTTCTGTAGGTAAATTCATAAGTAAGATATATAAGAGCTAAGCAGTGGTACTAGTAGCTCTGTGTTCGATTGACGGTTGTCGAACGGAACACATCCTTTCTTTATTTATTAGTCATAGACAGTTACAACGATTTGTTTTGACTGTCATATTATGTCAATTATATAGTAAACGTTTTCGCATTAAAAATCAACGTTTTACTGCTAAAAATAACATTTTCTGCAAAACGCTTGACATATTTTAAAAACGTGCTAGAATGATAGTGTGATGTGAAACGCTTTCACTAAACTTAATAGAAAATTATAATAAAAGGAGTCTTTTTGCAAATGGATAACAAGCAAATTGCAGAAGAAGTCATCGTTGCCCTTGGTGGTCGCGATAACGTTAAAAGTGTAGCCCACTGTGCAACACGTCTTCGTGTGATGGTTAACGATGAGTCAAAAATCGATAAAGCCAAAACAGAAGAAATTGAGAAAGTACAAGGAGCTTTCTTTAACTCAGGCCAATATCAAATCATTTTTGGTACAGGTACTGTTAATAAAATCTATGATGAAGTTGTTGCTTTAGGTCTTCCAACATCATCTACCGGTGAGCAAAAAGAAGAAGCTGCCAAACAAGGTAATGCTTTCCAACGTGCCATCCGTACGTTTGGTGATGTCTTTGTACCATTGCTTCCAGCGATTGTAGCGACTGGTCTGTTCATGGGTATCCGTGGTGCTATCAATAACGATACTATCTTGGGTATGTTTGGAACAACTTCAGAAGCCTTTTCATCAACAAACTTCTACACTTATACAGTTGTTTTAACAGATACAGCCTTTGCTTTCTTCCCAGCCTTGATTTCATGGTCAGCCTTCCGTGTGTTTGGTGGTAATCCAGTTATCGGTTTGGTCTTGGGACTTATGATGGTAAACTCAGCTCTTCCAAATGCTTGGGATGTTGCTTCTAGAGCAGCAAAACCAATTGAGTTCTTTGGATTTATCCCAGTTGTTGGTTACCAAAACTCAGTTCTCCCAGCCTTCTTCGTAGGTCTGTTGGGTGCTAAACTTGAGAAGAAACTTCACAAGATCATTCCTGATGTTTTAGATCTTCTTGTCGTACCATTCTTGACATTTACGATAATGTCAATCTTGGCACTTTTTGTGATTGGACCAGTCTTCCACGTGGTTGAAGAATACGTCCTCGCAGCAACAGAATTCTTATTAGCCTTGCCGTTTGGACTCTCTGGTTTGATTATTGGTGGCTTGCATCAAGTTGTCGTTGTGACTGGTGTACACCATATCTTTAATCTACTTGAGGCACAGTTGATCGCAGCAGATGGTAAAGATGCCTTTAATGCACTGATTACAGCAGCCATGACAGCACAAGCTGGTGCAACGCTTGCCGTTGGTGTCAAAACGAAAAATAAAAAATTGAAAGCTCTTGCTTTCCCTGCAGCACTTTCAGCTGGTCTTGGGATTACTGAACCTGCTATCTTTGGTGTCAACTTACGTTTTGGTAAGCCATTTATCATGGGTCTTATCGCAGGTGCAGCTGGTGGTTGGTTAGCATCAATCTTTAAACTTGCTGGTACTGGTTTTGGTATCACTATCATTCCGGGTACTCTTCTTTACCTCAATGGTCAAGTATTGAAATACATCATCATGGTGCTTGCAACGACAGCTCTTGCTTTTGTTCTAACTTATTTCTTTGGTTACAAAGACGAAGAGCCTGTTGCTCAAAATGCAGCTTCAAATACAGCACCATCTGAAAACCTCAAAACACAACCAAAAGTATCTGCGGCTCCAGCTCCAGCTGTTGCTAAGGAAGAAACGATTGTGTCACCGCTTAATGGTGAGGTTGTCGCATTGACTTCTGTTAACGATCCTGTCTTCGCGTCAGAGGCGATGGGTAAAGGGATTGCCATCAAGCCAACTGATAATACAGTTTACTCTCCAGTAGATGGTACCGTTCAAATCGCTTTTGAAACTGGTCATGCTTACGGGATTAAATCTAATGATGGTGCAGAAATTCTTATCCACATCGGTATTGATACTGTTTCAATGGATGGTAAAGGGTTTGACCAAAAAGTTAAAGCTAACCAAACAGTTAAGAAGGGCGATGTTCTTGGGACATTCAATCTTGACGATATTGCGGCAGCAGGTCTTGACAGCACAACAATGATTATTGTGACAAATACAGCCGATTACGCTGAAGTTAACCCAGTAGCATCAGGAACAGTTGCTGAGGGCGACAAGCTAGTTGCTGTCAAATAATCCTAAACCTTTGAGAAGATACTCTAGTCCTAGATTAGGGTATTTTCTTGTTTGAGGATATTAAGGCGTATCTTGCTAGAAATAGCAGATTCGCTTATAATGACATTAGAAAATGAGTGATAAGAGGAGATATTATGCCTAAATTATATGGAAGCTTGGAAGCTGGTGGTACGAAGTTTGTGTGTGCTATCGGTGATGAGAATTTCCAAGTTGTCGAAAAAACACAATTTCCAACGACGACACCTTATGAAACCATTGAGCGTACAGTAGAATTCTTCAAACGTTATGAAGATGATTTGCAAGGTGTTGCTATCGGCTCTTTTGGTCCGATTGATATTGATCTCAATTCAGATACTTATGGATACATTACAACAACACCTAAAGAGCATTGGTCGAATGTTGATTTGGTTGGACTGATTTCTAAAGAATTTAAAGTACCTTTCTACTTTACGACAGATGTCAATAGCTCAGCCTATGGTGAAGCTATGGTCCGTAAAGGTGTTGACAGCTTGGTTTACTACACTATTGGTACTGGTATTGGAGCTGGTGCGATTCAACGTGGCGAATTTGTTGGGGGTGTCGGTCATACGGAAGCAGGACATGTCTATGTACCACGTCATCCACGCGACTATGCTAATGAATTTCAAGGCACTTGTCCCTTCCATAATGGCTGTTTGGAAGGATTGGCTGCAGGTCCATCACTCGAAGCGCGTACAGGTATTCGTGGTGAATTGATTGAACAAAACTCAGAAGTTTGGGATATTCAAGCTTATTACATTGCACAGGCTGCTGTTCAAGCGACGGTTCTTTATCGTCCACAAGTCATTGTTTTTGGTGGTGGCGTTATGGCTCAAGATCATATGTTGCGTCGTGTGCGTGAGAAATTCACCGTTTTGCTCAACGGCTATCTACCAGTTCCTGATGTGTCTGAATACATCGTAACACCTGCTGTCGCAGAAAATGGATCAGCAACCTTAGGTAATTTTGCACTTGCGAAAGATGTCGCAGAGCGTAAGACTAGCTATAGTGTATCTTAGATGAAATCTGGTTTCGGCCAGATTTTTTTGATGTGGAATGGTAAGGCTTGGGCAGAGATTTTATGAAAGCAGCGGACTTTATCTTGAATCGTTATTGAAAAAGGGGTATAATGACCCTGATTTATGTCTAGTAATAACTAATAGTGAAAGGGAAATGACATGGCTAAGCCTTTATTTTTAACGCCAGTGATGCAAGAAAAAATCTGGGGAGGTAGTCGCCTTGCCCAAGAATATGGCTATGAGATTCCGTCGGATCATACGGGTGAATGCTGGGCAATTTCTGCGCACCCAAACGGTGTCTCTAGGATAAAAAATGGCCCATTTAAGGGGATGGGCTTAGATGAGCTTTATCGAAAACAACCAGATATTTTTGGAAATCCAAATAGCTCAGTATTTCCATTGTTAACAAAGATTCTTGATGCTAATGATTGGTTGAGTGTACAAGTTCATCCAGATGACAACTACGCCATGATACATGAAGGAGAGTTAGGAAAAACAGAGTGCTGGTATATCCTGTCTGCTGAAGAAGGTGCAGAGATTATTTATGGGCATAATGCTAGCTCCAAGGAAGAATTATCCCAGATGATTAGCTCAGGTGATTGGGAACATCTTCTGTCACGAATTCCGGTTAAGGCGGGCGATTTTTATTATGTACCAAGTGGCACCATGCATGCTATTGGTAAGGGAATTATGATCCTAGAGACTCAGCAGTCTAGTGATACTACCTATCGAGTTTATGATTTTGAACGAAAGGATGACCAAGGCAATCTTCGAGAGCTTCATCTAAAACAATCGGTGGATGTCATGACTATTGGGCAACCGCAAAACACCACTCCTGCTAAGATTGCAGTTGGTGGTCTTACATCAACATTGTTAGTAGCTAATCCCTTTTTTACAGTCTATCATTGGAAAGTGACACAATCTGTTGCAATGCAACAAGTTGCTCCTTATCTGCTGGTGAGTGTTATTGCAGGAGAAGGCCATATTACTGTTGACAATGGGATTTTTTGCATTCGTAAAGGAGATCATTTTATTATCCCTAACCAAGTAAAGTCTTGGCAGTTTGATGGTAAAATGGAGATGGTTGTTAGTCATGTAGGAGGATGAAGATGAACGCTTATCTTGAGAGGTTGCTGCTAGATTTTCCAGCCGAAGCCATTTTTTACGATGGAAAGTATTTTCAGGTAAAGTCCTATGGTGAAGACCTTTATGCTTTAGAGATATCAGAGCCAGGCCCCTGTGGAGATAAGACGCCTCATCCATTGCTGAAATTTACTTATCAAGGTAATAACATAGGCTATCGATACTTTGCGGATTTTGTGGTAAATCCTATAATGACGGTATACGCAACAGAAGAAAATCTTCCTTTTTTTCAAGAAAGCATGCTTAAAATCTTGTCTCGCTTTAAAAATGTGTTTCCAGAGAAATGACAAGTAGTTTATGGCAATAATAACATTTAAATAATATAAAAGAGAGTTTAGCATTTGTGTTCTGAATGCTGGACTCTTTTGCAATTACAATACTTTTAGTGCTATTTCGTTTCTGTGTTACGTAAATATGTTCTACATGTTTTTATTTGAAAAAATATAGAAAAGCGCAAAAGTGATGGTCTAAGCTACTCCGCTTCTATGATGGAAATGAAATTGAGGTATCATGTTGTAGGAGGGGAGATACTAAATTGTTAAGACAGACTGATTATTAATGCCATTCTTGTTAAGAGGTAAGAAGTGTAACAGCTGATATGAGAATTTCAAAAAAGATTATAGGGATATAAGAGTTCTTTAATAGTAAGTACAATGAAAAGTTACTAATGCTTATTAATGTCGTTCAAAAAAAGGAATGGGTGATAAATGCTATGGTGTGACAAGGAGATTCTAGTAGGAGAATATTGCATTTCGAGAGGTTTGTGTCATTGAAATTTTCTATCTATTATGCTAGAATGAGGAGATAAGATTTTCGAAAGGGATAAAGATGGCAAATATAATCCGTGACATCATTGAAAATGATAAAGGTGAATTAAAGAAACTTGATAAATTAGCCAAAAAAGTAGAGAGTTATGCTGATGAAATGGCAGCCTTGGAAGATGCTGCCCTACAAGCCAAGACAGAAGAATTTAAAAAGCGTTATCAAAATGGAGAGACGTTAGATGACCTCCTACCGGAGGCTTTTGCTGTTGTTCGTGAGGGAGCGAAACGAGTATTGGGATTATACCCATACCATGTACAAATTATGGGGGGGATTGTCCTTCATCACGGTGACGTTCCCGAGATGCGTACCGGTGAAGGAAAAACATTAACAGCAACGATGCCTGTTTACCTCAATGCTCTTGCTGGAAAAGGGGTTCATGTTATTACTGTCAATGAATACCTTACGACACGTGATGCAACAGAGATGGGGGAACTGTACAGTTGGTTAGGTCTCTCTGTTGGTATCAACCTTTCAGCGAAGTCATCACTTGAAAAACGTGAAGCATATGCTTGTGATATCACTTACTCAACCAACTCTGAGGTTGGATTTGACTATTTGCGTGATAACATGGTTGTGCGTCAAGAAGACATGGTTCAGCGACCACTTAATTTTGCCTTAGTTGATGAGGTTGACTCTGTACTTATTGATGAAGCAAGAACACCTTTGATTGTGTCTAGCCCAGCAAGTTCAGAAACAAACCAACTTTACTATATGGCCGATCGTTTCGTAAAAACGTTAAAACGTGAAGATTATGCGATTGATGTACCAAGTAAGACCATAGGACTTATGGATTCAGGGATTGATAAGGCGGAGAAATTCTTCAAACTTGAAAATCTGTATGATTTGGAGAATGTTGCGTTAACCCACTTTATTGATAACGCTCTTCGAGCTAACTACATTATGATCTTGGATATCGACTATGTGGTTAGCGAAGATCAAGAAATCTTGATTGTTGACCAATTTACAGGTCGTACAATGGAAGGTCGTCGCTTCTCTGATGGACTTCACCAAGCTATTGAGGCTAAAGAGGGTGTGCCTGTTCAGGATGAGTCAAAAACGTCTGCCTCTATCACCTACCAAAATATGTTCCGTATGTACAAAAAATTGGCAGGTATGACAGGTACTGGTAAAACTGAGGAAGAGGAATTCCGCGAAATTTATAATATGCGCATTATTCCAATTCCAACCAACCGTCCAATTCAGCGAATTGATAATGCCGATCTTCTTTACCCTACCTTAGACTCTAAGTTCCGCGCAGTTATCGCAGACATAAAAGAGCGTCATGCGAAAGGACAGCCAGTCTTGGTTGGTACAGTAGCGGTTGAAACCAGTGAATTGATTTCAAAAAACCTTGTTGAAGCAGGTATTCCGCATGAAGTTTTGAATGCAAAAAACCACTTTAAGGAAGCGCAAATCATTATGAATGCTGGTCAACGCGGAGCGGTAACGATTGCAACCAATATGGCTGGACGTGGTACTGACATTAAGTTGGGAGAAGGCGTTCGTGAACTTGGTGGTCTCTGTGTTATTGGTACGGAACGTCATGAAAGTCGCCGTATTGATAACCAGCTTCGTGGACGTTCAGGACGTCAAGGAGATCCAGGCGAGTCACAATTTTACCTATCATTAGAAGATGAACTCCTTCGTCGTTTCGGAACAGATCGGATTAAGGCTTTCTTGGAACGCTTTAATGCTGATCAAGACGAAGATATCGTTATTAAATCACGTGTCTTTACTAGTCAAGTTGAAGCTGCACAAAAACGTGTTGAAGGGAACAACTACGATACTCGTAAGCAAGTTCTTCAGTATGATGATGTTATGCGTGAGCAACGTGAAATTATCTATGCTAATCGTTATGATGTTATCACGGCTACACGTGATCTCGGTCCAGAGATTAAGGCCATGATTAAACGTACGATTGATCGTGCTGTTGATGGGCATAGCCGTATGCCTAAAAATGAAGCTTATGAAGCTATTTTGACCTTTGCTCAAAATAATATTTTACCTGAAGAGTCAATTAGTTTATCAGACTTGCAAGGTGAGAAATTTAGCACCATCAAAGAAAACCTTTACGATCATGCGCTTCGTATTTATGATCAACAAATTGCCAAATTGCCAGATGAACAAGCGATCATCGAATTCCAAAAAGTCTTGATTTTAATGGTGGTTGATAATAAATGGACAGACCATATTGATGCCTTAGATCAGTTGCGTAACTCAGTGGGACTTCGCGGTTATGCTCAGAATAATCCTATTGTTGAATATCAGACAGAAGGTTTCCGTATGTTCAACGATATGGTAGGTGCTATTGAATTTGACGTCACAAGAACCATGATGAAAGCGCAAATTCATGAACAAGAACGTGAGCAAGCTCACGATCATGCGACAACAACTGCTGTTAAGAATATTGCTGCTAAGCAAGGCGTTGACATGTCTCAAATGCAGGCAATTGACTTTAATGATGTTGGCCGAAACGAGTTTTGCCCATGTGATTCAGGTAAGAAATTTAAGAATTGTCACGGGCGTTCACAATTTTAGATTTTTCTTAAGTTAATCGTAAAACAATGTGGAGTAAGGATTTGACAGTGTGCTGCCAGATGCTTACTCTCTTTTTAGGAAAGAGCTGTAATGATAGTAGGACATGGCATAGATTTACAAGATATTTCAGCAATTGAAAGAGCCTATCACAAAAAAAATAGCTTTGCACAAAGAGTGCTAACATCGAAAGAGATAGCTATTTTTCATTCTCTAAAAGGAAAACGCCAGGTGGAATTTCTGGCTGGTCGCTGGTCAGCAAAGGAGGCATTTTCTAAAGCCTATGGAACGGGCATTGGAAAAATTTCCTTTCAAGATATTGAGATCCTATCAGATCAATTGGGAAAACCATACTTTAATCGTTCACCTTTTAAAGGTCGTAGTCATCTTTCTATTTCACATAGCAGTGGCTTTGTTCAAGCAAGTGTTATTTTAGAAAATACAACACCCTTGATGTCAGGTGAAAGATTGGAGGAGTCGAATGATTTCTAGTTTACATAGACCGACAAAAGCTATTATAGATTTAAAAGCTATTTCGAAGAATATACAGACAGTTGCCAATCATCTCCCAGATCAGGTTAAGGTATGGGCAGTGGTCAAAGCTAATGCTTATGGGCATGGAGCAGTTGCCGTTGCTCATCAGGTTGAAAGTCAGGTTGATGGTTTCTGCGTATCAAATGTTGACGAAGCTATCGAATTGCGCCAAGCTAGAGTAAAAAAACCGATCCTGGTTCTAGGAGTTGTTTTGCCTGAGGAAGTTTATCTAGCCAAAGATTATGGACTGACCCTGACTATAGCTAGCTTGGAATGGTTACATTTGGCTAAACAGTTAGGAACAAATTTATCAGGGATTACTTGTCATATCAAAATTGATTCTGGTATGGGACGAATTGGTGTCAGAAAACAAACGGATGCAGAAACATTGATTGCTGAACTAAAAGAGCAAGGTGTTTTTGTAGAAGGGATTTTCACTCATTTTGCGACCGCAGATGAAGCTGACCAAAGACAATTTGAGCAACAGCTAGATTTCTTCAATAACTTGGTGACATCCTTGGATCATTGTCCGCCAGTGGTTCATGCGAGTAATTCTGCAACTAGTATTTGGCATGCTGATACTGTTTTTAATGCTGTTCGTTTAGGTTTAGTCATTTATGGTCTTAACCCAAGTGGTAGGACTTTAGAAATGCCTTATCACATTGAGCCTGCACTGCGTTTAGAATCCGCTCTAGTCCAAGTCAAAGAAGTTCCGGCTGGTACAGCTGTTGGTTATGGAGGTACCTATCATTCTGAGCAAATCGAGTGGATTGGTACTCTTCCGATAGGTTATGCGGATGGTTGGACACGTGACATGCAAGGCTTTGACGTCTTAGTTGATGGTCAGTTTTGCCAAGTCGTTGGTCGGGTCTCTATGGACCAGACGACTATTCGTTTACCAAAGGAATACCCTCTAGGTACTAAGGTTATTTTAATAGGAAAAAGTGGTAATCAGTCGATTTCGGCAACCGATGTCGCTGAAAAGCGTGGGACGATTAATTATGAAGTGCTTTGTTTACTCAGCGATCGTGTACCAAGAGAATATTGAGTCTCTGGAATGCATTAACATTTTATGTCTAAAGGATTAAGAAAGATTGAAGGGAGCCAATTGAGGCTCCCTTTGTTATAATAGAGATATGAATTTACAATCACCAATTGCGGAATTAAAGGGATTTGGGCCCAAATCTGCAGAAAAATTTACCAAACTAGGCTTATATAAGATTGAAGATCTCTTTTTATACTACCCTTTTCGCTACGAGGATTTTAAAAGTCGGTCTGTTTTTGAACTTATGGACGGGGAGAAAGCTGTTATTACAGGTCAGGTAGTGACCCCAGCTAATGTTCAGTATTATGGTTTTAAACGCAATCGCCTCTCCTTTAAAATCAAACAAAATGAAGCGGTTATCGCAGTCAGTTTTTTCAATCAACCCTATCTAGCTGATAAGATTGAAATGGGAAGTGATATCGCTATTTTTGGAAAATGGGATGCCAAAAAATCAGCCTTGACAGGTATGAAGGTATTAGCCCAGGTAGAGGATGACATGCAACCAGTTTATCATGTTGCTCAAGGTGTTTCGCAAACTGCTCTGGTAAAAGCTATTAAGGCAGCCTTTGATAGCCAATTGTTAGCGTCTTTGAGGGAAAATTTACCCCAAGTCTTGCTAAAGAAATACCGTTTGATGAGCCGTCAAGAAGCGGTAGCAGCCATGCATTTTCCTAAGGATTTGGAAGCTTACAAGCAAGCTCTACGTCGGATTAAGTTTGAGGAACTCTTTTATTTTCAACTTAATTTGCAGGTTTTAAAAGCTGAGAATAAATCCGAAACCAACGGATTAGCCCTTGCTTTTGACCAAACGAAAGTTGATGACAAAGTGGCTAGTCTACCTTTTCCTTTGACGGGAGCACAGTCGCGAAGCTTAAACGAGATTTTAACTGATATGAGGTCAGGTGCTCATATGAATCGTCTCTTACAAGGAGACGTGGGTTCTGGGAAAACAGTTATTGCTAGTCTAGCCATGTATGCTAGTTATACAGCCGGCTACCAATCAGCACTCATGGTCCCAACTGAAATTCTAGCTGAACAGCACTTTTCTAGCTTGACAGAATTGTTCCCGGACCTTAACATTGCTCTTTTGACTTCTAGCATGAAAGCAGCTGTTAAGCGTGCGGCGCTTGAAGCAATCGCTGACGGTTCGGTGGATATGATTGTCGGGACTCATGCTCTTATTCAAGATGCTGTATCTTATCACAAACTAGGTCTGGTGATCACGGATGAGCAGCACCGCTTTGGTGTCAATCAGCGGCGTATTTTTCGTGAAAAAGGAGAAAATCCAGATGTTCTTATGATGACAGCGACCCCCATCCCAAGGACGCTTGCGATCACGACTTTTGGTGAGATGGATGTCTCGATCATTGATGAACTACCAGCAGGGCGTAAACCGATTGTGACCAAATGGGTCAAGCATGAGCAGCTGGATTCGGTCCTCACTTGGATGAAGGATGAGTTAACTCAAGGTGCTCAGGCCTATGTGATTTCTCCCTTAATTGAAGAGTCAGAGGCGCTTGATTTAAAAAACGCTGTTGCTTTACATGCTGAGTTGGCACAATTCTTTGGAGATAATTTCCGAGTGGACTTGATGCATGGGCGTATGAAAGCTGATGAAAAAGAGGCAACTATGCTGGACTTTAAAGCAGCTAAGAGTCAGGTATTGGTATCTACAACGGTTATCGAAGTTGGGGTTAATGTTCCAAATGCAACTATTATGATTATTATGGACGCAGACCGGTTTGGCCTTAGCCAATTACACCAACTCCGCGGGCGCGTCGGCCGTGGACACAAGCAATCCTATGCAGTTCTAGTTGCTAATCCTAAAAATGATACAGGAAAAGACCGTATGTTAGCCATGTGTGAGACCAATGATGGTTTTGTTTTGGCAGAAAAAGATTTGAAAATGCGTGGGTCAGGCGAAATTTTTGGAACTCGTCAATCTGGACTCCCTGAATTTAAAACGGCAGATATTGTAGAGGACTTCAATATTTTAGAAGAAGCCAGACGTATTTCTGCAGAGATTGTCAAAGATCCTAAATGGATGTTGGATCCAAGATGGGAAGTGCTCTTGACAGAATTAAAAAAAGAAGGCCAGTTTGATTAGAATGATAAAGAACTCGAAAGGGTTCTTTTTTGATGACAGGACTTACTTTTGATTTTATCAAAATTTTGCTATGCTAATAGTATGTGATGACATAGAAAAGAGGTTTAGGATGATCAAATTAATCGCTATCGATATGGACGGCACGCTCTTAGATAGCCAGAAGAAATTACCACAGGAAAATATTGACGCTATACAAGAAGCTGTCGCTGCAGGACTTAAAATTGTGATTTGTACGGGACGTTCCCAAGCAGGTGTCAAGCCTTACTTTGACCAGCTAGGACTTCATGAGGAAGAATACGTTATTTTGAATAATGGTTGTTCCTTGCACGAAACTCTCAACTGGTCAACCCTTTATGGACAAGCCTTGAGTGATTCTGATATGTTAGGGCTACAGTCTTACGTGGATGATAATTTAGAAGTTGATATGGTTTTGACAACCAATGGCGATTATTACTTCGTTGGAGAGAAAGCTTCGGATATTGCTCAAGCGGATGCCGATTCCGTTTTTACGACTTTAAAACCAATCGGAAAAGAAGCTATTTCAACGATTGAAGAGCCAGTCTACAATGCCATGTATGTGGGGAATCCAGAAGCCATTGATGCCTTTCAGAACCAACATGAAGAAGCTATTGTTAAGTGTTATACTGGTGTGCGCAGCCAAGACTTTCTCTATGAAGTTTTGCCTCAGCACTCTAACAAGGCGGCTGGTTTAGCAGAACTAGCCAAACGTTTAGAATTGGACCCTAGTCAAATCATGACCATCGGTGATGGGAATAATGATATTGAAATGCTGGATTTTTCAGGTTTGGCAGTCGCTATGGATAATGCGTCTGATACTGTTAAAGCCCACGCTGATAAAATTACCTTAACAAATGATCAAGCAGGAGTTGCCTATGCCATTAGAGAATTTGTCCTCAAAGCCTAAGATTAAATTGGTTGCTATTGATATGGATGGTACCCTTTTGGATGAAGCCAAACAGGTAACCGCTGAGAATAAAGAGGCTATTAAAAGAGCCCGTGAGGCTGGTGTGCATATTGTTATTTGTACAGGACGTCCTAAGTCAGGGATTTTACCTTATGCCGAGGAGCTTGGTTTAGATGAAGACTATGTTATTGCTAATAATGGTTCATGGCTTTTTAAGACCGATGACTGGTCTACTTTAGCCACGCACAGTCTTTCAAGACAGGCTTTGGAACATACTGTGAGTATTTTTGATAATGAGCCTGGGATTAATCTTGTCTTCTTTACTAAAGAAGCTAATTATGCCTTAGGACGAGCACTCTATCCAGCAGCTATTCGTGATGCAGAGATTGAGAATTCTAAACTCTATCATACCGATTTTCAATCCTTTTTAGACTTAGATCTTCCAGTTGCTGTTGCTGTTTTCATGGGAGAAGAGTCTGTCATGGATGCTTTTCAAGCTAAAGCAGATGCCTTGTTATCAAAAGAAGTAGCTACGGTTCGTAGTATGGACTATGCCTATGAAGCTCTACCGCAAGGAGTGGATAAGGGAAGAGGTTTGAAAGATTTAGCAGAAGGCTTGCAGCTATCTCCAGAAGAAATCATGGTACTGGGAGACGGCAATAATGATTTGGAAATGTTTGATTTTGCTGGTCTGGCTGTAGCTATGGATAATGCTTCAGATGAGGTTAAAGCGCGTGCTCATGCTATCACTTCCTCCAATCAAGAATCAGGAGTTGCCAAAGCGATTTATGATTATGTGATATAAAAAGAAGCTAGTTGTCCGACACAACTAGCTTTTAACTTTTAGACTAAAAGTGGTAAGTTCATGGCTGCCATTTCTTCTTCTGGAACAACCATTCCTTCGGTAATCCAACGCCCTAAGACAGATAGGACTGCCTGACTCCAAAAAGAATGACTATATTGGTTCTGTCTACTATTATTTGACTTCCTAAACTTACTCAAACGATTAATAATGATATCGTAAATCCACTGTAGTAGATTATACTTTAAGATAATGTTGAGAAGACGAGCATTTTCTTTAGCTTGTTTAAATAAATATAACCAAGCTTGATAACGTTCGGTTTGGAAGTTGAAACGTTGTAAACCTTTAACGACCTTTAGCGTTGCACGCTTAATCATTTTATGGAATAAAGCTTCCTTGTTTTGATAATGACGATAGAAGGCATTTCGGGAGACACCAGCTTTTTTGGTAAGCTCAGAAATGGAAATGGCGTGTAAAGGCTTTTCTTCCATAAGAAGTAACAGAGCTTCTTCAATAGCTTCTTTGGTGACTTGCTTAGCTTCTTTATTGGCTATTTGTAACGGCTTAAGAGAAGCAGTAGAGATAACTTTTTTAGCCATGACAAATCCTTTCTTTTTGTAACATCCGATGAAAAATTGGAATCAATTCAAGATGTTTAATGATATAATTTTATTATAAAATAGTTTGTATGTCAAAATAATGACTAAGGAGATAGAGTATGACTTGGAAAATTGTAGCAGATTCAGGCTGTGATTTGGTAACCTTACAAGGATTATCAGAGAATGTCTCTTTTGTGAGAGTGCCTTTAACGTTACAGATTGGAAGCCAATTATTTATAGATGATGACGGGTTGAACATTGAGGATATGCTTGAACTCCTCAAGGTAACAAAAGCGGCAGCTACTTCTGCTTGTCCTAGTCCAGATGCGTATATGAAAGCTTTTGAAGGGGCGGATAATATTTTAGTTATTACGATAACAGGAGGCCTATCTGGTAGTCAAAATAGTGCTCAAATAGCTAAAGAAATGTATTTAGAAGAAAATCCAAATACTAAGATTCACGTTATCGACAGCTTATCAGCAGGTGGCGAAATGGACTTGTTAGTTCACAAGATGGAGGAACTAATTGCTTCTGATTTAAGTTTTGAAGACGTTGTAGCTGAAATTGAGGCTTATCAAGAGAAAACGAAACTGATTTTTGTGCTTGCAAAGGTTGATAATCTGGTCAAAAATGGTCGTTTGAACAAGGTTCTTGGCAAGGTTATTGGACTCTTGAATATCCGGATGGTAGGAGAAGCCAATCCAGAAGGTAAGTTAGAACTGTTACAAAAGGCCAAAGGTCAGAAAAAGTCAGTGTCAGCTTCATATCAAGAAATGGTCAAAGCAGGTTATCAAGGTGGTTGTGTAGTAATAGCACACTGTTATAATGATAAAATCTGTCAACAACTTAGAGAAATGATTTTGCGAGACTATCCTGAAGCTGACGTGCAGATTGTTCCAACCTCTGGGCTTTGTAGTTTTTATGCAGAAGAGGGTGGTATCTTGATGGGCTATGAAGCTTTTTAACATAAAAGGTGCCAGCAACGATGATTGATAACGACCCCTTGCTGTTTATATCAAGAGGTTTAGAAGCCTTAGCTCTCTATACAGTTTACACAGTCTAAGAGTGCGTTTTGAGATGTTAAAGAGTAAACGAAGTTTTCTGCTATCATTAAAGTTGTAAGAGATGATGATCTTCGTCGGTTAAGAACGGACTTGTTAGTAATGAATTGTTTTTCTCTAGCTAGCCTCTGGGAGTTGTAGACTAGAATCATGGAGATTTATTAAAGTTATATTCATAAAAAAATAAGGCTTGGAAATGTAACCAAGCCTTATTATATTGTTGATTGATCCGTATTTGATTTATCAAGTGTTAATATTTTGACCAAGTGCGTTTTAAGAACAGAAGAAGCATAGGGTAGATTTCTAAACGCCCCGCAATCATGGCTAGACTCATGAGTAGCTTTGAGAATGGACTAAAGATATCGAAGGTTTCAGCAGTTCCTAACATTGGACCAATATTATTAAAAGTCGATGCGGCTGCGCTAACGACGACCATAAAGTCTTTTTGATGATCAATGCTTAAACAAAAGAGCAAACAAACAAACATGATAATATAAATAGCCAAGTATTTTAGGACACTGTGTTGTGTTTCCTTATCGATAATATTTTCACCGATATGAAGAGACATGATGCGGCGTGGATAAAGTGTTCTTAGCACTTCATTTTTAACAATTTTAGAAATGATTAGGGCTCTAATGACCTTAAATCCACCAGCAGTCGAACCTGCTGAACCTCCTAGAAACATCAATAAGAGGAGAATAAATTGTGCTAATAGTGGCCAAGCTGTTAAGTCTGTAATTCCAAAACCAGTTGTGGTAATCACGTTTGTTACTTGGAAGAAAGAAAAACTAACTGTTTGATTGATATTAGTGTAGAGGTGACTGACATTTAAGATGATTACTATTGTGGCAACAAGAATTATCCCTAAATAGAGACGCAGTTCAGTATCTTTAAAGAAGAGCTTGAACTTTCTCATCAATATCAAATAATATAGATTGAAATTAATTCCGAAAAGCATCACACCAAAAGCAACAACATAGGTAATGAGTGGGTTATTATAGTGAGCAATAGAGTCGTTGTATACTCCGAAACCACCAGTACCGGCCCCTCCCATTGCAGTAATAATGCTATCAAACAGTGGCATACCGCATAGCCATAAAATGAGCGTGAAAACAAGGAACATGCCCATGTAGATAAAATATAAGATTTGAGCCGTATTTTTTAGTTTCGCAACGACTTTACCAAAGACAGGACCAGGAACTTCAGCTCTCATAACTTCATGATGACCGTTTTTACTATTGCTCATGATAGCAAGTGCAAAAACCAACACCCCCATTCCTCCGATTAAATGGGTAAAACTTCGCCAAAAAAGAAGGGAGTGAGATAAAACAGAAACATCTGGTAAGATGGTTGCCCCAGTTGTTGTAAAGCCTGAACTAACCTCAAAGAAAGCATCTATTATGCTTGGGATTTGACCTGAAAACACAAAGGGAAGCGCTCCAAAGAAAGACCAGAATACCCAGCAGAGTGCAACGATCAACATTCCTTCTTTGGTATAAATATGATGGTTCTGCGGTTTTGACCAACTTCCGAGGCCGCCTAAACATAATAGTAATCCAATCGTATAGAGAATACTTAACTTGATAGACCAATCTTCTTGATAGATGACAGATATGACTAATGGAACTAAGAGCAATCCCGCCTCGATAATGAGGAGTTTTGACAATAAAAAACGGACCATTGCTCTATTCATGACGAGACCCCTTCATTAAATCATGGATTTTGGTAATATTTTTTAGCAAGGTAATCACAACAATCTTATCGCCAACTTCAAGAATGTCTTCACCAGTTGGGTAGATAGTTCTCCCTTTGCGGATGATAGCGGCAATCAAGACATTATCTTTTAATTTGATGTTGGATAATTGTTGCCCTGCCATCTTGTTTTTATCCCGAACTTCAAATTGAAGGGTTTCAATACGACCGTTTGCTACATGATGCATGGCATCCAAGTTAGAGTCTTGGGCATTATCGCGTCCACGAACAAAATGCATGACTGCATCAGCAGCGATACTTTTTGGAGTAACAATACTAGAAGATACAAAGTTATGGTCAATAATTTCGAGGAGACTAGTCCGATTGATCTTGGTAATATTTTTTTGTACCCCAACTTTTTCCAAGAAAAGTGAAGCAATAATGTTCTCTTCATCTACCCCTGTCAAGGTAGCAACGGCATCGTAGCTCGCAGCGCTTTCTTCTAAAAGTACATCTTTAGCTGTTCCATCTCCAACAACAATGTTGAGATGGGGGAATTCTTGACTTAGCCATTGAGCGTGCTTTTCATCACGCTCAATCACTTTTAAGTTAATTTTGTTGTTTCGTAACAGCGAAAGTAGGTAGTAGGCGATACGACCTGCACCTATAATCATCATATTTTTGATGAGTTTATGTTTAACAAAATTATGGAAAAGTACCATTTCCACACGGCTTCCTGTCACAAAAATACGGTCGCCTGGTAAAATACGATCATTGCCATCAGGGATTAGAATGGTATCTTGTCTTTGGATAGCACAAATAACGATGTTTCCAAATTTTCGACGGAATTCCGAAAGTGACATATGACTTAGGACGCTTTGATCAGAAACAGAAAACTCCATAAGCATGACACGCCCATTGACGAAATGCTCTACGGATTTAGCATTAGGAAAGTCAATGCTGTTTGCGATATAGCGTGCAGTCAAAAGTTCAGGATTAATCACTAAAGAAAATCCTAAGAAATTCCGTTCTTTAAAATAAGTATTTGAGTACTCAGGGTTACGGACACGAACAATAGTATCTTTGGCCCCCATTTGTTTAGCAAGAACAGCTGAGATCATATTGACTTCATCCTTATCTGTCATTGCAATGAAAATATCGCAATCCTGAATGTCAGCTTGTTCTAAAATTTTATGATTGGCACCATTACCAAGTAGTCCAATGATATCGTATCGTTTGGTGAGATGTTTTAAGACACTCTCTTTTTGCTCAATCAAAACGACATCGTGATTTTCTTCAACTAGCGAACGGCAAAGGGCAGCACCAACTTTACCACCACCGACTAGAATTATTCGCATGATTTTCCTCCATAACAATTACATCCTATAATACCCTTTTTTTGTCAAAAAAGCATCTTAGTAAAGGGATTTTATCATAAATTTAAGAAAAAATAGTTGACACTAGTGATGAAAGTGTTATACTTACTATTAAGCTATTCGTTGGTTTAAATCAAACCTGTTATGATTTAAGGTAACGAGTCAACACCAACCACGCTATCTGCTGAGCTTGACTCCGGGTAGCGTGGTTATTTTTATGGGCAAAATCAAGGAGAGAGTAGATGATGACAGAAATGAATCATAAAAAGCAGTCAACTGGACGTAATCATATCGTGCTTTTTCAACCACAAATTCCGCAAAACACTGGCAATATTGCCAGAACTTGTGCAGCGACAAATAGTCCACTACATATTATTAAGCCGATGGGCTTCCCTATTGATGATAAAAAAATGAAACGTGCAGGTCTGGACTATTGGGATAAATTGGATATTTATTACTATGACTCTATAGAAGAATTTATGGAAAAGCGAAATGGTCCTGTTTATCTGATTTCTAAATTTGCGGACCAGACATATTCGGATGTCGATTATAATCAGCCTATCAATCAATACTTTATGTTTGGACGAGAAGATACTGGTTTGCCAGAAGATTTTATGAGAGAAAATGCTGAAAAAGCTTTGCGAATTCCTATGAATGATGAGCACGTTAGAAGTCTGAATGTTTCTAATACTGTTTGTATGATTGTCTATGAAGCGCTTCGTCAGCAAGATTTTCAAGGTTTAGAAAAAACACATACGTATAACAATGATAAATTAAAATAGCTTGTTTAATTTTATTAAAGTATTTAAAGTCATTACGAACAGTGGTATACTTTAATTATTATCAATTAGGAGATTAAACCATGAAAAAGAAGATGTATAAGTCTAAGAAACAATGGGTCATTGCCGGTATCACATCAGCAGGTCTGATTTTATCACCTAGTGTGTTAGCAGAAGAGAGTGCTAATCACACGACGAGTTCGTCCGTCAGTAGTTGGGTTGGGCTCAATCAGCCAGCTCAATTAGCACCAACTTCTCCTGACACAGCACCAGCTTCATCAGAGACAGACAGCCGTGTGACCAGTGAGCCGACACTTGCTAGTACTGATTTGTCAGTGAACAAGACTCAGTCAGAGTCACCAGCATCCTCAGTTCGTTCATCAGAGGCGACTCTAGTAGAAAGCTTTGCGGCTGCTTCTGAGCAATCCTCTTCCTCAGTAAGAAGTGCTAGTGCAACAGCTACTCATGTTGAAAGCGTCACTGAACCTACAGTGTCTCGAAGCACATCTTCTCCAGAAAGAGCTAGTGCTCTTACTAGTACCGCTGTCAGCTCTAGTAACGGTGACCTGCCTGGTGCAGCAGCAGGTAATGGGCATTCAGAAGAAGTCTTAGTCGCTAAAGTGGTCAATCAGAAGACCCTGACCTTGAAATATAACGGACCTATCGCCAGCAATGAAAAAATTCAATACGCCGTTTGGGGAGATGTTAATGGTCGTAATGATATCACTTGGTATACCGCAGATCAGATAGGAGCTGCCTATGTTGATTTGTCTAAACATAAAGAATATGGTCTTTATCATGTTCATACCTATAAGAATAGCTCAGGGAAAATGATTGGTTTGGAAGGTGGTCAACTAACGGTTGCTAAACCTTGGTTAACCCCTAAAATCACAGAAAGTTCTCCTAACCATTATGTGGTTCGTTTAGAGGGTGTTCCATCAAGTATCAGTGCGGTCAAAGTACCGGTATGGTCCGACAAAAATGGTCAAGATGACCTCAAGTGGTATTCTGCCAGTCAAGTTTCTTCTGGTATTTATGAAGCTCATATTGATACGGCACATCATAACAATGACTTTGGCACCTATCATGTTCATGCCTATGGGGTTAGTGCCATCACGGGTCAACAGATTGCGATTGCCTCAACACGCTTTGAACGGGTTGCCAAAGCAGTTCCGCAACAAAGCTTGGCCAAGGTCTCTATTTCTGCCAAGACAGACACGACGGCAACAGTGACAGTGACCACTGTCGAAAAAGCTATCAAAAGTATCGCCGTTGCTGCTTGGTCTAAGACAGGTGGTCAAGACGATCTCAAGTGGTACCAAGCTAACGCTGTTAATCAAACCGCGCAAGTGACGGTTAACATGCGTGATTTGTCTAACACCAGCGATGACTATACCATTCACGTTTACACCACCTATCAAGATGGTAGTCGTGTTGGGACTAATTTAGGGGATCATCGCTTTACAAGGCCAGCTGCTAGTCAAACCGTGTCAGCTCGTTTAACCTCAACGGGGATTGCCTTAAGTGTTGCCTCAACGGCCGTGAAAGACCTTAGTAAGGTTCGTGTTGCGGTCTGGTCAGATGCCAGCGGACAAGATGATATCAAATGGTATGCGACGGACACCAAGGGAGAGGCTTTAGCGCTCTATGGCAACCATAAATCCACAGGTCTTTATCATATTCATGCTTATTCCTACGAGACAGGCAAGCCAGTGTTTGTAGCTAAAACAACGGCAACTATTGCGCAATTGCCAAGTAAAACAGGCAGTGTCAGCATTTCAAGTGTTAATCACACAACGAATACCTTTCAGACAACTATTAGTCAGGTGAGTGCACGTGATGGCTTGAAATCCGTTCGTGTTGCGGTCTGGTCGGATGCTAGTGGACAGGATGACCTTGAATGGCAAGTAGCCACAAGACAGTCTAACGGCACCTACATCGCCACAACCTCCTTAGCCAAACACGGCTATACTAACGGTAAATATCATGTGCATGTTTATTATGAATTGGGAAATAGCAGCTTATCAGCCCTATCAGCTTCAACCACGACTATTAGTGGAGTGGTTGCGAAAGATTATCCAATGCCTTATTACAATCAGCGAGATTCACGTTGGTCATCAAAATATTATGGGCGTTATACAATGGGAGACACAGGGTGTGTACCGACCTCGCTCAGTATGGTTTTCTCAGCCTTAACTGGTAAAACAGTAATGCCAACAACTGTAGCAGATTGGTTATACTATAATACTAATGAATTTGATCGCCTTGTACCTGGAACTCGTGCACCAGGGATTGTTAAAGCATCAGAAGCTTGGGGATTAAAAGCTACTAATTTGTCATCTTACAATAGTATTGTATCAGCACTTAGAGAAGGTTATTACATTCTTGCAGGTGTTCAGAATAATGTTTTTGTATCAGGTGGATCCCATGAAATTGTATTAAAAGGTTATAATAATGGAATGGTCCATGTCACTGATCCTTATACAAAATCTCTATCTGGTTGGTATGCAATGTCTTATTTGTTTGATACAAAGAGTACTGACAAAGACGACACTGTGTTAGGGTTACCATTCTTTAAAATCTCTCATATATAACTCTTGGGAGTACTTAAAATAGCTCACTGTTTAAAGCATTATACATTATATAGTTGAATACTGAATCAATTATTATAGAAAAACACACATAGAATCAAGGTTTTAATATCAAGATTCTATGTGTGTTTGATTTTTAGGATTATCTTTTATCAAGTTTTTTCTGTATGTGGTTCGTGTTTTCTTTTATTATTTCCAATCTTGGCTCTAAATCTTTTTGGAAAACGCGTACTTTATGATGTGTGTCTTCACCGATTTCATTTATTTTAGCTAATTCAGTTTTAATGATGGCTAACTGCTTTTGGATATTATCTTTATCTTTGTTCATACTAGCTAAGCGAGCTTTTTCGGTGCTGTAAGTTTCGGATAGCTCATGTCGCTTTTGAAAGGTTTTATAAGCTAGGAAGGCTATGGCGCTAGCAGCTAGTGTTTTCTTAAGTCCCATTAGACTACCTCTTTCGCAATTTGTTCAGCTAATTTTCCTAGCGATTGAAAATCAGGTTCGTGAGTGGTGTATTTAATATCAATACCATCTTTTTCATCAAATCTTGGTACTAGATGGATATGAGCATGAAAGACGGTTTGACCAGCAACTTCTTCATTGTTATTGATAATATTCATTCCTTTAGCTCCAGTCGCTTTCTGAACAGCTCGAGCAACTTTAGGTAAGCGTGAGAAAACCTCTTGTGCCATAGTTTCAGTCATATCAAGAACATTTTTAACATGTTCTTTAGGGATTAATAAAGTGTGGCCATTTGTTGTTTGTGTAATATCTAGGAAGGCAAGTACCTTTTCATCTTCGTATACTTTAGATGATGGGATTGTACCAGAGATAATTTGACAGAAAATACAATTTGCCATATGTAAAACCACCTTTTTGATTGAATTTGTTATAATTAAGAATAGTATATCAAAGTTAGGAAGAATCGTCATGCTAAAAATTGATCATTTAGTTGGTGGCTACGTTAATATACCTGTTTTAAAGGACATTTCTTTTGAGGTTTCCTCAGGAGAAGTTGTTGGCTTAATTGGGCTTAACGGAGCAGGGAAATCAACGACTATCAGTGAAATCATTGGACTTTTGCAACCTTATCAGGGAAGTGTGACTTTGGATGGCTTGCAATTGTTAGAAAATCCAGAAAGTTACCGTCGCAAAATAGGTTATATCCCTGAGACGCCAATCTTATATGAAGAGTTGACCTTACAAGAACATTTGGATACAGTTGCGTTAGCTTATGGTTTAGGTGAGCAGCAGGAATTACGACAAAAGCTGTTACAACTCTTTCGTTTAGAGGACAAATTAGACTGGTATCCCATTCATTTTTCAAAAGGGATGAAGCAGAAAGTAATGATTATTGCAGCTCTCATGATTGAGCCAAGCTTATTGATTGTGGATGAGCCTTTTTTGGGATTAGATCCTTTAGCTATTAGAGATTTGACGACTATTATTGCAGAGGAAAAATCTAAAGGAACAGCTGTTTTGATGAGTACTCATGTTCTGGATTCTGCTGAAAAAATGTGTGACCGTTTTGTCATTCTCCATCATGGTGAGATTCTAGCTAACGGTAGTCTAGAAGAGTTACGAAAACAATTTAGTCTACCGACAGCTGATTTGACTGATATTTATATGCAATTGACGCAGGAGAATTAAGATGGAAAAGATTATTCAAAAGCGTCGACTAGAGTTTAATCAGCGCTGTGTTAAGTATCTACGCTATGTTTTTAATGACCATTTTGTTTTAGTTCTGATGTTTCTTTTGGGCTTTTTGGTGGTTCAATATACCAATCTGGTTAACGATTTTCCCAAAGGTTCTATGTTTCCCGTCGTTCTCTCCATTTTAGTAACACTTGCCCTAACGTTTTTAGGAAGGATAGCGACCTATCTGGTATCTGCAGACCAGGTATTTCTCTTACTTCAGGAAACATTTTTGCAAAGGAATTTAAAAAATGCTGCAAGAAAATCCTTTATCTTATGGGGGATATTTCAGCTTTTTGTCACCTTATTATTGTCTCCTATTTTTCTCTTATCCGGTTGGTCATTATGGCAGCTCATTGGCTATGTTGTAGTGCTTCTTATACTGAGAGGGATTCGCATATATCATGATTTTAAAGGATTTTACAGGGGACATTTGCTTGATTTTACAAAACTCATTCGCTATGAAAAACAGAGACAGCAAAGGATTTTGACTTTCTTTGCCTTGTTTACAACTGTAAAAGGTATTTCTAGTACGACAAAACCAAGAAAATATCTCAATCCACTGATAGGATTGTTAACAAAAACAACAACACAAAATGTTTGGTTAGAATTGTATGCGAGAGCCTATCTTAGGAATGGGGACTACTTTTGGCTAAGCCTGAGGTTACTTCTTATTAGTTTGGTTCTGGGAGTACTCTTGCCAAATTGGTGGGGGCTAGCTTTAGTAGGTCTTTTTAATTATCTCTTGCTTTTCCAACTTCTTGGACTTTACCGAGTGTATGATTATCAAATCATGGCGCGATTATATCCAGTAGAAAGCGAGCTTCAACGACAAGCTTTTAAAACCCTATTACTAAAACTTTCGCTAGGTATTGGTTTGATTCAATTAAGTTTAGTAGCGTTAGACTGGAGATTTTTGGGGATTATTCCTATTATGCTCGTTCTGAGCTTGGTTTATCTTCCGAATAAGCTGAAGATGTTTGTTGACTAAGTCTTAAAAAACAAGTAAAATAAGAGCTAAAATGGTAGGAAAAAAGGAGGGTATGGTGACAGTTATTGATAACGATTTAACATTGACACCCATGCGTGGAAAAAGTAACAAAGCCTATATGGGAACCTACCCATCTGGAGAACGTGTTTTTGTCAAAAAGAACACCACACCAATTTTAGCAGCCTTAGCTAAAGAGCAGATTGCACCACAATTACTTTGGGCTAAACGGTTGGGGAATGGTGATATGATGAGTGCACAAGAATGGCTTGATGGTCGCATTTTGCTCAAACAAGATATGATGAGCAAGCAGATTGTTCAAGTTTTATTGCGCTTGCATAAATCAAAGCATTTGGCTAATCAACTGTTACAGCTTAAGTATCAAATTGAAAACCCTTATGAACTCCTTGCAAAATTGGAGCGTGAAATGCCGCTTCAATTACGTGAGAATACTTTTATTCAGACTATCGTAAAAGGGTTGAAACAAAGTTTACCAAATTTTGATCGTGATGATGCCACTATCGTTCATGGTGATGTCAGACACAATAATTGGATTATTACAACCAGTGGTGTGATTTATCTTGTCGACTGGGATTCTGTTCGTCTAACTGACCCTATGTATGATATTGGACATCTTCTTAGTCACTATGTTCCACGTGTGGCTTGGTCAGATTGGTTGGTTTATTATGGTTACGACAATCCTAAAGCTGTGATGGATAAGGTATATTGGTATGGTCAGTTGTCCTACTTATCGCAGATTCAGCAGTATTTTGATAATCGTGATATGGAGCGTGTCAACCGTGAAATTTACGCCCTTAGAAAATTTAGAGAGTTATTCAAATGAGAGTTCGTAAGCGCAAAGGTGCTGAAGACTATTTAGAAAATCATCCCCAATACGTTATTTTAAATCCTGAAGATGCAAAAGGTAAATGGCATCTGGTTTTTGGTAATGACAATCCTATCCATATTGAAGTTGGTTCTGGAAAAGGTGCTTTCATTACGGGAATGGCCTTGCAGAATCCCAATATTAACTACATTGGTATTGATATCCAAGTTTCTGTTCTCAGTTATGCTTTAGATAAAGTGATTGAAAGTCAGGCGCCAAACGTTCGTTTGCTTCGTGTTGATGGTTCAAGCTTAACCAATTATTTTGAAGATGGTGAAGTGGCTCTTATGTATTTGAATTTCTCAGATCCATGGCCTAAGACAAGACATGAAAAACGCCGTTTGACGTACAAGACTTTCTTAGAGACCTATCAGCAAATCTTGCCAGAACACGGTGAAATTCATTTCAAGACCGATAACCGTGGCTTATTTGAATATAGCCTAGCTAGTTTTTCTCAATATGGTATGACCTTGAAGCAGGTTTGGCTAGATTTACATGCTAGTAACTATGAAAGTAATGTGATGACCGAGTACGAGCAGAAGTTCTCTGAAAAAGGTCAAGTGATTTACCGGGTTGAAGCACAATTTTAATAGTTAAGCGGAAATTTCCGCTTTTTGATGGAGAGGTCGCATAGTGGCCGAGTGCGCACGCTTGGAAAGCGTGTAGTCCTTAACGGGGCTCGGGGGTTCGAATCCCCTCCTCTCCTTTTATCGCATTGGTATATCAAGGTTTTGGGGTATTCGCCCCCATTCACCTACCAAATTCAATAAAGACTAAAGAAGCTAGGAATCTTTCATCTTTGCTTCTTTTTATTTTCGATTATGTTATAATAGTAACAAGTTAAACGGTTTCAAAAAAAGGAGGTAGCTATGAAAGTTAAAGAAATTTTGAATTTGTTGGAAACTAAAATGTCTCCATCGGTGATTGCCTCTACGGATTCGGCAGGACACCCTCATGCTCGCTTTATTCACATTGGCTTGGCAAATGAAAAGGGGATTTTTTTCATGACAAGTCCCACAACTCGATTTTATAAGCAATTACAAGGAAACCCTAATATTGCCATAACGGGCATGCATCAAGAGGATTACTTAATCCAAGTGATTCGCGTTGAAGGAAGAGTACGTGAATTAGGGGAAGAAAAGTTAGAAGAGGTTTTAGCAGGAAATCCATTTGTCGAGCAAGTTTATCCTAATCATAAGGAAAGGGAAAATGTTCGTGTTTTTCAGCTATATGAAGGTAAAGGATTTTATCAAAGTCTAACACAAGGTCATAAGTATACCTTTGATATTAATGGCGATTTAGCTAAGGAAGATTAGATACTGAGAGAACAAGCATTCTGGACTCTTTAGACTTGCAAGTTGCTAGCTATTGTGATATGATTAATTAAAATAATGAGAAAGGGGCGAGGTTATTACTTCGCCTCTTGTCTGTGCAAGGAGGGATTATTATCGCAACAATAGTTGAACAGGTAACTGAGTTGGTTACGCCTCATATCAAGGCTCCTTACGAGGTGGTTGATGTCGAGTATGGCAAAATGGGTGGCGATTATGTCCTTAGTATTCTTGTTGACAAACCTGGTGGTATCTCTGTAGATGATACGGCAGAATTAACCGATGTTATCAGTCCGCTACTAGATACCATAAAACCAGATCCCTTCCCAGAACAATATTTTTTGGAAGTGTCTAGTCCAGGTTTAGAACGTCCACTGAAAACTAAGGAAGCATTGGAAAACGCAGTCGGTTCCTATGTTAATGTTAGTCTTTATAAAGCTATCGATAAAGTCAAAGTTTTTGAGGGAGATTTACTCGCCTTTGATGGTGAAAATCTGACCATTGATTACTTGGATAAGACGCGGCATAAAACTGTTGATATTCCCTATCAAACGGTTGCCAAAGCCCGCTTAGCGGTAAAACTATAACCTAATCATTCAGAAAAGAAAGGAATTGCCTTAATTATTAAGGCGAGACAAGCATGAGTAAAGAAATGTTAGAAGCCTTCCGTATTTTGGAAGAAGAAAAGCACATTAATAAAGAAGATATCATTGATGCCGTAACGGAATCCTTGAAATCAGCCTACAAACGCCGCTATGGTCAGGCGGAAAGCTGTGTTATTGAATTCAATGAAAAGACTGCTGATTTCCAGGTATATACGGTTCGTGAAGTTGTCGATGAAGTTTTTGATAGTCGACTTGAGATTAGTTTAAAAGACGCTTTAGCCATCAGTTCAGCTTATGAATTAGGTGATAAGATTCGTTTTGAAGAGTCTGTGACTGAATTTGGTCGTGTTGCAGCGCAATCAGCTAAACAAACCATCATGGAAAAAATGCGCAAGCAAATGCGTGAAGTGACTTTCAACGAGTACAAGGAGCATGAAGGTGAAATCATGACAGGTACAGTTGAGCGCTTTGACCAACGCTTTATCTACGTTAATCTTGGATCACTTGAAGCACAATTGTCGCATCAAGACCAAATCCCAGGTGAAACCTTCAAATCACATGATCGTATTGAAGTTTATGTCTACAAGGTAGAAAACAATCCTCGAGGTGTCAATGTTTTCGTTAGTCGTAGCCATCCTGAATTCATCAAACGCATTATGGAGCAAGAAATCCCCGAAGTCTTTGATGGTACAGTGGAAATCATGAGTGTTTCTCGTGAAGCTGGGGATCGTACAAAAGTTGCAGTTCGCAGCCACAATCCTAATGTTGATGCTATCGGTACGATTGTTGGTCGTGGTGGTTCAAACATTAAGAAGGTTATCAGCAAATTCCATCCAACCCGTATTGATGCTAAAACAGGCATTGAAGTACCTGTTGAGGAAAACATTGATGTTATCCAGTGGGTTGAAGATCCAGCAGAGTTTATCTACAATGCTATTGCCCCTGCTGAAGTTGATATGGTTCTCTTCGACGAAGAAAACAGCAAACGTGCAACTGTTGTTGTACCTGATAACAAATTATCACTGGCTATTGGTCGTCGTGGTCAAAATGTTCGCTTAGCGGCTCATTTAACAGGTTACCGCATTGACATTAAGTCTGCAACTGAATACGAAGAAATGGAAGCTCAGCAAGCTTTGGCAGACGAAGCGGCAGTTGTCTCTACTGAAGAGTCAGTTGAAGTAAACCAACAAGATGTGGATGTCATGCCACTTGACGACATATCTAACGAAGAATAATAAATAGAGGTGTTTATGGCTAAAACACGTAAAATACCTTTAAGAAAGTCTCTTGTTTCTGGTGATGTAATTGATAAACGTGACTTGCTCCGAATTGTGAAAAACAAGGAGGGAGACATTTTTATTGATCCAACTGGAAAAGCGAATGGTCGCGGAGCTTATATTAAACTAGATAATCAAGAAGCCCAAGAAGCTAAGAAAAGACGGGTCTTTGATCGCAGTTTTAAAACAGCAGTTTCTGATGAATTCTATGATGAGTTGATTGCTTACGTTGACCACAAGGTAAAAAGAAGAGAGCTCGGTCTTGAATAATCAGCAACAATTAGCCAATTTAATCGGACTAGCACAGCGAGCTGGAAAAGTTATATCAGGTGAGGAATTGGTTGTTAAAGCCATTCAACATCAGGAAGCAACATTAATTTTTCTAGCCAACGATGCTGGTGATAATTTGACTAAAAAAATTACAGATAAAAGTAAATACTATCAAATAGAAGTCTCCACAGTGTTTAATACACTGGAATTAAGCATGGCAGTAGGAAAACCTAGGAAGGTTGTTACTATTGTTGATGCTGGATTTTCAAAGAAAATGAGGACTCTTATGGCATAAGGAATAGGAGGACGTCACGTGTCAAAAAAACGCTTATATGAAATTGCGAAAGAAGTCGGTGTCGCAAGTAAGGAAGTTGTCGCCAAAGCTCAGGAATTGGGCATGGCTGTTAAAAGTCACGCATCAAGTGTAGAAGGTAACGATGCTGAGCGTCTAACAGCAGCCTTCAAAGGTACTTCAACACCAAAGGCAACTAAAAAACAAGTGTCTAGTACAACTGAAGTTCAGCAAGTTACTAAACCAGTGGTAAGTGATAAACCAAAAACAACAACTGCTCCAAAAGTTGAGGAATCTCATGCAAAAGCTGAAGTAGCAGAAACAGTGGTTGCAAAACCACGTCCACAAAGTCGTAACTTCAAAGCAGAACGTGAAGCCAAAGCTAAGGCTGAAGCAGATCGTCGTAGTAAAGGTGAAAGTCGAAATAACGGAAACGGGAGTGGTCAAAAGCGTCGTGATAACCGCTCGAATGATCGCCGTCAAGATGGTCGTCATCAACAAGGTCATCCTAAAGGAGGACGTCAACAAGATAATCGTCCAAATAATGACCGACGTTACGACCAATCAAACCGTAACAATCGAGGCAATGAGAATCGATTCAATAACAGCAGCTCGCAGAATCGTCAGCGGCAATCTGGACCAAAAATCGATTTTAAAGCACGTGCTGCTGCTCTAAAAGCTGAACAAAATGCTGAGTACTCACGTCAAAGTGAATCACGTTTCCGTGAACAAGAAGAAGCGCGACGCCAGGCTCAGTTGGCCCAAGAACAGGCTCGTAAAGCTAAACAGGCTGAGATTGAAAAAGAAAAAGAACAACAAGCTCAAGATAATGCTCGTCTCGTAGCAGATGCTTCAAATAAACCTCAGGTTGCTGATATGCCAACGCAAGTTGTTTCGAGTCAATCAGACAACCGTCGCAAAAAACAGGGTCGTCCTGAAAAATCGCGTGATTTTTCAAATCATAATGAAGATGGTCCTAAGCAAAGTAAAAATAAGAAAAATTGGACGAATCAAAACCAAGTGAGAAATCAAAGAAATAGTAACTGGAATAAAAATAAACAAAATAAAAAAGGTAAAAACAATCGTAATGCTAACAGTGCTCCAAAGCCAGTAACAGAGCGTAAATTCCATGAATTACCTAAGGAATTTGAATATACTGAAGGGATGACGGTTGCTGAAATTGCAAAACGTATCAAACGTGAACCTGCAGAAATTGTTAAGAAACTCTTTATGATGGGAGTTATGGCTACCCAGAACCAATCATTAGATGGTGACACCATTGAACTCTTGATGGTTGATTATGGAATTGAAGCACGTGCTAAAGTTGAAGTAGATGATGCTGATATTGAACGTTTCTTTGCAGATGAGGATTATCTTAATCCAGATGAGTTGATTGAACGTGCACCTGTTGTTACGATCATGGGTCACGTTGATCATGGTAAAACAACCCTTCTTGATACTCTTCGTAACTCACGTGTTGCGACTGGAGAAGCCGGTGGTATCACTCAGCATATCGGTGCCTATCAAATCGAAACAAACGGTAAGAAAATCACCTTCTTAGATACACCAGGTCACGCAGCCTTTACATCAATGCGTGCACGTGGAGCATCTGTTACAGACGTTACCATTTTGATTGTAGCCGCGGATGATGGCGTTATGCCACAGACTATCGAGGCAATCAATCACTCAAAAGCTGCAGAAGTTCCAATCATTGTTGCCATTAACAAAATTGATAAACCAGGTGCTAACCCAGAACGTGTTATCGGAGAATTAGCTGAGCACGGTGTCATCTCAACAGCCTGGGGTGGCGATTCTGAGTTTGTTGAAATTTCGGCAAAATTCGGTCAAAATATCGACGAATTGCTTGATACAGTCCTCCTTGTAGCTGAAATGGAAGAATTGAAAGCCGATCCAACCGTTCGTGCCATCGGTACTGTTATTGAGGCTCGCCTTGATAAAGGTAAAGGTGCTGTTGCGACCCTTCTTGTACAACAAGGAACACTTAATGTTCAAGACCCAATCGTTGTTGGTAACACCTTTGGACGTGTTCGTGCTATGGTAAATGACCTTGGTCGCCGTGTTAAAACAGCTGAACCATCAACACCTGTTTCTATTACCGGCTTGAATGAAACACCAATGGCAGGTGATCACTTTGCTGTTTACGCTGATGAGAAAGCAGCGCGTGCAGCTGGTGAAGAACGTGCTAAACGCGCCCTTATGAAACAACGTCAAAATACGCAACGAGTTAGTCTTGAAAATCTCTTTGATACGCTTAAAGCAGGTGAAGTTAAGACTGTTAATGTTATCATCAAAGCTGATGTACAAGGTTCTGTAGAAGCCTTGGCAGCTTCACTTCTTAAAATCGAAGTAGAAGGTGTCCGTGTCAATGTCGTTCACTCAGCAGTAGGTGCTATTAATGAGTCTGATATTACCTTGGCAGAAGCATCAAATGCTGTTATCATTGGTTTCAACGTTCGTCCAACACCACAGGCACGTCAACAAGCCGATGCCGATGACGTTGAAATTCGTCTTCACAGCATTATCTATAAAGTTATCGAAGAAGTCGAAGAAGCGATGAAAGGTAAATTGGATCCAGAGTATCAAGAAAAAGTTCTTGGTGAAGCGATTATCCGCGAAACCTTTAAAGTTTCTAAAGTGGGTACTATCGGTGGATTTATGGTTATCAATGGTAAGATCACACGTGATTCAAGTGCTCGTGTCATCCGTGATGGCGTGGTTATCTTCGATGGCAAACTAGCTAGCTTGAAACATTATAAAGATGATGTTAAAGAAGTCGGAAATGCCCAAGAAGGTGGTCTCATGATTGAGAACTTCAATGATCTTAAAGTTGATGATACTATTGAAGCTTACATCATGGAAGAGATTGTTAGAAAATAAACACTGTTCGAATCTTTAACAGCTCTTACAATGAACCATTAAATAAAGGGGCGAGGTCTGTTTTAGAGGATAAAAAGTGAGTGCAGCAATCATTCAGTAGTGGTTGACTGGAGTTAAATTTCCTCAGAACTGTACAAGATAGTACACTCTCAGCCACTATCTTAGAGAAAGTTATAGCGGACTCTACATAAAGAGATTGGACTTTATCCCAGTCTCTTTTGTCTTAATGATTTGAAAGGAGAAACTTATGGCAAATCATCGTGTTGATCGTGTTGGTATGGAAATCAAACGTGAAGTCAATGAAATCTTGCGTCTTAAAGTTCGTGACCCACGTGTCCAAGATGTTACCATCACTGATGTTCAAATGTTGGGTGATTTATCAGCGGCAAAAGTTTACTACACTATCCACAGTGAACTAGCTTCTGACAATCAAAAAGCACAAATTGGTTTAGAAAAAGCCACAGGAACGATAAAACGTGAACTAGGTAAAAACCTCCACATGTATAAAATTCCTGATTTATCATTTGAAAAAGATCAATCTATCGAATATGGTAATAAAATTGATGAATTATTACGTCAGTTAGATCGTTAAGTTAGTTATACCCATTGAAAACCAAAATCTGATGTTGTCAAGTTTACCTTGATGAACTTTAGTTCTCTCTGAGGTACCTTTCCTGATCAGATTTCGATTGTCTCCGAGTATTAGTAGGAACTGAGACAAACTAGCTTATTAGATTCTTAATTCAAAAAATAATTTGTTTAAAAGGTATAGATCACATTTTTGAGAATGTCATTTATACCTTTAATTATGTGCTATTTTTGGTCTTTGTATTTGAAGAAGTAGTATTTTTTAATTACCTATTGATAGCTTAGATATCAGTGTTTGATAATACCAAAATCGGAACCTTTAGTTTAGTGAATCTATCACTGAGTCTAATATAAATAAGGTCAACAGTATTTACAAGAGAAAGCAAACTATTTTCAGATACTGAAGCCCAATAAATCTAAACTATTTTAATAAAAAGAGACAATTAATGACTAAAAATGTTTCGTTTAGCAATATACAAGATTAATCTAATCTGCACATCCCTGTTAGAGAAATGATGAGGGTATTGGCTAATCAAGTTTTTAGAACTTGACTCTTGCAATAGGATAGGATAAAATTTTATTTACAATTGTCAACAAGGAGAGTGTCATGTCACACATTTCAAATGCTGAATGGGAGGTCATGAGGGTTGCTTGGGCGTCGGAAGAGGTTACCAGTTCCTATATTATTGATGTTTTGCAACAGAATCATGATTGGTCGGATTCAACGATAAAGACCCTGATAACTCGCTTAGTCGATAAGGAATTATTGGCTAGTCGTCGTGAGGGAAGACGTTTCTGGTACAGAGCCTTGATTTCAGAAGAAATGGGGCAATGGACTTGTGTTTCAGACACATTCGCTAAAATTTGTGTCGTTAATCATAAGACATTGATTGAAAAGTTAGTGGCAGATACCCCTATGAGTTTGGCAGATATTGATGATCTTGAAAAATTATTAAATATAAAAAAATCTGGCGCAGTAGATAAGGTTGTCTGTCAGTGTCTGCCAGGGCAATGCTCTTGCCAACATCATTAATAGAAATAATCCTCCCTGACTATTCAAGGAGGATTATTTTTATTGATAGTTTAGGGTTACTTACCAAGTAGTTTAACTGTTTTTACGTTTTACAGTTAGTCCAGCTATTCCTAGGATGCTGAGACCAACTAAGATAAAGCTTGCAGAAGTAGCTTCTCCCGTCTCTGGAAGACTACTTTTCTTACTACCATAATGGTTTTCTGCTTTAAGCGCAGCTTTTTGGTTTCCTAGAGTAAGGACGATTGCTTTGTTTCGAGAGCTTGAAACGTTAACGCTTGTTATTTGTCCTGTTTGTTCTTGTCCTAGAACAAGGGCCTTAGAAGGCTGATTTGAAGGGAAAGTTGATGTATTTGTTTGTTCAGGTGTTACATGAGTATCATCATCTGGCTCAACGATATCAACTGGTACTTCAGCTAAGTAAGTTTTAACACCTTTGATGCCTGATGTGATTTTAATACCATTGGCTTCTTGCTGGCGAATATATTCGATGAAAGTTTCTGTATCAGGGCTGATAGCTCCAACTAAGGTTGCGTTTCGGAAACTTTCGAAACCATCACCACCACCAAAGAGGAAGTCGTTGATAACAAGAGTATATGTTTTACCTGGATCAATTTCTTCACCATTGTCTTTGTAGGCTTTAACAACCTTGTAAGGTGTTTCTTCACCACCTTCAGGATTGTCAGTAAAGGTGTATTTAAGACCAGCCACTTGGAGGAAATAATTTTCCTTACCATCGTACTGTTCGTTTAGAACTTTATAGATATCCTCACCAGTCATTTGGACAATTTGAAGGATATTACCAAAAGGTTGGACGGCTTGTGCAGCTCCCCAAGTTATCGTGCCATCTTCAGAAACTACTAGATCTGAACGGATACCACCGTTGTTAGTCATTGCGAAATCAACGGGAATATCTGATTCTTGGTTAGCGATTGCTAGTTGAGCGTCTGTAACAAGGTTTCCGATAGGACTTTCTTTAAACTCATTAACCTCACGGCTAATGACGTCAGAAGTTGCAGCAGTACCAATTTTAGTACTGGTTACTTGTTTCACAATGGTATTAGCCTCATCCACAATGGCTTGTATGTCTTCACTAGCAGTTTTAATGCCAGGAGCCACAGCGATAATTTCAGCATCTGGGACAGCAACAAAATCTTGTGTATCAGTATCTAGGATTCCTCGAACATCAGCATAGGCTTTACCTTGTGACAGAGCTTGAACGATACGAGTATTGCCTACGACACCATTGGTATATTGGTGGTTGTGACCTGCAAAGAGGATATCAACACTGTGATCTGGATAAATTTCAGTTACACGTTTCATAATGTCAGCTGCTTCACCTTCAACGACATCACCATTATTGACTGCAGGGACGTGAGCAAGGACAACAATAGCTTTGACACCTTTTTTCTGTAGTTCCAAAGCGTAAGCCGCAATAGTTTCAGCTTCGTCTAGGAATTCATATCGTTCATAATGTTGGCGTAAAACTAGATTTGGAATTTCTTTAGTAACAATCCCAATGAATCCTACTTTAACAACCTTATCGTTGATGGTAACATCTTGAATAGCATAAGGTTGCCAGTTGTTTGGAATTTCGCCTGTTACTTTATCAACAACGTTAGCGACAACAATTTCTTGTGTAGCTGGGACGTGTTGGTAATCATAAACGATCTTATTGAAACCAGCATCAGCAGCTGGAGCCTCACCTTTAATAATACGATTGTATTCATCTAATCCTTCGTCAAATTCGTGGTTACCAATAGTTCCATAGTTAAAGCCCATTTGATTGAAAACTTTAGCCGTTGGTTCATCTTGAAGTAAACCAGAGTTAGCAGGACTAGCGCCTACCATATCACCTGCTTGAACACGAAGTGAGGTAGAATCTGGATTTTCTGCAGTAAATTCTTTTTCAGCATCATCCATGTAAGCATCTAACTGTGCAGCGGTACCGGCATTGGAAACTTTACCATCCGGCATATAAGCTGAGCCAGTAGTGTCTAGTGCTCCATGGAAATCATTAACTCCTAAGATTTGGATAGCTTCTTGGTCGGCATAAACACTGGTAGCCATCAGCCCAAAACCAGCAACAACAGCTAACATACTACTTTTTAAAGCAACTTTCTTATTCATCGTAACTCCTTGATTCATTAGTGAAGATAGTAAACAGTATCCATAGTTAGTTTACTATGGCAATCAGGAAAATTCAAGATATTTTTGAATGAAAAGCGAATTATTTTTCGTTGGACTTTGAAAAAAGGACGGTTTTGAAACGTTTTCTCAGTATGTTTTATAGGCTATTGAATATTGTATTTTGTTTTTATACTGAAAATTCTTTTAAAAAATGCTATACTTTTTTAAAACAAAATTAGTCTTTTAAAGGAGTAGCTATGTTACAAGATATTGGACAAACTGGTGTCAAAGGCTCACGTATCGCTTTAGGTGCGATGCGTATGAATGCTTTAGATGTCAAAGAAGCAGAAAAAGTTATTGCAACCTCAGTTGACAATGGGATTAATTTCTTTGATCATGCGGACATTTATGGTGGAGGGGAGTCTGAAATCCGTTTTCGTGATGCCTTGAAAAACCTTGATGTGAACCGTGAAGACCTCATTTTACAATCAAAATGTGGCATTCGCAAAGGATTCTTTGATTTTTCAAAAGAGCATATTTTAGCCTCGGTTGATGGTATTTTAGAGCGCTTAGGAACGGATTACCTTGATTTCTTAGTTCTTCATCGTCCAGATACCTTGTGGGAACCAGAAGAAGTAGCGGAAGCATTTAATCACTTGACATCAACTGGTAAGGTTCGTCATTTTGGTGTCAGCAACCAAAATCGTAGTCAAATGGAATTTTTGCAGTCTTATTTAGATAAGCCATTAGCGGTTAACCAATTGCAACTATCACCAGTTCACGCGCCGATGATTTCTTCTGGCTTAGAAGTTAATATGACAACATCGGGAGCAAATGACCGTGATGGTGGCATTATTGACTATTGCCGACTTAACAAGGTAACAATTCAGGCTTGGTCACCATTCCAAATTGATCTCTCAAAAGGACTTTTCTCTGGTAATCCTGACTATAAAGAATTGAACGCTACCATTTCAACTCTTGCTGAAAAATATGGCGTATCCGATGAAGCTATTATTGTTGCTTGGATTCTTCGACATCCAGCTAACATTCAAACGATTGTTGGTTCCATGAATCCTGAGCGTATCACGCGTATAGCAGATGCAGAAAAAGTAGACCTCACACGTCCAGAATGGTATGAAATTTATATCAAAGCGGGGCATATTTTGCCTTAAGGAGCTGCTTTATGTCTGAATCCGACAATGTGTTTTTCTTCAAGCATAAAAGATTTTGGTTACATTGTGGTTTAAATCTCTTGATATTTAGCACGGTGAATTTATTTTTAGACGGCTTATTTGTTTTTTGGGATGGAAAAGATGTCTTGTCTTCAGAGTCTATTACAATGGCACCAGCCATAGGTTTATCATTTGGTTTAGAGATATTTCAACTACATTTGCGATTCTGGGTTAAGTGTTTCACTTGTCTAGGTTTCATCATTAGCTCAACCTTATTGATATCAGTGTTTTCCTTTGTCGTTCCAACATTTTATCTTAGTAAGTTTCTTTGGCTAAGTCTCGTTGGTGTAGGAAGTCTCATATCCTTGTTTTATTATAGTCGTCTTCTTAAATAATTTAGTTTGTTAAGAATGATTTTGGTAAGAACCTTCTGACACATAAAAACGCATCATCTTGAGTTATTCAAAAAACTTGAGATGGTGCGTTTTTTTATAAAAGATGACTGATTTTTTTCGAATAGCGTTTTTGCTTAGTTTCTCTATTAGATTGGACAAACTATCCTTCAATATAATCTTTCAATGCTTCCTCTTTTAATCCGGCATTGATGGCGATGAGTAGTTTCAGACGAGCCTTTTGGCTGTTGAGTTCTTTCACAAACATGACGCCATTAGTAGCCAAGTCAACGCCTCCTCCTTGGTAAGCATAGACTGGCTCTGCTATACCATTGAAGCATCTTGAGACGAGAACTACAGGTAAGCCTTCTTTAGCTAATAGAGTCAGTGATTTGGCTGCTTCTGGTGGCAAGTTACCAGCACCAAGCGCTTCAATAACGACACCATCAATATGACTAGCTCTCAGCAAACTGAGAATCCCATCTCCCATACCAGCATAGGCCTTGATAATAGGGATTGTTCCATTGATGGATTCGAGGTCAAAACGAACACGCGGCTCAGCCGTTTGGAAAAAGAGGATTTCACTTTTCATAATGATGCCCAAAGGACCGTGGGTTGGTGTTTGGAAGGTAGAAACGTTAGTCGTATGGGTTTTAGTGACATATTTAGCTGCATGTATTTCATCATTCATCACAACCAGTACACCCTTGCCGATAGCTTTCTGATTACCAGCCACTCGAAGTGCGGAAAGGTAGTTGTAAATACCGTCACTTCCTAGTTCGTTGGATGATCGCATCGCCCCAGTGATGACGATTGGGATATTAGGTAGGTTCATCGTATCGAGAAAATAGGCTGTTTCTTCTAGTGTATCAGTACCATGGGTGATAACAACCCCATCAAACTGATTACCAATCGCTCTAATCTTATGATAGAGTTCGAACATATGTTGTTCAGTGATGTGAGGGCTTGGGACATTAAAAATATCAATGCTTGTGATGGTGTAATCATCCAGTTCAACGGCGACATGGTTCATAGGATTGTCGGTAGATGAGTTGACATTTCCCATTTCGTCAGCCGTCATGGAAATAGTACCTCCTGTATGGAGAACGAGTATGTTTTTAGTCATTAAAAAAACTTCTTTCAAAATTATGTTATAATTTATTCTAACATAATTCAGAAAATGGGAGACTTAAGTTGGCAATCAAGGCAGTTTTTTTTGATATTGATGGCACCCTCTTAAATGATAATAAGCGTGTTGAGAAAGCGACTGTATTAGCTATTAAAAATTTAAAAGAACAAGGGATTCTTGTCGGTGTGGCAACTGGGCGGGGACCTGGTTTTGTGCAACCTTTTATGGACAATCTTGGTCTTGATTTTGCGGTGACTTACAACGGTCAGTATATCTTTACCAGAGACAAAATTCTTTATCAAAATCAGCTCCCCAAGTCACTCATTTATCGTGTGATTCGTTATGCAGGGGATAAAAAACGTGAGATTTCGTTAGGCACAGCTTCTGGTTTAGTCGGTTCAGGGCTAATTGAAATGGGAACTAGCACTTTTGGACAAATTGTCAGCCGACTGGTTCCCAAAAAATTAACCAAAACAGTTGAAAATAGTTTTAAGAAAATTATTCGTCGGATAAAACCTCAAAATATGGACTATCTAAAAACCATCATGCGAGAACCAGTCTTTCAGATTGTTTTAGTCGCAACAGAAGGGGAAGGTCAAAAACTGCGTGATAAGTTTCCGCAGATTACGATTACACGATCTAGCCCATATTCCATCGATTTGATTTCTCATGGTCAATCTAAAATTAAAGGTATTGAGAGGGTGGGAGATATCTTTGATTTTGACCTTGATGAGGTTATGGCATTCGGTGATTCAGAAAATGACATGGAGATGCTGACAGGGGTTGGTATCGGTGTTGCGATGGGGAATGGTCAGGACGAGCTCAAATCCATTGCGGATTATACGACAGATAGTAACAATCGTGATGGTATTTCAAAAGCGCTAGCCCATCATGGCTTAATCCATTTGGATCCTGAGGAAGGCTTTAAGAGCCGTGATGATAACTTCAATAAGGCCAAGGATTTCCATCTGCTTATGGACGGATCGGTTAATCACACGCCTCGTCTTTATAGTATTACCGAGGGAGGCAATCGTGCAAACTTCAAGGTAGAAGAGATTGTTGAATTCCTCTATGCAGCTAGTCAGGGAGATCATCATGATTTTACCCAGTCGATTTTGAATCTGCATGCAGCAGTGGATAAGGCAGCGCAAAAAGTGCAAAGTAAACCGCATCCAGAAACACCTTTAGTGGGTGAAGTGGATGCTTTGACTGATATTCTTTATTTTACTTATGGTTCATTTGTCTTAATGGGGGTTGATCCTAAACCTTTCTTTGATATTGTCCATGAAGCCAATATGGGGAAAATATTCCCCGACGGTAAAGCTCATTTTGATCCTCAAACTCATAAAATTTTAAAACCTGATCATTGGGAAGACAAGTTTGCGCCAGAGCGAGCTATTAAAAAAGAATTGGATCGTCAAATTCAAAAATCCCTACAACGAACACAATAAAACCTTCTAGTCATTAGACTAGAAGGTCTTTTGATCTTATTACAAAACTTTATCCTTATCGCGAACAACTAAGATATCCACTTTGGCGTTACGAAGAATGTATTCAGATGATGAGCCAACTAGTAAGCGCTCAAAGGCATTAAGACCTGTGGCACCAAGCATGATTAAATCAGCTCCTTCTTTATCAGGAATATCAATGGCAAGAAGGGATTTAGGATTGCCAAACTCTACAATCTGACGGACGTCCTGGACACCTGCCGCTCGAGCTCTGTTTTCTAAATCTGTTAGAGATTCATGGGCTTCACGCTCTAATTTCTCATAAACAGTTGCGTCAAATGTAGCGACACTTTGAAGAGCTCTTGTATCAATAACATGGGTCAGCAAGAGTCCAGCCTCATTTCGTTTGGCAACATTAACAGCTTTTTCAAAGGCGAGTTCAGACTCTTTAGAGCCGTCGATGGCAACTAGTATTTTTTCATATTGATGAGACATAACAGTGACCTCCTAATTTCTATACCTTTATTATAACTCATTTATCTCGAAAATGAAAGCGTTTTATGCATGTTTTCTGAAAAATCTATCTTGGCAAAAAATTTAATACAGATAAATGAAAAATCGTGTTATTTTCTAAAAATTGCGATATAATAGCAAAACGTGAGGTAACAAAATGAAGACTTTTGAAAAATCATCTAAATTAGAACATGTTGCTTATGATATTCGTGGACCTGTTCTTGATGAGGCTAATCGTATGAGAGCTAATGGGGAAAGGATTCTCCGATTGAATACAGGCAATCCTGCAGAATTTGGCTTTACAGCACCTGATGAAGTGATTAGAGATTTGATTATAAATGCGCGCGATAGCGAGGGTTATTCTGATAGTAAAGGGATTTTCCCGGCCCGTAAAGCGATTATGCAGTATTGTCAAACTAAGCAGTTTCCAAATGTCGATATTGATGATATCTATATTGGAAATGGTGTTTCAGAAATGATTACCATGTCCATGCAAGGTTTGCTTGATAACGGTGATGAGGTTTTGGTACCTATGCCCGATTATCCACTGTGGACGGCATCAGTTAGTCTAGCTGGCGGAAATGCAGTGCATTATATTTGTGATGAAGCAGCGTACTGGTATCCTGATCTGGAAGATATGGAAGCTAAAGTCACTAAAAAGACCAAGGCAATTGTTATTATTAATCCTAATAATCCTACAGGTGCCTTATACCCTAAAGATGTTTTAGAAGGAATCGTTGCCATTGCACGCCGCCACAATTTGATTATCTTCTCAGATGAAATATATGATCGAATGGTTTTTGACGAGGCTAAGCATATTCCGATTGCTACTTTGGCACCGGACTTGTTTGTGGTTACCATGAATGGTTTATCAAAATCACATCGTATTTGTGGTTTTCGTGTTGGATGGATGGTTCTTTCAGGTCAAAAAGATCATGTTCAAGGTTATATTGAAGGTTTAAATATGCTTTCCAATATGCGCCTTTGCTCAAATGTCTTAGCCCAGCAGGTTGTTCAAACATCACTGGGTGGCTACCAATCCGTGGATGAGTTATTAATGCCAGGTGGACGCTTGTATGAGCAAAGAGAATTTGTCACCAAAGCCATTAATGACATTCCAGGTCTGTCTGCTGTTAAACCTCAGGCTGGACTTTATCTGTTTCCTAAAATTGACCAGAGCATGTACAATGTTCCAGATGATGAACAGTTTGTTTTGGAATTCTTGAAGCAAGAAAAAATCATGCTTGTTCATGGTCGCGGCTTTAACTGGAAGGACCCAGATCATTTTCGTATTGTTTACCTACCAAGAGTTGAAGAATTAGCAGAAATCCAGACTAAAATGGAGCGCTTTCTGAGACAATACCGTCGTTGACGTTAACAAAATGGTAATTAGATGACGGTAAAATAATAATTGTGTATTTTTGTCACTATTGTAAGTAATTTTCAGATAATTACTTGCCTTTTTGGTTTGCAATTGTTATAATAGCACGTAATATATTTTTCAAATTAGAAAGGGTTATCATGCCTAATTTATTGTCACAAACTCGTAAAATCACTTCTATTCTTCAACGCTCCGTTGATAGTCTTGAAGGTGATTTACCATACAACCTGATGGCAACTCAACTTGGAGACATCATTGACTGTAATGTATGTATTATCAATGGTGGTGGTGCTATCCTTGGTTTTGCTCTAAAATATAAAACCAACAATGACCGTGTTGAAGCCATGTTCGAAGAGAAAAAATTGATTGATGAGTACGTTAAAGCGGCTAGCCGTGTTTATGACACGGAGGCTAACTTACCGGTTACCCACGATCTTAGTATCTTTCCAGTAGAACTCCAAGAAGATTTTCCAGATGGTTTAACAACTTTGGCCCCAATTTATGGTGGCGGTATGCGTCTAGGAACGCTTATCATCTGGCGCAATGACCAAGATTTCAAAGATGAAGATTTGATTCTTGCCGAAATTGCCTCAACAGTAGTAGGTATCCAATTATTGAACCTTCAAACAGAGAATCTTGAAGAAACAATCCGTAAGCAAACAGCTGTTAATATGGCAATTAACACTCTATCTTATTCAGAAATGAAAGCAGTAGCAGCCATCCTTAGTGAACTTGATGGTACAGAAGGCCGTCTGACAGCCTCTGTTATTGCGGACCGTATCGGTATTACACGCTCTGTTATCGTTAATGCCCTTCGTAAACTTGAGAGTGCTGGAATTATTGAAAGTCGCTCACTTGGTATGAAAGGGACTTATCTCAAGGTTATTAACGAAGGTATCTTTGATAAAATTAAGGACTACAATTAATGACAAAAGCACTGATTTCAATCGACTATACGGTTGATTTTGTAGCAGACAAAGGTAAACTAACTGCTGGGAAACCAGCTCAGGAGATTGAAGCTTCACTTCTTGCTTTGACTCAAAAAGCTTATGCTGATGGTGACTATATCTTTTTTGCGATTGATCGTCACGATGAGGGCGATGACTTTCATCCTGAGACTAAGCTGTTTCCTCCTCATAATATCGAGGGGACTTCTGGTAGAGACTTGTTCGGAGCTTTGGCACCTTTTTATGATTCTATTAAAGGTGATAGCAAGGTTTTCTGGATGGACAAGCGTCACTATTCAGCCTTTGCTGGGACAGATTTGGATATTCGTTTGCGTGAACGTCGCGTTGATACAGTGGTACTAACAGGGGTTTTGACAGATATTTGTGTACTACACACGGCAGTGGATGCTTATAACCTCGGTTATCAGATTGAAGTATCCAAGTCAGCAGTAGCTAGTCTGACAGTAGAAAGAAATCAATGGGCTCTGGAACACTTTGAACATGTTTTAGGGGCTAAGATTATCGATTAAGGTGATCACCTTGTCTTTTCTAGACAGGGTGATTTTCTTGATTTTAGGAGATAGGACTATCTCCTTTTTTGTGGTATAATTTAACGGATAGACTGGATGTAGTATTCATCATTTTGATTGAGATGAGCTACAAAACGATAGAGGAGAAAACAATGAAAATTTCTGAAGAAGAAGTACGTCATGTTGCCAAGTTGTCTAAGTTGAGCTTCACTGATCAAGAAACTAGTGAATTTGCTCAAAGTTTGACAAAAATTGTCGACATGGTTGAATTGTTAAACGAAGTAGATACAGAAGGTATACCTGTAACAACTACCATGGCTGACCGAAAAAATGTTATGCGTGAAGATGTGGCTGTGGCTGGCCAACCACGTGAGGAGCTCTTTAAAAATGTTCCTGAAGAAAAAGATTATTTCATTAAAGTTCCAGCCATCTTTGAAGAAGGAGGAGATGCCTAATGTCATTACATGATAAGACGATTGAAGAGTTGCACGACCTCCTTGTAAAAAAGGAAATTTCTGCAACTGAATTGACGAAAGCTACTTTAGAAGATATTAAATCTCGTGAAGAGGTTATGGGATCGTTTGTGACGATTGCGGAAGAAGAAGCTCTCAAACAAGCTCAATCTCTTGATGCTAAAGGGATTGATGCTGACAATGTTATGAGTGGTATTCCTTTGGCAGTAAAAGATAATATTTCAACCAAAGGGATTTTGACGACAGCTTCTTCAAAAATGCTTTATAATTACGAGCCAATCTTTGATGCGACAGCCGTTGCCAATGCTTATGGTAGGGATATGATTGTTATTGGTAAAGCCAACATGGATGAATTTGCTATGGGTGGTTCAACCGAAACATCTTACTTTAAACAAACTAAAAATGCTTGGGACCAAAGTAAGGTTCCTGGTGGATCATCAGGTGGATCGGCAGCTGCTGTAGCTTCTGGACAAGTGCGTTTGTCACTTGGCTCTGATACCGGTGGTTCGATTCGTCAACCAGCAGCCTTCAACGGGGTTGTCGGGATGAAGCCGACTTATGGGATGGTGTCACGTTTTGGTTTGATTGCCTTTGGTAGCTCATTGGACCAAATTGGACCATTTGCACCAACGGTAAAAGAAAATGCACAACTCTTGAATGTCATTTCTAGCTACGATACTAAGGATGCGACCTCTACGAAAAACCAAGTGGCTGATTTTACCAGTAAGATTGGTCAAGACATCACAGGTATGAAAATTGCTCTTCCAAAAGAGTACTTGGGAGAAGGAATTGATCCAGAAATTAAAGAAAATATCCTAGCAGCAGCTAAGCAATTTGAAAAACTTGGTGCTATTGTAGAAGAAGTTAGCCTTCCGCACAGCAAGTATGGCGTAGCAGTTTATTACATTATCGCTTCATCTGAGGCTTCTTCAAACTTGCAACGCTTTGACGGGATTCGTTACGGTTTCCGTGCAGAAGATGCGACAAACCTTGATGAAATCTATGTCAATACACGTAGCCAAGGTTTTGGGGATGAAGTGAAGCGCCGTATTATGCTAGGAACCTTTAGCTTGTCATCTGGTTATTATGATGCCTACTACAAAAAAGCAGGTCAAGTACGTACCTTGATTATCCGTGATTTTGATAAAGTCTTTGCGGATTACGACTTGATTTTGGGTCCAACAACACCAAGCGTAGCCTTTGGTTTTGGCGATAAATCTAAAGACCCAGTGTCTATGTACTTGGCTGACTTGTTAACGATCCCAGTTAACTTGGCTGGACTTCCAGGGGTTTCTATCCCGTCAGGTTTTGTCGATGGTTTGCCAGTTGGTTTACAATTGATTGGTCCAAAATACAGTGAAGAAACCATTTACCAAGCTGCGGCAGCTTTTGAAGCAACAACTGACTATCATAAACAACAACCTAAAATTTTTGGAGGTGACAACTAATGAATTTTGAAACCATTATCGGACTTGAAGTTCACGTTGAGTTGAACACCAATTCTAAAATCTTTTCACCGTCATCAGCGCACTTTGGCCAGGAAGCCAATGCTAATACTAACATCATCGACTGGTCATTCCCAGGTGTTCTTCCTGTTATCAATAAAGGTGTTATTGATGCAGGCATTAAAGCATCATTAGCTTTAAACATGGACATTCATCAAGAAATGCACTTTGACCGTAAAAATTATTTCTACCCGGATAATCCAAAAGCTTACCAAATCTCTCAATTTGATGAACCGATTGGTTATAATGGTTGGATTGAAGTGGAATTAGAAGATGGTTCAACCAAGAAAATCCGTATCGAACGTGCTCACCTGGAAGAAGATGCTGGTAAGAATACGCACGGAACAGATGGTTACTCTTATGTTGATCTCAATCGCCAAGGGGTTCCACTCATTGAGATTGTTTCAGAAGCGGATATGCGTTCACCTGAAGAAGCCTATGCTTACTTGACTGCTCTTAAAGAGGTCATTCAGTACACAGGTATTTCAGATGTTAAGATGGAAGAAGGATCAATGCGTGTTGATGCCAATATCTCCCTTCGCCCTTATGGTCAAGAAGCCTTTGGTACCAAGACTGAGTTGAAAAACCTTAACTCTTTCAACTACGTTCGTAAAGGCTTGCAACATGAAATTGAGCGTCAGGCTAAGATTCTGCGTTCAGGTGGTCAAATCCAACAAGAAACACGTCGTTATGATGAAGCAACTGGAGAAACCATCCTCATGCGTGTCAAAGAAGGAGCGGCTGATTACCGTTACTTCCCAGAACCTGACCTACCTCTTTACGAAATTGACAATGACTGGATTGAAGAAATTCGTGCTGAATTACCAGAATTTCCAAAAGAGCGTCGTGCAAAATACACAGCAGAATACGGTTTGACAGCCTACGATGCTAGTCAATTGACAGCAACCAAAGCAACTTCAGACTTCTTTGAGTCGGCTGTGGCGAAAGGTGGCGATGCTAAACAAATCTCTAACTGGTTACAAGGTGAAGTGGCGCAATTCCTCAATGCTGAGAACAAAACCTTATCAGAGATTGCTTTGACGCCAGAAAATCTTCTTGAGATGTTAGCTTTGATTGAAGATGGTACGATTTCATCTAAAATCGCCAAGAAAGTCTTTGTTCATTTGGCTAAAAACGGTGGTTCAGCACGTGAATACGTTGAAAAAGCTGGATTGGTTCAGATTTCAGACCCTGATGTTTTGATTCCAATTATCCACCAAGTCTTTGCGGATAATGAAGCAGCTGTAGCTGATTTCAAATCAGGTAAACGTAATGCCGACAAAGCTTTCACAGGATTCTTGATGAAAGCAACTAAAGGGCAAGCCAATCCACAAGTTGCTCTTAAGCTTTTGGCTCAAGAACTGCAAAAATTGTTGGATTAAGCTAAAGCTTAAAGAGCCCTCTATTTAGAATATTGCTTTTTTCTCTTTCTTATTCTCTTAGGTCTATTTATTGCATCACTGTTTTCTATAGGATGTATTTGATTGGACAAGTTCAACGTTTTAATGAAGATTTGGTGCTGCCTGCTTACATTCGTCGAAAATAATCGAGGGGACGCTACGATATTAGACTTTTTAATAATCAACTAACTTTTTTCGATTATCGGTTTGTAACTGATGATGAGCCTTCAGAGATAATGGTTGCTTTGAATGCTACAAAGAGAAATTTGTCTGGAGTAAACCCTTATCATAGAGGAGAGTACAGGTTTTGTTACCTGAAAAAGGGCAATACAGTATTACTGCTCGTTTTAGAGTAAGATCTATTAAGAAGTTGGATTAGCTCCAGCTTCTTATTTTTATGTAAATAACATCTCTTTTGAATTTATTGGATATTTTAGATTCATTTTATGTGTTTTTAGATGCTTGAAAGAATACGATACATTAATGCTTTAAAGCATCTGAAGAGAAAATCTCAATTGTAAAAAAGGTGGTACTATTTTTGACATTTCTAGAGATGAGGTAATTATTTATCGTGTTTTATTAAATAATTGTAAAATATTACAGTATCTACTATCAGTATTTTTAAGAAAATGATACAATATTGGAAAACCTTTTCATAAAAGGAGGATAAAAAATGAAAAAGTTTAGGTATACTCTCTTGCTCTTGTCTCTAGTATTTGTACTAGTAGCCTGTGCAAAAAGTCCCAAAGAAGAGTTTAAATCTCGTTTAGAATCACTTCAAAGTGAGAAAAAGGCAGCCTTTGATTATAAAATCAAAGTGAAGGATTTGAAGCCTGGGCAGAACGCAGTAGGATTAGAAGGACTTGATGACATTGTTGGTAAAACACTTGATGCTAAGATTAGTCAAGATTTAGATAAAAATGTCATGGGTATTTCTGTTGATTTATCAAAAATTGATGATAAATTTTCCGACTTTGAGATGATTTATAAAGACGATAAAGCTTACATGAGTGTGCAGCCAATGCTTGCTATGCAGAATGTTGATATCAAAGATGCTGAGGGCAAATTCATTGATATCGAAGAAATGTCTGGTGAGAAAATGCCATCTTTGAAAGAAGCTACTAAAGATAAAGAAGTTGATTTATCATGGTTGGATGAGGTTGATGAAAAACATTTCAAAAAAGATAGTGATAATGTTACAGTTACTTTGACGATGAATCAACTTTTCAAAGTTTATAAATCTGCCTTGAAGCAGTTAGATGACAACAAAGAGACAGCAGAACAACTCGAAACTTATGTTAACCTAGCTAAAGCTTCTCTATCGGATAAATCTAAAGCAACCTTGACCCTTGGAAAAGATGGTAATCTTAAGACTAGCGTATCAATGATTTATGCAAAAGGGATGGATACAGCCATTAAGTCTGTTGATGTTGATGTTAACGCTAAAAAGGTAACTTATAAAGCTCCTAAAGCACCAAAATCTTCTGATATTCTCAGCAAAGAAGAGTTGGAAAATCTTTTGATGGATAATCAAAAACTTTCAGATCAAGATTTCAATGAGTTGTACGAAGGTATTAAAGCTGACTTAGATAATACTTCTAAGGAAACTATTGAAGCCTTTATCGCACAATCAAAAGCATATTTAACAGATGAACAAGTGAAAAAACTTGAAGACTTAGCCAAACAAGCTAAAGGTTAAGGGTTATATAAAAGAGACAGCCTTCGGGCTGTTTTTTATATGACCTGAATAAATGAAAAAAATCAATCGAAGTGAAAGCTTCTTTTTTATCCCAAAAATGACATGTTCTATCATAAGGAGGTAGATCAAAAGTTGTCAAAAACAATCTATAGATGCCTTGACAGCAATGTATATATCAGACCGAAGACAAACTTCATTTTTGAGGTTTGTTTTTCTTTTGTTTCTAGAAAAATGGGTTCGGATTGGAAAAATCTTATAAATAAGGCCATTGAGGGCAAAATAAAAAGGTCTCGCTGCCATCATTTTAACCATTTTTTTTAGATTTAAGCACGCCAAAGTCAGTCCAACCTTATCCTCCATTTTGGACTTGCCTTTCTCTCTTGTATATCTGAGGTTGTGGTACTCCTTAGCCGTCTCAAAGAGTCGCTCAATGGTCTCTTTGCGTTTTTGATAACCTTTCTTCATGCCTCTTTGGTGGCGAATAGCCTCACAAATCCCCAAATAATCCTTCCAAATATGACGAGTGACCACTTTCTGGTGGTTTTTGCTTTCAGTACAGACATTTAATAAGGGACAAACAATGCAGATGCTAGGGCCATTCTTGTACTCACGATAACCTTCTCTAGTCGTGGTACGATACGTCAACACCTGATGTTCAGGGCAAAGATAACAATCGAAATGGTCATCGTAAACAAAATCTTTCGGTCTTAACTTGCCTTTCTTGCCTCTAGGTCTCGTGTAAGGGAAAACTGGCGTAATATTCTTGTCTAACAAAAACTTGGCAATGCTTGGCGTCTTATAGCCAGAGTCAGCGATAATAAATTGAGGGTGAAAGGGTTCAAGCTTGGCAAAAAGTGCAGGAAAAGCCTGACTGTCGTGAACATTCTTAGCCTCAATACTATAGGCCAACGCCCAGCCATATTTGTCACAGGCCACTTGAGCAGAATAGGCGAACACTTCCCTTCGCGCTCACGTTTTTAGGCTCAGGCTGAAACTGTCCACTGGACAGTTTCACTGCTCACCCTTATGAAACCAGCCACTTTCTGGGTCTGTTGTTGAGATTTTCTTTTCTTTAGCCTCGCTTTCTCTAGCGCGCTCTAGCGCGCTTTAGCGACTTTTTTGCGTGCTTTTTTCTATCTAAGTCAATCTCAATGTCAAGTTGGTCACTCATAAACTTAGTTTGTTGCTCAACCAATTCTTTGCGGTACTTATGGTTGTTTGCGGCAGCTTTGATGTGACTCCCATCCACAAAGATCTCATCCGAGTTAATCAAGTCAACACTCAGTGCTTGGGTGAGAACGTAGCTGAAAATCTCAAAAATCACTTGTTTATCCTGAAAACGACGGCTATAATTCTTCCCATACGTCGTGAAATGGGGCACCTTGTCATCCCAAGTCAAGCCAAGAAACCAGCGATAAGCAGTGTTCACTTCAATCTCTTTGATGGTCTGACACATGGATCGAATGCCATAGAAACGCTGAATCAGAGGGAATTTAACCAACATCACAGGATCAAGACTAGGACGACCAGTATCAGATGAATAAGTATCTTCCACTAGATTATAGATAAAGTCAAAATCCACGAGTTTATCGACTTGACGAAGAAAGTGATCTTCTGGTACGAGTTGATCAAGGGTATAGAACCCATACTGGCTCCGGTTGTAGCCTGGCTTTTCTTTGTGAAACATAAGGAGACCTCACAAGCGTTTTCTTTTATTATATTCCTAAAAACACTAAAAAGCCCCTAGAAAATCAATCCTAGAGACTTTGTCTTCAGTCTGAAATCCCCCTGTATGACAGAGGGATTTAGTTTTACTATTTTGACTTATAAATGAAAAACACCTCTTAAAATAACTTAAGAAGTGCCTAGTTTATACTTTGAAATTTGTTATTACTTATCCGCAATAACGATTTTAGAGAATTTCTCGTATTTTTCTATAATATCTGTTGTCACATTTTTATCTGTCACAATTAAATCCATTCGTTCGAGCTGGTAGAAGTTGTAGAAGTCATAACTTTCAAACTTGGTACTATCAACTAGAAGGATTTTCTCAACAGCATTATTCAAGGCGGCCCTTTGAACTTCTCCTTCGAGATCACTGTATGTAGCAATAGAATTATTATAAACAGCATTTGCACTGACAAAAGCTTTTGAAAATGTTAGTGATTCTAGGTTATTAATAGCAATAGACCCAACAAAAGCACCAGTAATTTCACGACACTCACCGCCAATTAAAATCAAGTCAATAGTAGTGCTCGGATGTAAAATCAGAAAAACAGGAAGGCTATTTGTAATAACTCTTATATTCCTATTTTTTAATTCGACAGCTAGATGCTCTAAAGTTGTTCCTGGTCCAATAAAGACAGTTTCACCATCTTTAATAATATCGTTAGCTCTTTGTGCGATTTGTTTTTTTTCGTTAGTTTGTAAAACTTTTTTTTCGATGTGTGTTTTCTCGTGACCTTCCTCTTTGGTAGAAGTGCTATCTAAAAATTGAGCACCTCCATGGGTTCTAATAAGTAATCCTTCATCTGCTAATGTATCAAGATCTCTTCTAGCAGTCATGTCAGACACGTTCATTTCATCGATAATATCTTTTACTTTAATAAAACCGTCAACTTTTAAGATATCGAGAATTTTTTCATGACGTTCTTTCTTTTTCATTCTTACCTCCTATCAGTTTCTTATGATATAACTATTAAAGGTATCATAACATAATAACAACAGAAAAATCAAACAAAACAAACAAAAAACATTGAAAAAGCAAAGACAAATAAAACTTAAAATGTTTTATATGAAACGCTCACCATAAATAATAAAGATAGAGTTATTAGTTTTTTTGATAATTCATTGCTTCAAATGCGAATTCCAATGTATGAAGAAAAACATAAAATATCAATTCCGAACCGCAAAAACAAACAAAACAAACAATGGTTGTTTATTTTTTTAAAAAATAAACATAAAAGTGTTGACTTTTGTGTTAGCTAGGTGTATTATAAGGTCATAGAAATAATGTAAGCGTTATTTCAAAGGATTTTGCAAATCGTTAATTAACTATTTACGTAGGTTTTCCGCATTTACTTATTCTAAATCATAGGAGAAATAAAATGGCAATTATTATCGGTGCTGACAAAGCAGGTACAGAACTTAAAGAAGTTATCAAAGATTACCTTAAAGAAGGTAAATACGAAGTCGTTGATGTCAGTGAAAATGAAGTTCGTGACTTTGTTGATACAACTCTCGCTGTTGCAAAAGAAGTTAATGCATCCGAAGATAACTTGGGTATTGTAATTGATGCATATGGTGTTGGTTCTTTCATGGTGGCTACTAAAATTAAAGGAATGGTGGCAGCTGAAGTATCAGATGAGCGTTCAGCATACATGACAAGAGGACATAACAATTCTCGAATCATCACTCTCGGTTCTGAAATTAGTGCTCCAGGAATTGCAAAGAACATTGTCAAAGGCTTTGTTGAAGGTGAATATGATGGTGGACGTCATCAAGTTCGTGTCGACATGCTTAATAAAATGTGCTAATTGATTGAAATAGGTTAAAACAAGGAGAACAAAAATGAAAATTGCTGTAGGTTGTGACCATATTGTTACTTATGAAAAAATCGCTGTTGTTGATTATTTGAAATCACAAGGTCATGAAATCATTGATTGCGGTACATACGATAATGTCCGCACACACTATCCAATCTTTGGTAAAAAAGTTGGTGAAGCAGTAGCAAGTGGTGAAGCAGAACTAGGTGTTGTTATCTGTGGTACTGGTGTTGGTATTACGAATGCTGTAAACAAAGTTCCTGGTATTCGTTCAGCACTCGTTAGAGATATGACATCTGCTATCTACTCAAAAGAAGAACTTAACGCAAACGTTATTGGTTTTGGTGGAAAAATCATTGGTGGTTTGTTGATGAATGATATTATCGATGCCTTCTTAGCGGCTGAATACAAACCAACTGAAGAAAATAAAAAATTGATTGAAAAAATTGATAGCTTGCAACATGCTAGCCAAGATCAAAATAACCCACACTTCTTTGATGAATTCCTAGAAAAATGGGACCGTGATGAATATCACGACTAATATTTGAATAAATTACTATAGGGATATATAGAGAAAAAGGAGCTATTGTGATTTTAACAGTTACTTTAAATCCAGCTATTGACGTCTCCTACCCTTTGAATGAGCTAAAATTTGATACTGTCAATCGAGTTGTAGACGTTACAAAGACACCCGGTGGTAAAGGCTTGAATGTTTCCCGAGTTCTTAATGAATTCGGTGAAACAGTCAAAGCTACTGGTTGTATTGGTGGAGAAAGCGGTGATTTTATCATTAATCATCTTCCTGATTCGATTTTAAGTCGCTTCTATAAAATTTCAGGTGATACCAGAACATGTATAGCCATATTACAAGAAGGTAATCAAACTGAGATTTTAGAAAAAGGACCGCTGTTAAGTGTAGATGAAATTGATGGCTTTACTAATCATTTCAAATATTTACTGAATGATGTTGACGTAGTGACAATGTCAGGCAGTCTGCCTGCTGGTATGCCAGATGATTACTATCAGAAGTTAATCGGTATTGCCAATCTTAATGGTAAGAAGACTGTTCTAGATTGCTCTGGAAATGCTTTAGAAGCAGTACTAAAAGGTGATAGTAAACCAACAGTTATCAAGCCTAATCTTGAAGAACTTTCTCAACTTCTTGGAAAAGAAATAACAAAAGATTTTGATGCCTTAAAAGAAGTCTTACAGGATAAGTTATTTGATGGAATTGAATGGATAATCGTTTCTCTTGGTGCTGATGGCGTATTTGCAAAGCACAAGGATACATTTTATAAAGTTGATATTCCTAAAATCCAAATTGTAAGCGCTGTAGGTTCAGGGGATTCTACGGTAGCAGGCATCGCTTCAAGTTTAGCGAATGATGAAGATGATCGAGCCTTATTAACAAAAGCAAATGTCTTAGGTATGTTAAATGCGCAGGAAAAAACAACTGGTCATGTTAACTTGGAAAATTACGATAAGTTATATCAATCTATTAAAGTCAAAGAGGTATAAAAAATGACAATTACTTTAACTGAAAACAAACGCAAAAGCATGGAAAAACTAAGTGTAGATGGTGTTATTTCTGCCTTAGCTTTTGACCAACGTGGAGCTCTCAAACGTATGATGGCTCAACATCAAACTGAAGAGCCAACAGTAGAACAAATCGAAGAACTTAAAAGTTTAGTTTCTGAAGAGCTTACGCCATTTGCCTCCTCAATTCTACTTGATCCTGAATATGGCTTGCCAGCAAGTCGTGTACGTTCAGAAGAAGCAGGCTTGTTATTGGCATATGAGAAAACAGGATACGATGCAACAACAACTAGTCGCTTACCTGATTGCTTAGATGTTTGGTCTGCAAAACGTATTAAAGAGGCTGGAGCAGAAGCGGTTAAGTTTCTTTTATATTATGATGTTGATGGAGATAAAGACGTCAATGAGCAGAAAAAAGCTTACATTGAACGTATTGGTTCTGAATGCCGAGCAGAAGATATTCCATTCTACCTAGAAATTCTAACTTATGATGAGAAAATCTCTGACAATGCTAGCCCTGAGTTTGCAAAAGTTAAAGCTCATAAAGTTAATGAAGCAATGAAAGTCTTCTCAGAAGAACGCTTTGGTGTTGACGTCTTGAAAGTCGAAGTTCCAGTTAATATGAAATTTGTAGAAGGCTTTGCAGGTGGTGAGGTTCTCTTTACAAAAGAAGAAGCAGCTCAATCCTTCCGTGACCAAGAAGCTTCTACTGATTTACCATACATTTATTTGAGTGCTGGTGTTTCTGCTAAATTGTTCCAAGATACTTTGGAATTTGCAGCAGAATCAGGTGCTAAATTCAACGGTGTCTTGTGTGGACGTGCTACTTGGGCAGGTTCTGTAAAAGTCTATATCGAAGAAGGTCCGGAAGCAGCTCGTGAGTGGTTGCGTACAGAAGGTTTCAAAAATATTGACGAGTTAAACAAAGTACTAGATAAAACTGCAAGTCCTTGGACTGAAAAAATTTAACATTATTATCGGAGGAAACTACAATGAATAGAGAAGAAATTACTCTTTTAGGTTTTGAAATCGTAGCATATGCTGGAGAAGCCCGTTCAAATTTTTTGGAAGCGCTTAAAGCGGCGCAAGATGGGGATTATGCCAAAGCAAAAGAATTGATTGCTGCAGGTAGCGAATGCTTAAACGATGCCCACAATGCTCAAACAAGTCTTCTACAAAAAGAAGCTGCGGGAGAAGATTTGGCATATAGTGTTACTCTTATGCATGGTCAAGATCATTTAATGACTACCATTTTATTACAAGATTTAATGAAACACATGATTGAACTTTATAAGAGAGGAGCAAAATAATGGATGGATTAATTGCTCAGATTGAGAAAGGGAAACCTTTCTTCGAGAAAATATCTCGTAACATCTATCTTCGTGCTATTCGTGATGGTTTCATCGCTGGAATGCCAGTCATCTTGTTTTCAAGTATCTTTATCTTGATTGCTTATGTTCCAAATGCATGGGGTTTCCATTGGAGCAAAGACATTGAGAATCTCTTGATGACGCCATACAATTACTCAATGGGTATTTTAGGCTTGTTCGTGGCTGGTACAACTGCGAAAGCATTAACCGATTCAATGAACCGTTCATTGCCTAGCACTAACCAGATTAACTTTATTTCAACCATGCTCGCTGCTATTGTAGGATTTCTACTTATGGCAGCTAATCCAGCAAAAGACGGTGATTTCTTAACTGGATTTATGGGAACGAAAGGTTTGTTAACAGCCTTCATTGCAGCCTTTATCACCGTAAATGTCTATAAAGTCTGTGTGAAAAACAATGTTACAATCCGCATGCCTGAAGAGGTACCACCAAATATCTCTCAAGTATTTAAGGATTTGATTCCATTTACGTTATCAGTTGTACTACTTTATATCATTGAATTGATTGTTCATGCTACATTAGGCGTTAATGTTGCGGAGTCAATTGGTAAACTTCTTGCACCATTGTTCCAAGCAGCAGATGGTTATGTTGGAATTACCATTATCTTCGGTGCATTTGCTTTCTTCTGGTTTGTTGGTATCCATGGACCTTCTATTGTTGAACCAGCCATTGCAGCGATCACTTACGCAAATGCTGAAACCAACCTTCAGTTACTTCAAGCTGGTGAACATGCGGACAAGATCTTGACTTCAGGGACTCAAATGTTCATCGTTACCATGGGTGGTACAGGTGCAACACTTGTTGTTCCATTCATGTTCATGTGGTTAACAAAATCAAAACGTAACAAAGCAATTGGACGTGCATCAGTTGTTCCAACATTCTTCGGCGTTAACGAACCTATCTTGTTCGGTGCTCCACTTGTTTTGAACCCAATCTTCTTTATCCCATTTATCTTAGCACCAATTGTCAATGTATGGATTTTCAAATTCTTCATTGACACGCTTGGAATGAATAGTTTCACTGCAAACTTGCCTTGGACAACACCAGCTCCATTGGGTCTTATCCTTGGTACAAACTTCCAAGTACTAGCATTCATTTTGGCAGCTTTGTTAATAGTAGTTGATGTCATCATCTACTACCCATTCTTGAAAGTATATGATGAGCAAATTCTTGCTGAAGAAGCAGCAGGTACGAATTCATCAGATGCCCTTAAAGAAAAAGTTGCAGCAAACTTTGACACTAAGAAAGCTGATGCTATTCTTGAAAAATCAGCAGCTAAAGAAATCACTGATCAAACTAATGTTCTCGTTCTTTGTGCCGGTGGTGGTACAAGTGGTTTATTAGCAAATGCTTTGAATAAAGCAGCAAAAGAATATGGTGCACCTGTCACTGCAGCAGCAGGAAGTTATGGTGCTCACCGTGAGATTTTACCACAATATCAACTTGTTATCCTTGCACCTCAAGTAGCTTCTAACTATGAAGATATGAAAGTGGAAACTGATAAGCTTGATATTAAATTAGCTAAAACAGAAGGGGCTCAATACATCAAATTGACTCGCGATGGTCAAGGTGCATTGGACTTCGTTAAAGAACAGATGGAAAAATAATATTTCACTAGGGAAGGTTGGAGGTACTCAATCTTCCTTTATAGTGAAATGAAAATTTAGAAGAGGTATATCATGACTAAAACATTACCTAAAGATTTTGTTTTTGGTGGTGCTACAGCTGCTTACCAAGCTGAAGGTGCTACCCACACAGATGGCAAAGGGCCAGTAGCTTGGGATAAATACTTAGAAGACAATTATTGGTATACTGCTGAACCAGCAAGTGACTTTTACAATCGTTATCCAGTCGATTTGAAACTTAGTGAAGAATTTGGTGTCAACGGCATCCGTATTTCTATTGCCTGGTCTCGTATTTTTCCAACAGGAAAAGGAGAAGTTAACCCTAAAGGAGTAGAATACTACCACAATCTTTTTGCAGAGTGTCATAAGCGTGGTGTAGAACCGTTTGTTACTTTGCATCATTTTGATACACCAGAAGCTTTGCATTCAAACGGTGATTTTTTAAACCGTGACAATATTGACCATTTTGTTGCCTATGCAGCTTTCTGTTTCGAAGAGTTTCCAGAAGTTAACTATTGGACAACATTTAACGAAATTGGACCAATTGGTGATGGCCAATACTTAGTTGGTAAATTCCCTCCAGGTATTCAATATGATCTTGCTAAAGTTTTCCAATCACACCATAACATGATGGTTTCTCATGCTCGCGCTGTGAAACTCTTTAAAGATGGTGGCTATTCAGGTGAAATTGGTGTTGTCCATGCACTTCCAACTAAGTATCCATTTAACGCTAACAATCCTGATGATGTTAGAGCAGCTGAACTTGAAGATATCATCCATAATAAATTTATCCTTGATGCTACTTATCTTGGTAAGTATTCAGATAAAACAATGGAAGGTGTTAACCATATCCTTGAGGTGAATGGCGGTGAACTTGATCTTCGTGAGGAAGATTTTGCCGCACTAGACGCCGCAAAAGATTTGAATGATTTCCTTGGTATTAACTATTATATGAGTGATTGGATGCAAGCTTTTGATGGTGAGACTGAAATCATTCATAATGGTAAAGGGGAAAAAGGCAGCTCTAAATACCAAATCAAAGGAGTTGGTCGCAGAGAGGCTCCTGTTGATGTTCCAAAAACTGACTGGGACTGGATTATCTTCCCACAAGGACTATATGACCAAATCATGCGTGTTAAAGCTGATTATCCTAACTACAAGAAAATTTATATCACAGAGAATGGTCTTGGCTATAAAGATGAGTTTGTAGATAATACAGTCTATGATGATGGTCGTATCGATTATGTGAAAAAACACCTAGAAGTTATTTCCGATGCGATTGCAGATGGTGCAAATGTTAAAGGATACTTTATGTGGTCATTAATGGATGTCTTCTCATGGTCAAATGGCTATGAAAAACGCTACGGTCTCTTCTATGTCGATTTTGAAACTCAAGAACGTTATCCTAAAAAGAGTGCCTACTGGTATAAAAAAATGGCAGAAACTCAAGTGATTGAATGATTTTGTAGATACTTCTTTAATACTCGTGGTGCTAGTTAAGTTTCAACGACAATAAAAAGCCCCAAAGGACTATACTGTAAGTGACAAAACAAACAGGAGGTAGTCCCAATGAGCCACTTACAGTATACCGATAAATTCCATCATTTATAATGGAATATCAAACAATTAGCTCAAATCGGTTCTCAATTTTATCGTACCTACTGCCCTGATTCGTTGAAACTTAACTAGCACCACGAGTAACAGTATGATCAAAGAATCTGCAATAGATTATTATAATAATTTATTCAAGATGATTGACCCAGAAGCCCAACTTAAATTTACTTTTCAGTAGCATTATTAATATTTAATCCTTCTTAACTCAGAAGTTTCTAAGTCATTTAAACGAGCAAAAACTAGCCCATTTTTTAAAAATGAGCTAGTTTTTTTGTTTTAGATTCCAAGATAAACTAGCTAAAGAATAGTGTGTGACGTATAATATTTATAACTATTTTCCTGATAGCACCGTATTTTCATTGATACTTTTTCAAGCTTATTATAGTTGGCGTATCAATCATTAGTTAATGATATTTGACTATAAAAGTTGCAACTACTTTGGTTGAAATCCATGATTTTTTGTATTAAGTAAGAGCAACTAGACTTTCTATAAAAAGAACTTTGGCATTTTCCCAAAGCCTTTAAAGTATGCTATAATAAAGAGTAATATTATATTTTTTGGAGAATAGATTGGCTATTGAAGATTATAGGCCGGACCATGTGGTTGAGGCTGTTTATGATTTGCGGGCGGACGATTTAATCCGCCAGGGTATTCGTGCGGTCTTAGTAGATTTGGACAATACCTTGATTGCTTGGAATAATCCTGATGGTACAGATGAGCTAAGAGCTTGGTTGGATGAAATGACACAAGCTGACATTCCAGTTGTTGTGGTCTCTAACAATAATCATGCACGTGTTAAACAAGCGGTGGAGCGTTTTGGTGTAGACTTTGTCAGTCGTGCCTTAAAGCCTTTCACCCGTGGTATTGATATTGCAATAGGGCGCTATGGTTTTAACAAATCAGAAGTTGTTATGGTTGGTGATCAATTGATGACGGATATTCGTGCAGCACATCGTGCAGGTATTCGTTCGATTCTTGTGAAACCGATTGTGCCATCAGACGCTTGGAATACAAAAGTGAACCGTGCACGTGAACGCCGTGTCTGGGCTAAACTAGAAGCCAAATACGGGAAAATTATCTATCAAAAAGGAATTTAATGGAAGATTTAATGTGTATTGGCTGCGGAGCCAAAATTCAAACTGAGACCAAAGAAGCAGCAGGTTATACACCGAAAAGTGCTTTAGAAAAAGGACTAGAAACTGGTGAGTTATACTGTCAACGTTGTTTCAGACTACGTCACTACAATGAAATCGTTGATGTTAATATCTCAGACGATGAATTTTTAAAACTCTTGCATGAAGTTGGTGATAGTGATGCCCTAGTGGTTAATGTCATTGATATTTTTGACTTTAATGGCTCAGTCATTCCTGGCTTGCCTCGTTTTGTATCTGGGAATGATGTCCTTCTTGTTGGCAATAAAAAAGATATTTTACCTAAGTCTGTCAAAGATAGTAAAGTCACACAATGGCTGACGGAAAGGGCTCACGAAGAAGGTTTTAGACCTGTTGATACAGTCTTGACTAGTGCGCAAAATAAAACAGCTATTCGTGATTTGATTGAGGCTATTGAAAAATATCGCCATGGACGTGATGTCTTTGTTGTTGGGGTAACCAACGTTGGTAAATCAACTCTTATCAATGCTATTATTCAAGAAATCACAGGGGATAAAGATGTGATTACCACATCACGCTTCCCTGGAACAACCCTTGATAAGATTGAAATTCCGCTGGATGATGGTACTTACATCTATGATACGCCAGGGATTATTCACCGTCACCAAATGGCGCATTATTTGACCGCTAAAAACCTTAAATACATCAGTCCTAAAAAGGAAATCAAGCCCAAGACTTATCAGCTAAATTCAAGGCAAACCCTCTTTTTAGGTGGTTTAGGACGATTTGATTTTGTTTCAGGGCAAAAGCAAGGTTTTACCGCTTATTTTGATAATAATTTAGAATTACACCGTACGAAATTAGAAGGGGCAGATGCTTTTTATGACAAGCATGCTGGTAGTCTTTTGACCCCACCTTCTAACAAAGAAAAAGCTGATTTTCCAAAATTAGTTCGCCATGAATTTACCATCAAAGATAAGACAGATATCGTCTTTTCAGGACTTGGTTGGATTCGTGTCAATACTACTGCTGAAAATCCGACAGTTGTTGCGGCCTGGGCACCAGAAGGGGTGTCAGTGCTTGTTCGCAAAGCTTTGATTTAATAGATAGAAAAGAAAGATTTTATGTCACTAACAAGTAAACAACGTGCCTTCTTAAAATCAGAGGCGCATTCCCTAAAACCTATTGTCCAAATTGGAAAAAATGGTTTAAATAACCAAATTAAAACCAGTGTTCGTAACGCTTTAGATGCGCGTGAATTGATTAAGGTAACCCTTCTTCAAAACACAGACGAAGACATTCATGATGTAGCTGAAACGCTCGAAGATGAAATTGGTTGCGATACCGTTCTTAAAATTGGTCGTATCCTAATCCTCTTTAAAGAATCAGCCAAAAAAGAAAATCGTAAGCTCTCACCAAAAGTGAAAGCCTTAAAAGCAAACTAGAGTAAGAAATCAAACGTATCGTGTAAGGAGTAGCTATGCCTATTGAGCTCTTAACTCCCTTTACCAAAGTGGAGCTAGAAGAAGAGAAAAAAGAAACTGACCGTAAACAGGTCGGTATTTTAGGGGGAAATTTTAACCCTGTTCATAACGCTCACTTGGTAGTCGCAGACCAGGTTCGCCAGCAATTAGGCTTGGATCAGGTTTACCTCATGCCTGAGTTTGAGCCACCTCACGTGGATCACAAAGAGACTATTGATGAGAAACACCGACTTAAAATGTTGGAGTTGGCTATTCAAGATGTGCAAGGCTTGGATATTGAGACCATTGAGCTTGAACGTAAAGGCATTTCCTATACCTATGAAACTATGAAGCTCCTTACAGAGAAGAATCCCGACGTGGATTATTACTTTATCATTGGTGCCGATATGGTTGACTACCTACCCAAGTGGCATAAGATTGATGAGCTTATCCAAATGGTTCAGTTTGTTGGTGTTCAACGCCCCAAATACAAGGCAGGAACCTCTTATCCGGTTATCTGGGTTGACGTTCCGCTCATGGACATTTCTTCAAGCATGATACGTGATTTCATAAAGAAAGATCGCCAGCCTAACTACCTCCTTCCAAAACCAGTCTTGGATTATATCGAAGCAGAAGGACTTTACCGATGAGTTACCAATCCTACACAGCTTATCATAGAGACCAACTCTTGGAAAAACTGCAGTCAGCGATGAGTGCCAAACGATTCACACACGTTCTAGGCGTCGAGCAGGCAGCTATAGAGCTAGCCCGTTTAAACAATTACGATCAAGTCAAAGCAGGCTTAGCAGGGCTACTACACGATTATGCCAAAGAAAGTTCAGACCAAGAATTTTTAGACTTGATTGATAAATACCAGCTTGATCCTGATTTAAAAAACTGGAATAACAATGTCTGGCATGGTGTGGTTGGTAGATATAAAATCCAAGAAGAACTTGGTTTAACTGATCCAGAGATTCTACGTGCCATTGAAATTCATACCATTGGTGCTGCTGACATGACAACTTTGGATAAGATTGTTTATGTGGCAGATTACATTGAACATAACCGTGATTTCCCCTTGGTTGCTAAAGCACGAGAGATTGCACAGCAAAATCTCGATCAAGCAGTGGCTTATGAAACCATTAACACCGTAGCCTTTCTAGCTCAAAAAGCACAGCCCATTTACCCAAAAACCATCGAAACTTACAATAGTTTTGTCAAGTACATGAAGGAAGATTAAGGATGAAGCAAGCTTTATTGATGATTGATGTCCAGAATGCTTTGGTTGAAGCAAATCCTTATCAAATCACGGAAAGGATTGCTATTTGGAAGCGTGCAATAAGCTGGGCTAGAGAATCTGGAATAGAGGTTATTTTTATCCAACATCAGGATGATGACATTATAGAAGGTTCTCACGGTTGGCAGATTTATTCAGAACTTGCACCTAAGCAAGCGGAAAAAAAGATTTCAAAGTCTTATAATAGTGCTTTTAAAAATACTGGATTGAAAGCTTACTTAGATGAACAGGGGATAGAGTCGCTAATTATAGCAGGAATGCAAACAGAATATTGTGTGGATACTACCATAAAAGTAGCTTTTGAATACGGATATACTATGTTTGTCATTGAAAATGGTACAACAACTTTTGAGGCAGAAGACATAGAAGCAACAACATTGATTGAGCATTACGAAAATATATGGGCAGATCGTTTTGCCGAAGTTGATTTTTTAGAAGAATTAATAAAAGAGGAAAAATAGTGAACAAAACAGAATTACTTGAATTAGTTGTCAAAGCAGCTGATGAAAAACGTGGGGAAGATATTCTTGCCCTTGATTTAGCAGGATTGACTAGTGTGACGGATTATTTCGTCATTGTTAGCTCAACCAATAGCCGTCAATTAGAGGCGATTGCAGATAACATTCGTGAAAAAGTCAAAGAAGCTGGTGGAGACCCTAGTCATATTGAAGGCGACAGCAAGACAGGTTGGGTTCTTCTTGACCTCAACGATGTCGTTGTACATATCTTCTCAGAAGATGAACGTTTCCATTACAATCTTGAAAAACTCTGGCATGAAGCTCCGGAAGTAGATGTCGCAGCATATCTTGCATAATATTTAGACCTTGCTTTCAGGCAAGGTTTTTGAGAATTGACAGAAAGGAAGGCGGTCACGGAGGTTCTCATTTGAACACACGCTAAAGACGAAGACAGTGTAAAAAAGATAGATTGGCTTGTATCCAAAACCACTGTGTACTGTGTTAATCTCCTATTTTTACTGTGTCTTTGCCTACGGCCGCACGTTGTATCATGAACAAAAATTACGAAAAATTTGCATCAGTATACGATGCTATCATGGATGACTCTCTTTATGACTTGTGGACGGACTTTTCGCTCCGTCATTTACCAAAATCAAACCATCGCAAAAAATTACTAGAATTAGCCTGTGGAACTGGAATTCAATCTGTTCGTTTCTCGCAAGCAGGATTTGATGTAACTGGTTTAGACTTGAGTCAAGAAATGTTAGATATTGCCCAAAAGCGAGCTGAATCAGCCAAGCAAAAGATTGCTTTCCAACAAGGCAATATGCTGGATTTATCAAGAGCTGGTAAATTCGATTTTGTGACCTGTTATTCAGATTCTATCTGTTATATGCAGGACGAGGTTGAAGTTGGAGATGTCTTCAAGCAAGTTTATGACAGTTTAGAAGAAGACGGTGTTTTTATTTTTGATGTGCACTCAACCTATCAAATTGATGAGATTTTCCCGGGTTACTCTTATCACGAAAATGCGGAAGACTTTGCCATGGTTTGGGATTCTTTTGAAGATGAAGCGCCACACTCAGTCGTACATGAGTTAACCTTCTTTATCCAAGATGAGGATGGCCGTTTCACTCGCTTTGACGAAGTCCATGACGAACGCACTTACGAAGTCTTAACCTATGACATTCTACTTGAACAAGCTGGCTTCAAATCCTTCAAACTCTATGCCGATTTTGAAGATAAAGAGCCAACTGAGACAAGTAAGAGATGGTTTTTTGTGGCGCAAAAATAACGAGGTTTTTATGACAATCACCGGTATCATCGCTGAATTTAATCCATTCCATAATGGACATAAATACCTCTTAGAGCAAGCAGAAGGGCTCAAAATTGTTGCAATGTCTGGTAATTTTATGCAGCGTGGGGAGCCTGCCTTTGTTGATAAGTGGACCAGGGCGCAGATGGCCTTGGAAAATGGTGCGGACCTCGTGGTGGAGCTTCCTTTTCTCGTTTCCGTCCAGTCTGCCGACTATTTCGCTGACGGTGCGGTTGCCATTCTTGCAAAGTTGGGTATTAATCAGCTGACCTTTGGAACGGAAGAAATGATTGATTATAATCAGATGGCTGAGACTTATGCGACCAAGCAAGCTGCCATGAAGGATTACCTGGCTAGTCTGCCAGATCACCTATCTTATCCTCAAAAAAGTCAAGACATGTGGGAGCACTTTACAGGGATTTCTTTTTCTGGCAATACGCCAAATCACATCTTGGGATTGGCTTATGCTAAGGCATGTGCAGTTAGAAAGATCAAATTACAGCCTATTAAGCGCCTAGGCGCTGGTTTCCACTCAGAAAGCAAATCCGAGACGATTGCTTCAGCAACTGCTATTCGCCTGCACAGAAATGACCCTGCTTTTGTGGAAAAGTCCGTGCCTAACTATGACTTATTACAGGCTTGTCCACAAGTGTCTTGGGATAACTATTTTCCCTTGTTAAAATACCAGGTTCTCACGCATTCTGATTTGACCAAAGTCTTTCAAGTGAATGACGAATTGGCTAGTCGGATACAATCAGTTATCCAATCAGCTTCCTCGCTTGAAGATCTTGTGGCTAAAGTTGCTACTAAACGGTTTACGAAAGCCAGGGTTAGACGGGTGTTGACCTACATTTTAGTCAATGCTGTGGAAAAACCAATTCCTGAAGCTGTTCGACTGTTAGGATTTTCCCAAAAAGGGCAAGAACATTTAAAAGGTGTGAAAAAGTCTGTGGAAATTATCAGCCGCATCGGTAAGGTTCCTTGGGATGAAACGAGTCAACGGGCTGATACTATTTATCGATTGGGACATCCAGATATCATTGAGCAGAATTTAGGGCGTATCCCTTTGGGGATTGAACCAGATGAGTGACTAGGATGATATTTTACGAAATCCCGCCAAAGTGCTATAATAGTAAAGTCATTGGTCCTTAGTATAGGCCAAAATCATATAAATTTAAGAGGTGAATCCCATGGGACGTAAGTGGGCAAATATTGTTGCAAAGAAAACGGCTAAAGACGGCGCAACGTCTAAAGTTTACGCTAAATTTGGTGTCGAAATCTACGTTGCTGCTAAACAAGGTGATCCAGATCCAGAAACAAACTCAGCTTTGAAATTTGTTATCGATCGTGCCAAACAAGCTCAAGTACCAAAACACGTTATTGATAAAGCCATTGATAAGGCTAAAGGTAATACAGATGAGACGTTTGTAGAAGGTCGTTATGAAGGTTTTGGACCAAATGGTTCAATGATTATTGTCGATACCTTGACGTCAAACGTTAACCGTACAGCGGCTAATGTTCGTACAGCTTACGGTAAAAATGGGGGCAACATGGGTGCAGCAGGTTCTGTATCCTATATGTTTGATAAAAAAGGTGTTATTGTCTTCACTGGCGATGATGCTGATGCTATCTTTGAGCAATTGCTTGAAGCAGATGTCGAAGTAGACGATGTCGAAGAGCACGAAGGAACTATCACTGTCTACACAGCACCAACAGATCTTCACAATGGTCTGGAAGCTCTTCGCCAATCAGGTATTGAAGAATTCCAAGTGACTGAACTTGAAATGATTCCACAATCCGAAGTGACGCTTGAGGGAGAAGACTTAGAAACCTTTGAAAAGCTAGTTGATGCGCTGGAAGATGATGATGACGTCCAAAAAGTTTACCACAACGTGGCAGATTTCTAATAAAGAAGAGAGGCTCAAGCCTCTTTTTTGTTAGAAAGATTTATGATAACTTACCATAAAAAATAGGATTAGTCATCGTCCAGAGTCTTTGGTATCATATCAACTAAGTTGTTAGTGACTATTAGAATGGAGATAAGGTATGAAGAAAAATATTATTTTAGGATTAGTTGTTGTAGGAAGTTTACTTGTAGCACCTTTTGCTCATGACAAGGAGAAGGAAGTGGTTGTGGCTACTGCAGGAGATATCCGCCTCTTTTCTTTTAAAAAGACGACTTGGGAAAGTATTTTTGTTGGTTTAGACAGTGGTCATTATCAAGTTGCGGCAAATAACCTTAGTTATACTAAGGAACGTGCCGATAAATACCTTTTTAGGCGGTAACTACCTTACTTCTCGCAACTCCTAGTACTAAAAAAATAGGAGAGTAGGACGAAAATCAGTAACTCGAACAATTGGATTTCCTATCACTTGTTCATTTCTAACTTTGGGCTAGAACAGCCATCTGACGTGGAGCAATTACGCTTGAAGGTGGAACAGCAATAAAGTACCGCAGCTGGATAAGAAAAGCGGGTGTATAAAAGTATTTTTCTGATGTCCCATTATTGGTGGACAGTACATCCCAGAGTCTTTTCGTTAATGAGATATGACAAAATATTGTTAAAAATTCGATAGCGTGCTAAAATATGAATAACCTTTAAAATAGAAGTAGGCAGAATGAAATTAAAAAAAGTCATGGGTTTATATCTTGGATTTACTATCATAGCACTGCTAGGATTTTTACTGATAGAATGTTGGAAACCTCAGCGTAGAACGGTGACCTTGGCAACTGTCGGTACAACAAAACCATTCTCATATATAAAAGATGAGGCACTAACAGGTTATGAAATTGAGTTAGCAAGAGAAATTTTTAAAGATTCTAACACTTATCAGCTAAAAATTCGTAAAACAGAGTGGTCTTCTATTTTTGCTGGAATTAAAGAAAATAACTATCAAATGGGAGCTAGCTCAATTGCCAGGACGGATGAGCGTCAAAATTATTTTTTATATTCTTATGCAACTGCACATAATAGTACTGTTTTGATAGTTAATAAAAACAGTGGTATCAAGCAATTTAAAGATCTTACCAATAAGAGAACAAGGGTTATTCATGGAACGACAACGGCTAATTTTTGGGAAAAATATAATGAGGAGAATCCTCAAACTCCTGTTCAATTAGAGTATACTAATGAGAGTCTTACTAGTATGTTCGATAGTCTCAATCGTGGGGACTATGATTTTAAACTATTTGATCAATTAGCAACCAACCATTTAATCAAAGATAACCGCTTTAGTAATCTCCAGCAAGTTACTGTCGGTCTCCCTAAATTTGATCATACCCCTGTACACTATATTTTTTCTAGAGAAGAAAAGGAGCTTCATCGCTTTGTTAATCAACGCTTACTAACTCTCTATAGAGACGGTACAATGGCGAAATTATCGAGGCGCTACTTGGTGGAAGATAATCACTTAGACCATCTTAAATTGTCCTTACCACATGCTACAAAGGGGAAAAGTAGCAAAATAGTATCTGATCCAGATGATTTTATATTGAAGGTAAATTAGGAAATATTGCGATTAAGTCATAAGGTACTCATCTTAGTCCAAATATATTGTTCAGAGATTAGGTCTGATAATTTGGGACTTAATTCTATTTATTCCTAATTTTGTTATTACTTTAACCAGTGAAGGTAAGTATCTTGCCTTTTCTGTTATAACAAATAGAATCGGAGCAGCAAGGTAGACTTTAGATATTATGTTAAAAACTGAATAATATAAACTGGCTTAGAATCAAAGTTTCTTGATAAGTTTATTCTAAGCCAGTTTTTGTTTTTTAAAAGTTTTAAGCTGAATCTTTGTCTCTTTGTCAAAATGTTATATGATATTAGTGAATGGGAGAACTATCTCACGATAGCCTCGCTTTTATCAATTTTTTCTATAAAAGTTATCAAGGAAAAGCCCTTACTAGTGAGATGAACACTAGTAAGGGCTTTTCCTTATTTTCATGTAATTTATATTGTTATCACATGCGGTACTATAAGCGATTAGTCGTCCTTATCTTGGTTTCCAGGATTTCCACCTTGATTTGGATTTGATTGGTTATCTGTTTGAGGGCTATCTTCCTTATCGGTGTTTCCGTTCTGAGATTCAGAAGCAGGATTAGCCGTAGCATCAGAGGAAGAAGGGATAGAACTGCTATTAGAGCTGTTTTCGTTAAGGTAGTTACCATTAGTGGTTCCAAAAGTATTATTGGTACCGTAAGTATTGTAGTTGTAGTTACCTAGGTTAGTGTTTCCAGTATAGCCACTGAGGTAAACGTAACTACCACTTCTATAAAGACCGTCAGGCATAATCCAATCTTCGCTGTATCCCCCTGTAATGTAGGACATCATTGTTCGATAGATATCTGTCGCTGTGTCAAGCATTCCACCGTATAAAGGTGTCAAACGATTTCTATAACCAGTCCATACTGCCATAGAATATTTGCTAGTGTAGCCGACGAAAGTTTCATCAGGGGCCATAGTACCGACAACGCTGTTGTAGATACCAGTTTCAGCTTCTATCTTAGCTAATTCATCATCAGCATAGTTTGAAGTTCCAGTTTTACCTGCTTGATATAGGCCACTAATAGCGGCATTGGTCCCTATACCATAAGAGAGTACAGACTTCATCATATCAGTCATCATATAAGCGGTGGTAGCCTTCATTGCACGTTTGCCAGGTGCAGCATAATCTTCTTTCGTACCATCGTTAAACTCAATACGATTGATATACATAGGCTCATAGTAGGTACCACCGTTTGCAAAGCTTGCATAGGCAGCAGCCATTTTTTCACTGCTTGCGCCGTATTTTTGACTATTACTGCTTGTATTACTTGAGATAGCATTAGAATAATGCAATTCAGGATAATTAATCCCTAGACCTTTGAGGAAGTTTTGAGCGTTTTTCAAGCCAACTGCTTCAAGTGCTCTGATAGCAGGAATATTACGAGACTCCTGGATAGCACGTTGAATAGTCATATTACCGTAGTACTTACGGTCCCAGTTATAGACTTGTTGGTCCGTTCCAGGCCATGTGTAGTAACTATCTTGAATATTTGCAGAAGTAGCTGAGTAGATGTCGTTTTCAAGAGCAGGTGCGTAATCGGTAATTGGTTTCATTGTTGACCCCCAATCGCGATCGGTAAGAACTGCCTGATTGGTTCCGAGGGAAACATTTTCTTGTTTACGACCACCCAATTGTGCAACAACGTTACCGTTTGTAACATCCATCACAGTTGAGGCTACCTGGAATTTATCATCAGGATAGTACACATAGGTATCAGTGTTATAAATATCCCATAAGAATTTTTGGAAGTCAGAATTAACGTTGGTGTAGACTTTTAAGCCAGCTGTATAGACGTCTTTTCCAGTTTTCTCTTTAACTTGATTGATAACTTCTTTAAGATAGTTATCGAAGTAAGGCTCATAGCTAGCCTCTTTTTTAAGTTCGTTTAAACCATCATTAATAGGTGTTGCGATAGCAGTGTCATACTGTTCTTTAGTAATTTTTTTCAATTCATACATCTCTGATAGAACAGTGTCTCGACGGTGTTTAGCTGTTTCGGGATTAGTATAAGGATCGTATTGGCTAGGAGCTTGGGGGATTCCAGCTAATAGAGCTACTTGAGCAATGGACAAGTCTTTTAAATCTTTTCCAAAGTATGACTTGGCAGCTGTTAACATCCCATAGTTACCATTCCCCATATATACTTTATTGATATAGAATGTTAGGATTTCTTCTTTTGTATACTCTTTTTCCATTTTATAGGCTAACCAGCCCTCTTGCGCTTTACGCTTTAGGTTTTGGTCAGACTTGTTGGTAGAAAAGTAGGCTAACTTGATAAGTTGCTGATCGAGAGTTGAGCCACCCTGTGTCGTGTTACTTGTTAAGTTGTTCCAAGCTGCTCCTAGGATACGGTAAATATCAATACCACGATGTTCAAAAAAACGATGGTCTTCAATAGAAGTGATAGCATTGACCAAATCAAGTGGAATGTTATCAGCTGTTACGTTTTCACGCTTTTCAGCTCCTAAGTCAGCGATGAGATTATTTTCGCTATCAAAAATAAGACTAGAAGTTGTTGATTTTAACTTAGCTTCAGATAATTTGGGTGCTGTACTAGCATAAAAAGTAAAGAGGAGACCACCAATAACGACTCCTAAAATAGCTAGTCCAGCCATTGCTAAAAGGATATATTTGGCGATTTTTGAAATGTAATTCATTTTATATTCCACCTAAAAAATGTTGTTCAATAATATCAAGATATGGAACTTGAGGAAAGCTTGCTAAGGTTATAGCAAAACCGTGTTGTTGAATAAAAGTCAAAGGCATGGACCTCTTACCACTCTCAACTTGATAAAAATCTATCAAGTGTTGAGCTGGCAAATAGTAAGTTTGTTTTAAGGTTGAAAAATGCATTAAAACAAAGCAAATACCTTTCTGATCAATGACGCGTTTCATATGATCAATTTGATGATCGTGAAAATTTTTCAAAGGCATAGCCGTTTTCTGCCGGGTTTCTTTAGCTTCAAAGTCAATGTAATGACCATTATAAACACCAGAATAATCCGTTGTTGATGCCTGTCTAAAATAAGCTTCGACAATCTTTGCCCGACTCCTTTTAGGATAATCAACTTTAACAATTTGTATAGGTGTCGGTTTTTTGTGGATAACCGCAATACCATGGGCTAGATAGTAGTCATTGGTAGCATTGATAGCCGACTCAAAAGACATCCCTCGATTGGCAAAGTTGATTGTAGACTCCTTTTTTAAAGGAGAGACTTGTCGTGTTTTTTTAGCAATCCCATGAGGATAATTAACCATATTTCTCCTAAAGTATTTCAAATAATGGTAAGATAAACACGTACCATTATATCATATTTTTGAGAGGACAACAAAATTATGACCACTCTTTTAGTGTCTGGTTATCGCAGCTTTGATTTAGGAATTTTTAAGGAAAATGATGAACGTATTTTAATCATTAAAAAAGCTATCAGGAGAGACTTAGAACGATTCTGTTCAGAAGGATTGGAATGGCTTGTTTTTACAGGCAATTTAGGCTTTGAATTTTGGGTGTTAGAAGTTGCTAATGAGATGAAAGACGATTATAATTTAAAGCTAGCAACAATATTCTGTTTTGCCAATCAAGGAGAAGATTGGAACGAAGCTAATCAAACTAAACTAGCTACTTTTAAACAAGTTGATTTTGTAAAATATAGTTTTGAGGCTTATGAAAATCCCGGACAATTGAAGCAATATCATCAATTTTTAATTGCGAATACAGACCAAGCCTATTTATTTTATGATGCTGACAATGAAACAAATTTGAAATACCTGTACAATATGATACTGGAATCCGATTATAAAGTCACTCAATTACGGTTTGATGACTTAAATGACATTGCTATGGAAAATGAGTAACAAATAGCTTGATGATAGAGGGAAATGCTTGCTTTTTAATTCTATTTTCTGTATGATATTTTATGATTAAATGATTATCGTATCAATAGAATGACGAGTGTTGGAGACAAGAGAATGACCAGTATTATCAATACCCCTAAAAAAATCTTTGAAAAAGAATTTAAAAAAGTAATGCGAGGCTATGATCAGCGAGAAGTTGATGAGTTTTTAGATGATGTTATTAAAGACTATGAAGCCTATGCGAGCATGATCGAAGATCTTCAAGCAGAAAACGAACAATTGAAGGCACGTCTGAAAAAAGTTACAGCTCAGCCACAAGCAAGTAGAGCTGGTGTCAACTTTGGTCAGAGAACTTCAGATAGTATTCAACAGTTATCAGAAAGTCCTGTGACTAACTTTGATATTTTGAAGCGTATTAGTCGTTTGGAAAAAGAAGTTTTTGGTAAACAAATTACGGAATAATATATTCCTGTGTGATTTTCGGATAATCGCGTAGTATTTTGATACTATGAGGAAAGTCCATGCTAGCACTGGCTGTGATGCCGGTAGTGTTTGTGCTAGGCGAAAAAATAAGCCTAGGGACGTATGATGATACGTTACGGCAGGTAAAATGGCTAAGTCCTTGATATGCCAAAGTAACCTTGAAAGTGCCACAGTGACGAAGTTTCTAGGGAAACCTAGAAAGTGGAACGCGGTAAACCCCTCAAGCTAGCAACCCAAACTTTGGTCGGGGCATGAGATAGCTGGAAGACGAACAGAACTATCTTGACTGCAACAGCAGTAGACAGATGATTATCGAGGAAGTTGGTTCCTAGTCAACTTCTGAACAAAACATGGCTTATAGAAAATTACATAATAGGTTTAGCTAGCTTAGGCTAGCTTTTATTTAACAGTAAAAAGTGAAAGAAGTACTAATGAAAGAAAGATTTGAATTAATCGCCACAGCAGCAGCTGGACTTGAAGCGGTCGTAGGACGTGAAATCAGAGACTTGGGGATTGAGTGCCAAGTTGAAAATGGTAAAGTCCGTTTTCAAGGTGACGTTAAAACTATTATCAAGACAAATTTATGGCTCCGTGCGGCTGACCGTATCAAAATTGTTGTTGGAAAATTTCCAGCTAAAACCTTTGAAGAGTTATTCCAAGGTGTCTTTTCTCTAGATTGGGATAATTATTTGCCTTTAGGATCGACCTTCCCCATTTCGAAGGCAAAGTGTGTTAAATCAAAGTTGCATAATGAACCAAGTGTTCAAGCGATTACTAAAAAAGCAGTTGTTAAAAAACTGCAAAAGATTTACCATCGCCCAGAAGGTGTTCCTTTGATGGAAAATGGACCTGAATATAAAATTGAAGTTTCGATCTTGAAAGACGTGGCAACGATTATGATTGATACGACAGGTTCTAGCCTTTTCAAACGTGGTTATCGTGTTGAAAAAGGTGGTGCTCCGATTAAAGAAAATATGGCAGCAGCTATCCTTATGCTCAGTAATTGGTACCCAGATAAGCCTTTGATAGACCCGACCTGTGGATCAGGAACATTTTGCATAGAAGCTGCGATGATTGGTATGAATATCGCGCCAGGCTTTAATAGAACATTTGCTTTTGAAAGCTGGTCCTGGGTATCTAAGGATTTGGTCCAAGAGATGAGAGATGAGGCAGAATCAGAAGCTAATTATGATATTGAACTGGACATTTCAGGTTTTGATATTGATGGCCGAATGGTTGAAATCGCTAAAAAGAATGCAGAAGAGGTTGGACTTGCAGATGTTATCAAATTGAAACAAATGCGTCTTCAAGACCTAAAAACCGATAAAATCAACGGTGTTATCATTTCTAATCCACCTTATGGTGAGCGACTCCTTGATGACAAAGCTATCGACATCTTGTATAATGAAATGGGTCAAACCTTTGCACCACTAAAGACATGGAGCAAATTTATTTTGACCAGTGATGAAGCTTTTGAAACCAAATACGGTAGTCAGGCTGATAAAAAACGAAAATTATATAATGGTACTTTGAAAGTTGATTTGTATCAATATTTTGGCCAACGTGTTAAACGTCAAGAGGCTAATTAGAGAGGACTTGTATGAGTAAAGAAAATGACAACTTAGACTTTGACAAAGCAAAAGATTTAACCATTGGTGAGGCTGTCAGAAAAGATGCTGAGATTAAAGCTGGTGTAACAGACGAAGACAGCATCTTAGATAAATACATTAAGCAACATCGTGAAGAAGTAGCTTCTCAAAAATTTGAAACTAGAGAAGTTAATTTGGAAGAGTTGGATACGGCCACTTTGGATGACTTTATCAAAAAGCAACGAGAAGAAGTTGAAAATGGAGCGGTGGCATCAGAAGCTGCTATAACGGATGTAACTACTAGTACAGATACTACAGCAGCAACCGTTGTGGCGCAAAATTCAAATAATGCTAAGACTGACGAACAAGAGGGGATTACTTTGTCGGAGGAAGCTGAAGATGATTCTATTTTGAGAAATTCGAGTGATTTGGATGATAAGCCGTTCTATAAGAGGAAATTACCTATCTTCTTAGGTTTATTAGCACTCCTTTTAGCCATTTTTGGAACGGTCTTTGCTGTGAATCACTTCAATAAAAAAGAGACAAGTCCAAGTTCTTCAAAGGCATCAAGCAGCAACCATAAACCTTTGGATTCATCTGGGAAAAATGCATCAGCACAGGCTATTAAAGATAATGAAGCCTTTAGCAAGATGTATGATGGTTTCTTCATTGATGACAAGGCGCTTAAACTTAAAAATAGTGAATTTGGAAAACTTCCTGAGTTAGAAGCAGCCCTTAAAAAATTAGAAGGTACAAAATTCTATGACGCTGCCAAGGAAAAATATGATAACTTAAAAGAGCAAATTGATGGTATTCAGGCTGTCAATGCGAAGTTTGACAAAGATGTTATTGTTGATGGAGAATTAGTCGATTCGGCGAAACCTAAGGCAGATGCTAACTTTGATGACTTATCAGTTGAAACGTTAAACACAGGAAATGCTACGTTAGATAATCTCTTACAAAAAGCAGTTAAAAAAGGTCGAGATGAATTGAAAGGTATTAAAGACAGCAGTTCTTCAGAAGCAGAAGCTAGTCGCCAATCAAGTATTGCAGCTAGTGAAAGTGCTTCAAAAGCAGCTGAAGAAGCTGCGGCTGCTTCTCAAACGGAAAGTCAAAATGCTAACCCAGCTCCGGCTAGTCAGTCAGTAGCCCCAGCTCCGACTGCACCAACGACATCTTCTTATGGAATCTCGAATTATGATAGTAGTAGTCTTCAGAGACATCTTAGTCGTGTTCCTTATAATAACACAGCTATCGCAGATTCTGGAAATGCTGCATGGAACTTTGCTCCTGGTATTTTAGAAACGGTTGTTGGAAAAGCTCAGGCGCGTGGAAATATTTCAGGGAATAACTATATCCTTGAGCGTGTTAATATTATTAATGGCAATGGTTACTACAATATGTTTAAACCTGATGGAACTTATTTGTTCTCAATCAATGCTAAAACTGGTTACTTTGTTGGTAATAAGCCTGGTAACGCTGATGCTTTAGATTATTAAAAAAAGAGGATTTTTCCTCTTTTTTGTTTTAGACGATATGACGTGTGAAGGGATCATCTGAAATTCCTTTTTCTAGAATTAGTTTTGCCCATTCTTTGGCAGAAAATAAACTATGATCCTTATAATTTCCACATGATTCAATAGTTGTGCCTGGCACATCTTCCCATGAGGTGACATTCGCAATTTCTTGAAGGGAAGATTTGATGACACTAGCAATTTCTGTTGCGTCTTGTTTTCCCCACATAATCATGTGGAATCCAGTACGACATCCAAAAGGAGAACAGTCGATGAGTCCATCAATACGCTCACGGATAAGCTTGGCTAGTAGATGTTCAATAGTATGTAAGCCAGCAGTTGGAATGGAATCTTCATTCGGTTGAACAAGTCGAATATCAAAGTTAGTAATGATATCCCCAATAGGACCGGATTCTTCAGAGATAAGACGTACGTAAGGTGCCTTAACGATAGTATGATCTAATTCAAAACTTTCAACAATAACTTCTTTTGACATAAGCGCCTCCATTTTTTTCTAAGATTATCATACCATAAATACTAAGAGAGAGCCGTTAATGAAGCATTCTAGTTTGCGTTAGCACAAGATTTTAGTGTGGTTTCATAAGTTATCTGAAGATCACTTATGACAAAAATAGCGGCTATTCCTTCTGTAAATCTGAGAATAAGGGTAAAGACTTATCATCGAGCTGTGCGAATGCTTACTGAGAGATTTTTGCGATGAAGGCTATTAATCTTCTCTTACTTTTCTTAGTTCAGAAATCTTGCTAGTCTTAAACAGTTTACTCATCTTAAAGCAATGATTATGGCAATAAGATGGTTAAATCCTTCTAATTTTTCATTGTATAAAGTCTTAAAATATGATAGACTTAAAAGTGGTTTTGACTAGATTGAAACCTTAGAATTTTGAGGTAAATAAGATGTTGCAAGTTATTATAACATTGATTTTTGCCCTCATTGGTTTAGCTGTTGGTTACGCTATCATGACGATGAAGATGAAGTCTTCAACAGAAGCAGCGGAATTGACATTATTGAATGCTGAACAGGATGCTGTTAATTTGCGAGGGAAAGCAGAAATGGAAGCTCAAGCCATTCGTCAAGCAGCTGAAAGAGAAAGCATTGCTCATCAAAAAGAACTTCTCCTAGAAGCAAAAGAAGAAGCTAGAAAATATCGAGAAGAAGTTGATCAGGAATTTAAAGCTGATAAACAAGAGCTGAAAGAAAGAGAAAATCGTTTAACAGAACGAGCTTATTCACTTGACCGCAAGGATGAGAATTTAGCTACAAAAGAAAAAACACTCGAATCTAAAGAGCAAAGCCTTTTTGATAAATCTAAACATATCGATGAACGTGAAAATCAAATCAGTAAATTAGAAGATGAGAAACGTGAAGAGTTGGAGCGTGTAGGACATATGACTATCGCTGAAGCACGTGAAGTCATTTTGATGGAAACAGAATCTAAGTTAACGCAAGAAATTGCAACTAAGATTCGCGAATCGGAACAAGAAATCAAAGATAAGTCTGATAAAATGGCAAAAGACTTGTTGTCGCAAGCGATGCAGCGTATGGCTGGTGAGTACGTTACTGAACAAACCATTACAACAGTTCACTTGCCAGATGATAGTATGAAGGGACGCATTATTGGGCGTGAAGGACGTAATATCCGCACACTCGAAAGTCTAACAGGGATTGATATCATTATTGATGACACACCTGAAGTGGTTGTTCTCTCTGGCTTTGATCCAATCCGTCGTGAAATTGCTCGCATGACTTTGGAAGCTTTGATTTCAGATGGTCGTATTCATCCTGCTCGTATCGAAGAGCTGGTTGAAAAGAATCGTCAAGAATTAGATAATCGTATCCGTGAATATGGTGAAGAGGCTGCCTATGAAATTGGCGCTCCTAATCTTCATCCAGATCTTATCAAGATTATGGGACGATTGCAGTTTAGAACATCCTTTGGACAAAATGTCCTTCGCCACTCTGTTGAAGTTGGTAAGCTAGCTGGTATCATGGCAGGTGAATTGGGTGAAAATGTTTCACTTGCTCGTCGTGCAGGCTTCTTGCATGATATGGGTAAGGCTATTGACCGAGAAGTAGAAGGTAGTCACGTTGAGATTGGAACTGAGTTTGCTCGTAAATATAAAGAAAACCCAGTTGTTGTCAATACTATTGCCAGCCATCACGGTGATGTAGAGCCAGATAGTGTGATTGCAGTCCTAGTTGCTGCGGCAGATGCCCTTAGTTCAGCTCGACCAGGTGCTCGTAATGAGTCAATGGAGAACTACATCAAACGTTTACGTGACTTAGAAGAGATTGCTTCAAGCTTTGATGGTGTTCAAAATAGTTTCGCTCTTCAAGCTGGTCGTGAAATTCGTATTATGGTTCATCCTAAGAAGCTAAGCGATGATCAGGTGACGATTTTGTCGCATAAAGTAAGAGAAAAAATTGAAAATAATTTGGATTATCCAGGTAATATCAAGGTTACGGTTATCCGTGAGTTCCGTGCTATTGATTACGCCAAATAGTATAAAAGAGAGGGAAAACCTCTCTTTTTCGTATGGCTGACCAATTGGAAAAGCTGTTCAATTAACTTGAAATATCTTACCTATTTGGTATAATAGATAGAAAATACTTCTAAGGAGAACATGATGTCTGAACGTGGTTTGTTAATTGTCTTTTCAGGACCATCAGGTGTTGGAAAAGGAACAGTTAGACAAGAGATTTTTTCGACACCAGATCACAAATTTGAATACTCAGTGTCAATGACGACACGTCCTCAAAGACCCGGCGAAGTTGATGGTGTTGATTATTTCTTTAGAACCCGTGAAGAGTTTGAAGAACTTATTCGTCAAGGGCAAATGTTAGAGTATGCGGAGTATGTTGGTAACTATTACGGGACACCACTAACCTATGTTAATGAAACTTTAGATAAGGGAATTGATGTTTTTCTTGAAATTGAAGTTCAAGGAGCTATTCAAGTCAAACAAAAAGTGCCAGATGGCGTCTTTATTTTCTTAACACCTCCAGATTTGGAAGAATTGGAAGGTCGTTTAGTTGGTCGTGGAACAGATAGTCAAGAAGTCATTGCTCGCCGTATTGATCGTGCTCGCGAAGAGATTGCCTTGATGCGAGAGTATGATTATGCCGTTGTTAACGATGAAGTGCCACTCGCTGCGGAACGGGTTAAGCGTATCATAGAAGCAGAACATTTCCGTGTAGAACGTGTCATTGGTCGCTATGATAAGATGATTGCGAAAACAAGTGCAAGTAAATAGGATTTAGAAAAGAGATAAAACGCTTATGATGTTAAAACCTTCGATTGATAAATTATTGGATAAAGTGCCTTCAAAATACTCTTTGGTTATTTTACAAGCTAAACGTGCCCATGAATTAGAAGCTGGTGCCAAAGCAACTAAAGAATTCAAATCTGAAAAATCAACACTTCGTGCTTTGGAAGAGATTGAAGCTGGCTATGTAACCATCCATCCAGATCCAGTCGCAAAACGTGAATCTGTTCGTCGAAAAGCAGAAGTGGAGCGTCTTGCTAAAGAAGAGGAAGAACGCAAAATTAAAGAACAAATCGCAAAAGAAGAACAAGAAGAGGGACAAAAAGTCTAAGGTTGATTGCAATCTTAGCTTTTTTCAATTTTCAGAGGAATACTAACAATCCGATTATTCACTATCGCTTAGTTCAAAAGGAGACCTATGCAAGCTCAAATTATTGTTGATGTGCCCTTGATGCAAACGGATAAACCGTTCACCTATTCAGTGCCAGAAATGTTTGAAGAGCTAATACAAGTTGGCTCAAGAGTCCATGTGCCTTTTGGAAAAGGTAATAGACTTTTGCAAGGTTTTGTCGTTTCGCTAGAAAACAATGCTGATCCTCAAGAGTTAAAATCTATTGCAGACTTGCTAGATTTGGAACCTGTTTTGAATCCAGAACAATTACGGTTAGCAGATGTTATGCGAAAGGCTGTCTTTTCTTATAAAATCACATTGCTTAAAAGCATGATTCCCAGCCTTCTCAACTCGCAATATGATAAGCGTCTTCAGCCAAGTGAGGAATTATCACATCGTGATAAAGAAACTATTTTTGGAAGATGTGAGAGTCTTTCTTATTCAGATATTCCAGAAAACAAACGAAAACAGGTTAATCGTCTCATTGCAGCTAAACGTATACGAGTGGATTACCTAGCTCGTGATAAAAAGAAGGTCAAGACTGAAAAATTCTTAGATTTGGATAAGTCGGTTTTGGCTGACTTGGACATTTCTAAACGAGCCAAAAAGCGTCAGGAAGCTAAAGCTTGGTTATTAGCACAAGACGATTCTTTTTCTATAAAAGCTAGTGACCTTAATAAACAATATTCAAGAGATGTGGTCAATTATTTCATTCAAAAAGGTGCTCTCATCGAACGTCAAGAAGTAGTGCAGCGATCAGCAGCTTATTTTGAGTCGGTTGAAAGCAGTCATTTTCTTGCCTTAAATGACCAGCAAGCTCAGGCTGTTGATGCTATTTCACAAGCTATCGGTCAAGAAGATACAAAGCCTTTTCTCCTAGAAGGGATTACAGGTTCTGGGAAAACGGAAGTTTATTTGCATGTGATTGATCGTGTTTTAAAAATGGGAAAGACAGCTATTGTTCTTGTTCCCGAAATCTCCTTGACTCCACAGATGACCAATCGCTTTATTTCTCGATTTGGTGAGCAAGTGGCTATCATGCATTCGGGACTTTCTGATGGTGAGAAATTTGATGAATGGCGAAAAATAAAATCCGGGCAAGCCAAGGTTGTGGTTGGAGCAAGGTCAGCTATTTTTGTACCACTTGATCATATCGGTGCTATTATTATCGATGAAGAGCATGAAGCTACCTATAAACAGGAATCTAATCCTCGTTACCACGCCAGAGATGTGGCGCTATTAAGATCTAAAACTCACAGAGCAGCCTTAGTGCTAGGTTCAGCAACGCCTGCTATTGAAACGAGGGCTCGAGCAAGTAAAGGTGTCTATCACTTTTTAGAACTTACTGAGAGAGCTAATCCTAATGCCAGAATTCCTAAGGTTGACGTTGTTGATTTCAGAGATTATATTGGTCAACAGGAAACCAGCAATTTTACACCTGCATTAATTGAAAAAATCCAAGAAAAGCTAGATAAACAAGAGCAAGTTGTTCTTATGCTCAACCGACGCGGTTATTCTAGTTTTGTTATGTGCCGTGAGTGTGGTTACGTAGATGAATGCCCTAATTGTGATATTTCTTTGACTCTTCATATGGATACCAAAACTATGAAGTGCCATTATTGTGATTTTCAAAAGGTTATTCCTCGGGAATGCCCGTCCTGTCAGAGTAAGAGCATTCGTTACTACGGTACAGGGACTCAGAAGGCCTTTGATGAATTACAAGAACTCTTGCCAAAAGCCAGGATCCTACGAATGGATGTGGACACGACTCGTCGCAAGGGAGCCCACGAAAACCTTCTTAAAGCCTTTGGGAATCATGAAGCTGATATCCTCTTGGGGACACAGATGATTGCAAAGGGCTTGGATTTTCCGAATGTCACTTTGGTTGGGGTATTAAATGCTGACACTTCACTTAACCTACCGGATTTTAGGGCAAGTGAGCGAACTTTTCAGCTCTTAACGCAGGTAGCTGGGCGGGCTGGCAGAGCTGATAAAGCAGGCGAAGTTTTAGTGCAGACTTATAATCCTGATCATTATGCTATCCGTTTTGCTCAGAAACAAGATTTTGAAGGTTTTTATGCCTATGAAATGAAGATTCGTCAGAAGATGGGCTATCCACCCTACTATTACACAGTGGGTATTACTTTATCTCACCAGGAGGAACAAGAAGCCGTTCGTAAAGCTTACGATGTTTTCAAAGGTTTAAAAGGTCATCTGTCAGACAATGTCAGGTTCTTAGGACCAACACCTAAACCGATCGCTAGAACCCATAATACATTTCATTATCAGATTATCATCAAGTATCGCTTTGAGGAACAACTAGAAACAGCACTAAATGCTCTTTTAGAATGGACCCAAAAACCAGAAAATAAGCAACTTCGTGTGACTATTGATAATGAACCGCAAAATATGATGTGAGAGATTACAGAACTTGTTTATGTGAAAGATATTCAAATAGTCCTTCAAGTTAGAAATGTTTATGTAGGTGACAACAGACGTATGGTTTTTTTACGAAGTCCTGTAAGCAATGTTAGCCTACCATGCGTCGTCTTAAAAATTGATCATTCAAAAAATAGATTTGATAGCCCATTTTCTTAATGATGATTGAAGAACAGAGGCTACTGCCTAATCTCATTTTTATTGGATTTATGGTAAAATAAGTAGGATTATCAGAAAGTAGAAGTGAAACAATATGACAAAATCAAAATTAATTTTCATGGGAACCCCTGATTTAGCAGCAACTGTTTTAAAAGGAATCATCGCTGATGGTTCATATGACATTTTAGCTGTTGTCACTCAGCCTGACCGTGCTGTTGGTCGTAAAAAAGAAATTAAAATGACTCCGGTAAAAGAAGTTGCTTTAGAACATAACCTTCCAGTTTATCAGCCAGAAAAGTTATCTGGCAGTCAAGAGATGTCAGATATTATGGCTCTTGGTGCAGATGGTATTGTGACAGCGGCTTTTGGACAATTTTTACCAGGAAAACTTCTAGACTCGGTTGATTTTGCTGTTAACGTTCATGGGTCTTTGTTACCTAAGTACCGTGGTGGAGCTCCTATTCAATACGCTATTATCAATGGTGATAAGGAAGCAGGGATTACCATCATGGAAATGGTTCGTCAAATGGATGCGGGGGATATGATTGCTAAGGCTGCCATTCCTATCACTGATGAGGATAATTTGGGAACCATGTTTGAAAAATTAGCCATTCTTGGACGTGATCTGCTCTTGAAGACCTTGCCAGACTATATCGCTGGTAATATTGAACCAGAACCACAAGATGAGACTCAGGTTACTTTCTCACCGAATATTTCATCTGAGGAAGAGCGCATTGATTGGACCAAATCTAATCAAGAGATTTTCAATCTTATCCGTGGTTTAAATCCATGGCCTATTGCTCATACTCTTTGGAATGGTAAACGTTTCAAGATTTATGAAGTTGAACGCGTTGATGGACAAGGACAGCCGGGTTACATTATTGAAAAGACCAAAAAAACTCTTGTTGTGGCAACAGGTAACGGTGCTCTCTCCCTCAAACGTGTCCAACCTTTTGGAAAACCACAGATGGCTATTTCAGATTTTCTCAATGGTCTTGGACGTGATTTAGAAGTTGGTGATAGCTTTGGCGAATGATTGGAAAAAAATGGCGCGTGGAGGCGCCTTAATTGCCCTAGAGAAAGTCTTTCACGAAGAAGCTTATTCAAATATTGCTCTCAATAGCTTACTTAATAATCGTCACTATGATGATAGAGACAAGGGATTGATTACGGAGATTGTCTATGGGACTGTTGCACGTAAAATCACCCTAGAATGGTATTTGGCGCATTTTATCGAAGATAGAGATAAATTGGATCCTTGGGTTTATGACTTGCTCATGCTTAGTGCTTATCAGCTGATTTATCTGGATAAGTTACCTGCTCATGCGGTCGTTAATGATGCGGTTGCTATCGCTAAAAATCGTGGTAACAATAGAGGAGCTGAGAAATTAATCAATGCTGTTCTTCGTAAAGTAACCTCAGTTGATTTACCAAATATTGACACTATTAAGCGTGTTAATAAACGTTATTCTATTAAATATTCCCTTCCAGTCTGGTTAGTAAAAAAACTCATCAAACAATATGGTCAAGAGCGAGCAGAAAAAATCTTTGCCAGTCTCTTTGAGCGGAATAAGGCGAGTATCCGTGTGACAGAACCTCATCGACTTGAAGAATTCAAGGAAAATTTCCAGGCAGATTATTCGTCCTTATCACCAGTTGGCTTGACCAAATCATCAGGACATTTTGCTTCAAGCCTTGCTTTTCAAAATGGTGCTATTACTATTCAAGATGAGACCAGTCAATTAGTAGCTCCGACCCTTGATATTAAAGGTCCAGAATTGATTTTAGATGCCTGCGCTGCTCCTGGTGGCAAGACAGTACACATGGCTTCTTATTTATCGTCTGGGAAAATTACTGCGCTAGATTTATATGATCATAAATTGGCACTGATTCAAGAAAATGCAAAAAGACTTGGACTAGCTGATAAGATTGAAACCAAACAATTGGATGCTAGAGAAGTTGCAAAGGCCTTTCCAGTAGAAAGTTTTGATAAAATTTTAGTTGACGCACCTTGTTCAGGGATTGGTCTCATCCGTCGAAAACCAGATATTAAATACAATAAGGATAGTCTGGATTTTGTTAGTTTGCAGGCAGTTCAATTAGAGATTCTGTCTAGTGTTTGTCAAACCTTGCGTAAAGGTGGTATAATGACCTATAGTACTTGCACTATTTTCAGAGAAGAAAACCAAGAAGTTATTAAGGCTTTTTTGGCTAGTCATCCTGATTTTGAGCAAGTAGCTTTAGATCACGATAAGAAAGATATTATAGTGGATGGCTGTTTGTTAATTACGCCGGAACAATATCATACCGATGGTTTCTTTATTGCAAAATTGCGTAAAAAAGCCTAGTGACTTAGTAGGAGGAAAGCTGGCATTCGTCAGAAAGGCATATAGATGATAGAAATTTCACTTTTAACTGATATTGGAAGGAAACGTTCCAATAATCAAGATTTTGTAAATCAATACAAAAATCAGAGCGATGTGACACTTGTCGTTTTAGCTGACGGCATGGGTGGGCATCGCGCTGGAAATATTGCTAGTGAGATGGCTGTTACAGATCTAGGTAGTCAATGGGCAGATACCGATTATACTGATCTTGAGCAAATCCGCGACTGGATGTTAGTAGCAATTGAAGCAGAGAATCAAAAGATTCATGCATTAGGTGCTACAGAAGAGTTCAGTGGAATGGGAACAACAATTGAAGTTTTAGCTTTTGTTCAAGATGTTGTGTTATATGCTCATGTTGGTGATTCTCGCATAGCCTTAATTCGTGATGGAGAGTATACACAATTAACAAGTGATCACTCTTTGGTTAACGAATTGGTAAAAGCTGGTCAACTAACAGAAGAAGAAGCAGCAGTCCATCCACAAAAGAATATTATTACTCAATCTATCGGACAGGCTAGCCCACTAGACATCGATCTTGGAATCCAACCTCTTCAATCAGGTGATTTTATCTTAGTTAATAGTGATGGTTTATCCAACATGGTAAATCGTCAAGATAAATTAGAGATTATCTTATCAGATAAGATGCTTCAAGAGAAGGTAGAAAACTTGGTCGAGGCGGCAAATGAAGCAGGTGGTCTTGATAACATTACCGTTGTCTTGGTTGCTTATAACGAGGAGGATGCTTAATGATCCAAATCGGCAAATTATTTGCTGGGCGTTATCGTATTTTAAAATCTATCGGTCGCGGTGGCATGGCTGATGTTTATTTGGCACATGATTTGATTTTGGATAATGAAGAAGTAGCGATTAAGGTGCTTCGAACCAATTATCAAACAGATCAAATTGCAGTCGCGCGTTTCCAGAGAGAAGCGCGTGCGATGGCTGAATTAAATCATCCTAACATTGTAGCTATCAGAGATATCGGCGAAGAAGATGGACAACAATTCCTTGCCATGGAATACGTTAATGGTTCAGATTTAAAGAAGTATATTCAAGATCATGCACCTCTTTCTAATACTGAGACAGTTCGTATCATGAGTGAGGTGTTATCAGCTATGCAGCTGGCTCATCAAAAAGGAATTGTTCATCGTGACTTGAAACCACAGAATGTTCTTTTGACAAAAGACGGAGTAGCTAAGGTAACTGATTTTGGGATTGCTGTAGCCTTTGCAGAGACAAGTTTGACACAGACAAATTCGATGTTAGGAAGTGTTCATTACTTGTCACCAGAGCAAGCACGAGGCTCTAAAGCAACGATACAAAGTGATATTTATGCTATGGGTATCATGTTGTTTGAAATGTTGACTTGTCATATCCCATTTGATGGTGATAGTGCTGTTACGATTGCATTGCAACACTTTCAAAAACCTTTGCCATCGATTATTTTTGAAAATCGAAATGTTCCACAAGCTTTGGAGAATGTTGTTATCAAAGCAACTGCTAAAAAGCTCGGAGATCGCTATGTATCAACGACAGATATGTATCAAGATTTAGGGACATCCCTAGATTCGCGCCGTGCTAGAGAATCAAAGTTAGTTTTTCAAGATACAACAGATACTAAGACATTACCTAAAATTGAGCCTTCACCTGTTAAAGAGGCACCTAAAGCAGCAGTTGCTTCGGATAGTGTTGAAGTGCCTAAAGAAAAGGAAGCTTCTAAAAAAGACGCCTCTACACCGCCGTCATCTAAAAAGTCTAAGAAACCTTTTTGGCAACGTCTATTCCGATTTTTCATTTTGGCCCTCGTTTTATTACTAGCCGGTTTTGCATTCTTCTTTATGTCAAGTAGCAATGATAGTGCAACAGTTCCTGATGTCTCAGGGCAAACAATCCAAGAAGCTCAAGCCACTCTAGAAGAGGCTGGTTTGACTGTAGGAGCTGTTTCTCGTAAAGAAAGTGACAGTGTTGAGGAAGGAAAGGTCATTTCAACAACACCGAAATCAGGAACCACTCAAAAAGAGGGAAGCGAAGTTGATTTACTAGTTTCAAAAGGTTCTAAACGCTTTGTTATGACAGATTATACCGGGATGTCATATAGGGATGCTGTTAGTGATTTGACGGAAAATTATGGTTTGTCTAAAAATCAAATTGTCAAAAAAGAAGTTACAAATAATCAGTATGAACCGGGAGAAATTGTTAGTCAGACTCCAGAAGCTGGCGAAGATTTTAACCCTTCAGGTAATGATAAGATTATTTTTGAAGTAGCAACAGCTTCAACAGTAACAATACCAACTTTGGTTGGTTACAGTTATGCAGATGCCAAGAATGCTTTATTAGACCTAGGATTTAAAGCTTCTCAGATTCAGACAGATTCAGATCAACCGTCGTCATCGGCAACGGTTTATGCACAATACCCATATGCAGGGACGTCTGTTGAACTCTCATCTGGAGAAACGGTAACATTATATCTAACAACTCCTGAACCATCATCGACGCAACCGTCATCATCTTCTGAGGAGATAGATACGGATAGTAGTAATCAGACCTCTTCATCAAGTAGTTCTTCTAGTTCCAACCATTCAACGGAAGCAACAGGTGATGCAAACAGCCAACCAGAAACTACTGACTAATAAGGTCATTATTCTTCAGTAATTTAGTAACAAATCAATATGATGATTCAAATCAGGTATTTCTAGTATTTCATATTAGAAATACTTTTTTTGTAAGTCTTTAGGCTGATGCTCTACTTCGAAACTTGTGGTAAACTTATTTGTAGTGATAAAAGTGAGGTTTTATGCGTAAATTTCAATTTTTTTTAATCGTCGAAGCTATCTTATTACTTTTAGCGATGATGACCATTTTATCAGATGACATACCACGATTCATAGCGATTCTTATTTTAACTTTATTAGCACTTAAGTTTTATAATAATACCGATAAGATTAATTTCATTTTGACAGCGTGTTTATTGATATTTTTCTTGATTATGATGCTCAATCCTTTTATTATTTTAGCAATGATAGTAGGGTTAATTTATATTATGATCAATCATTTTTCACAGGTTCAAAAAAATAATCGACTGGCTGAATTATCGTTTGAAACAAGACCGGTGACCTTAACTAAGTATCGTAATCAATGGTTTGGTCAAGAGGATGATTTGACTTCTGATACTTATTATTTTGATGATATTGATGTGATTCGTATTAGTGGGAATGACACTATTGATTTGTCTAAAGTGATTTTAAGGAATCAAGATAATGTCATTCTCATCAGAAAGGTATATGGGCCTACAAAAATTCTTGTGCCTATAGATGTTTCTGTTAGTTTGACGGTGAGTTCTATTTATGGATCAGTAGCCTTTTTTGATCATAAAGCATATGATTTGAGAAATGAGACAATCAAATTAAGAAGCGATGATTATGAAGAGAGTAACCGTAGTGTGAAAATCGTTATTAGTAACTTTGCAGGGGATACAGAGGTGATGAGCCGATGAGAAAATCTCATATTATTCTACTTTTTCTTTATGCACTAGTTATTATATTTTCAATCGTCTCATTGATTTTGGACTCCTTTTCTATATCCTTAAAAGATGTTGTTATGGATGTTGAAAGGCTAAATCAGTTTATATTTTCTATTGTTTTGTTGACGATTTCGTTAACAATTATGTTAATTTTTGTGTCAACCTTGCTTAATTATCATGCCCATCGCCATGTTTTTAAAAGTTTAAGACGAATCGTTCATAATCAACCGGTTCAGGCAGGAGATGATGAATTGGGAAAAATGATCAATCAGTTATCTGAAAAAACAATGACCTTAACTCAGCAACTGCAAAATACTGAAAATGTCGCTCTTTCTCAAAAAGAAAGTATCATACAGGAAGAAAGAAAGCGTATTGCAAGAGATTTACATGACACTGTGAGTCAAGAGTTGTTTGCAGCTGTCATGATTTTATCAGGGGTCTCATACAGCCTGTCAAGTATGAGCCAAGAGGCCTTACAAGAACAGTTGAAAAATACAGAAGATATCTTAACAAATGCGCAAAATGATTTGCGTGTTATGCTACTTCATTTGCGTCCTACTGAGCTAGAAGGTAAGTCTCTTAAACAAGGCTTAGAGATGATTTTGCAGGAGATAAAAGATAAGAGTCCAATTCAAGTTTCCTTTAAAGAAAATTTACAAGTTTTGCCAAAGCCAATTGAAGATCACTTATTTCGTATTATTCAAGAATTTATTAGTAATACTCTAAAACATTCAAAAGCAAGTCAACTGGATATTTATCTTTATCAGACACCTAGGTCGATTCAGTTAAAGATGATTGATAATGGCGTAGGGTTTGATGTTGAAAAAGCTAAGAGAATTAGTTATGGTTTGAAAAATATGGAAGATCGTGTTTCAGATATGGCAGGAAGTTTCCAGATGATTTCTGCACCCAATCAAGGTGTTACGATGACAGTGGTTTTACCACTAGTAGGAGAAGTAGATGAGTAATTTAAGCGTATTATTAGTTGATGACCATGAGATGGTACGAATGGGTTTGAAAAGTTTTTTAAATCTTCAACAAGATATTACAGTGATTGGAGAAGCAGGTAATGGTCAAGAGGGAATAAGCAAAGCTCTTGACTTACGTCCAGACGTTATTGTGATGGATTTGGTTATGCCAGAGATGGACGGAGTGGAGGCGACCTTACAAATTCTAAAGGAATGGCCAGAAGCGAAAATATTAGTCTTGACTTCATATCTTGATAATGAGAAAATTTACCCAGTTATTCAAGCAGGTGCCAAAGGTTACATGTTAAAAACGTCCAATGCGCCAGAAATTCTCAATGCGATTCGAAAAGTTGCTGAAGGTCAACTGGCTATTGAAACAGAAGTTGAGCAAAAGATGAAACTTCACGACGAGCATCCTGCTCTGCATGAGGATCTCACTGCTAGAGAAAGAGATATCCTGTATTTATTAGCCAAAGGTTACGATAACCAAACCATAGCTGATGAATTATTCATCTCTTTAAAAACGGTGAAAACTCACGTTTCTAACATTCTAGCCAAACTACAAGTTGATGATCGGACGCAAGCAGTGGTGTATGCTTTCAGACATCATTTGGTGCCCCAAGAAGATTAAAAAATATGATACAATAATAAGTATAGTATTTTTAGTAAGGGGAAAGAATGGATATCAAAACGAAATATAAGGCCAAAAAGATAAAAGCAGTTTTCTTTGATATTGATGATACACTACGTATTAAAGATACTGGTTATATGCCTCAGTCGATAACAAAGGTTTTCAAATCTTTGAAAAAAAAGGGAATTTTAACAGGTATTGCTAGTGGCCGTGCGATTTATGGTGTGGTTCCAGAAATTCGTGACCTAGAACCTGATTATTTTGTCACGATTAATGGGACTTATGTCATTGATCGAAAAGGTGAGGAAGTGGCTAATTTACCATTAGATAAAACGATTATAGAATCTTTTGTCACATGGTGCCAAGAAATTGGGATTGATTATGGTTTTGCAGGGAAAGAAAAACCAGTGGTATCAGCCCGTAAAGAGTTAATTGATCATGCCATGATTCCCGTATATGGACTCTTAGATGTTGAACCGGATTTTCATCTGAACAACGATGTTTACCACATGTGGACCTTTGCTGAGAATAATTCAGAGCTGGTGTTGCCTGATGAATTGGCGCAGCAAGTGCGTCTGGTACCATGGCATATACACTCATCCGATACAGTGAAGTTGGGGATTTCCAAAGCTTCCGGTTTGGATTACGTTTTGGAAAAAGAAGGCTTAAAACCAGAAAATGTTTTATTCTTTGGTGATGGGCCAAATGATATGGAGATGTTTGACCATGTTGGTCTTAAGATCGCCATGGGTAATGCTGTTCCAGAATTAAAAGAAAAAGCAGATTACGTTACTGAAAAAGTAGAAGAAGATGGCATTTTACATGCCTTGGAGGAATTAGGTTTGGTAGAAAAAGAATTACACTTCCCACAGTTGGATTTAGAAAATGTAGAAGGTCCTATTGCAACAATTAAAACAAATCATGGTGATTTAGTTGTTAAGTTGTTCCCAGAGCATGCTCCTAAAACGGTTGCTAACTTTATAGGTTTGGCAAAAGATGGTTACTATGATGGGATTATTTTCCACCGTATCATTAAGGATTTCATGATTCAAGGGGGAGACCCAACTGGAACTGGTATGGGAGGACAATCGATTTATGGTGAGAGTTTTGAAGATGAGTTTTCAGAAGAACTCTATAACCTTCGTGGAGCTCTTTCAATGGCAAATGCTGGTCCTAATACGAATGGTAGTCAGTTCTTTGTGGTTCAAAATGTAAACTTCCCTTATAGTGCTAAGGAATTGGCTCGTGGGGGATGGCCAGAAGCTATTGCTGAGCGTTATGCCGAAAATGGAGGGACACCACATTTAGACCGTCGCCATACGGTTTTTGGACAGTTAGTAGATCAAGCATCTTATGATGTCTTAGATAAAATTGCAGCTGTTGAAACAGGTGCGCAAGATAAACCACTTGATGATGTCATTATTGAATCAATTGAGGTTGTGGATTAATGAATATTGGAGATAAACTCAAGGGGACCATCACAGGCATAAAGCCCTATGGTGCCTTTGTCCAATTAGAAAATGATATTACAGGTTTAATTCATATCTCTGAGATAAAAACAGGATTTATTGATAACATTCATAAGTGTTTATCGATTGGTCAAGAGGTTACTGTGCAGGTCTTGGATGTTGATGAATATACTCAAAAAGCGAGTCTCTCAATGAGGACTTTGGAGGAAGATCGCCACCAAATGATGCATCGTCACCGCTTTTCAAGTAATCGTCATCGGACAGGTTTCAAACCTTTAAATGATAAATTATCAGAATGGATTGATGAAAGTCTGCGTTTTCTAAAAAGAGAAGAATAAAAAAAGACTCTATCGACATTAAAAATGTCAGTAGAGTCTTTTTGTTTACAACTTTAAGTCCGTTTCACTCCGCAGGTGCGCATCGAAGGTTATCCCCAAAAAAAACTCCAAACGCGATACGATAAAGGTGTTCAAGCCTAATGTAAAGCGAATGGAGTAAAATATGGCACAAAAGGCACACAGTTTATTACATACTAAGTGGATGTGTTCTACCACATAGTATTTTCACCTAAGTATAGACGAAAAGTAATTTACAATCAATATCGAAGTAGTCTAGGCGAAATCTTTCGCCGTTTATGTAGCTATAAGGGAGTTGAAATAATAGAAGGTCATTTAATGCCAGATTATGTACATATGCTAGTAAGTATTCCTCCAAGAATTAGCATTTCAAGTTTCATAGGATATTTAAAGGTAAAAGCGCACTTATGATGTTTGACAAACACGATAATCTCAAATATAAATTTTGGAATCGCCATTTTTGGGCAGAGGGGTATTATGTGAGTACAGTTGAACTAAACGAAGCCACGATAAAAAATATATTCAAGAGCAAAGAAATTATCCAGTGGATGATTTCTTCATGAGCTTAGAAATAAGAAGGCGAATTAACATGATATAGCCTTAGATAAATTGAGCGTAAAAGAGTATGAAGATCCCTTTAGGGATAATGGCGAGTAATAAGAACGCCTCTTTAAGAGGCAAGTGACGAGTCAAAAGCTTATTAGGGTTGAACAAGATGAAAGCCAGCGTCTTTAGACGCTGGCTGATGATGTGGGTTTATAGTCCCTGTTCAAACCACCCGCTAGACAGGTAGTCATGATTGTAATACTTTATTCACCAAATTTATAAAGAGCTGTTGATAAATAACGTTCACCGTTATCAGGTAAAATTGCTAGGACTGTTTTACCTTTGCCTAATTCTTTAGCTTTCTCAATAGCTGCAAAAATCGCCGCACCAGAAGAAATTCCCACCAAGAAGCCTTCTTGGGCACCTACTGTTCGTCCAGTTTCTAAAGCATGTTCAGATGTAACACGAATGATTTGATCATAAGCGTTTGTGTCAAGAGTATCAGGGATAAATCCTGCAGAGATTCCTTGGATTTTATGAGGTCCAGGATTCTCACCAGAGAGCACAGCAGATTCATCTGCTTCAACTGCTACAATCGTAATATTAGCATTGACTTTTTTCAATGTATTCGCAACACCAGTAATAGTTCCACCTGTTCCGACACCTGATACAAAAGCATCAAGTCCTGTTTCGCCGAAAGCATCGATGATTTCTTTACCAGTTTGTTCCTCGTGAACTTTAGGATTTGACGGATTAGCAAATTGCATAGGAACCCAACCCTGACGCTCATCTGCTAATTCTTTAGCTTTTGCAATAGCCCCTTTCATACCTTCACTACCTGGGGTTAATACTAATTCAGCACCGTAAGCTTGAATTAATTGACGACGTTCAAGGCTCATAGTATCGGGCATGACGATGACAACCTTATAACCTTTAGCGGCTCCTACCCAAGACAATCCGATGCCAGTATTACCAGAAGTCGGTTCAATGATAGTGTCTCCAGGTTTAATCGTTCCAGCATTTTCAGCATCCTCGATCATTTGTAATGCAATTCGATCTTTGACAGAGGATCCTGGGTTAAAAGCTTCAATTTTAACGTAAACTTCAGCGGCATCTTCTGGAACAAGGCGATTGAGCTTTACGATAGGTGTTTGCCCAACAAGTTCAGTGATATGATTGTAAATCTTTGACATACTTTTAGCTCCTAACGGTTTTGGTTACTAGTATAAAGGCTAGTTAAAAAGTTGTAAAATAGAAATTCCTTATCAAAGCGATAAGGAACGTTTATCATTAAGGAGTAGGAACTTCAACAATTTTGGAATCGATTTTTTGGAAAGAGATCTTACCTTGATAAAATTCCGTTAAAGCAGATTGAAGATCAGACAACCTATCTTCGTCAGTATAGATATCGCTGGTCACATACTCAAGAAATTGTGTGTTAAATTCTTCTAAATTTTCTTGTTCTAAAAAATTAGCGAAGGTTTGGTATTGCGGATACGATAAAATCACTTGTAAGCCAACTTGTTCTTTGACAGTTACTAAACCGATCTCATTGAGGGCTTGGGCGACACTACCTGTATAAGCCCTAATAAGACCGCCAGCACCGAGTTTAATTCCTCCAAAATACCGTGTAACAACAGCAACGACGTTGGTCAACTCTTGTTTTTCAAGTACAGTTAACATAGGAACGCCAGCAGTTCCACTAGGCTCACCATCATCACTGGAACGTTTGACTTCACTATTTTCGCCAATAATCATTGCAGAGCAAGAATGATTGGCTCTGTAATGCTCTTTTTTGATAGCTGCAATAAAGTCACGAGCCTCTTCTTCACTTGTGACACGTTTAAGGTGGCAGATAAAGCGTGATTTCTTAATCTCTTCTTCAGTAATGTGATTTGATGTGATTGTTTTATAATTCATAAAAAAATTTTACCATAAGCTTCAGATAACTTCGAATAAATAAGTGATGAAAACGCTAAAAGAAAAAAGTGGTTGCTGGTTTGCAGGTTCTAGTATCACGGCAGAGGAAAGAGAAGAAGCCATAAAGATACCTGCTTTCACTCAAGAAAATGGGAATCTTACTTGTAATAGATGTTCAGAAAAGATTACAACTGACTGGCAGTTGCCGGATGGGACACGTTATTGTCGCTCCTGTATTTTATTAGGTAGATTGACGGAAGATGAACATCTCTATTATTTTCCACCGAAAACTTTCCCAAAAAGAAATGCTTTACAATGGAAAGGCAAATTAACTAGTTATCAAAAAGAAATTTCAGGTAGTCTCGTGCAATCACTTGAGGATAGAAAGGATAGTTTGGTACATGCCGTAACAGGAGCTGGAAAAACGGAAATGATCTATGAAGTAGTCGCTCGAGTGATTGATGAAGGTGGACAAGTTTGTTTGGCCAGTCCTCGTATAGATGTTTGTATTGAATTATACAAGCGACTCAGCAAGGATTTTTCTTGTGATATTGATTTGTTACATGGTGATTCTGAACCATATAGTGGCTCCCCTTTGATTATTGCAACTACCCATCAGCTGTTAAAGTTTTACCACTCTTTTGATCTTATATTAGTTGATGAAGTAGATGCCTTTCCCTACGTCGATAATAAGATACTTTATCATGCTGTTAGAACAGCGAAAAAAGCAGATGGTCTAACCATCTATATGACAGCAACTTCGACAGAAGAATTAGATAAACAAGTCAAAAAAGGAATCTTAAAAAAACGAACTTTATCGCGAAGATTTCATGGGAATCCCTTAATTGAACCACGGAATATTTGGCTAACTGGACTGGAGAAAAAGGTTGACTCTGGTAAGATACCATTGAAACTAAAACGATATCTAGAGAGGCAATTTCAAACAGGCTACCCGCTTTTAATTTTTGTACCAGATATTGCTTTTGGAAAGAAAATAAAGAAAGTTCTTTGTCGACAATATCCCAAAGTTTCTATAGGTTTTGTCTCTAGTAATAGTCCAGATAGATTAGAAGAAGTAGAAATGTTCAGACATGGTGATTTAAGAGTTCTCATATCAACGACAATTTTAGAAAGAGGAGTGACATTTCTTAAAGTGGATGTCTTTGTTTTACTAGCTCATCATAAATTATTTACTAGCTCTAGTCTTATTCAGATAGGTGGTCGAGTAGGACGGTCATTAGAGAGACCGACAGGAGATCTACTCTTCTTTCATGAAGGGCTTACAAGGGCTATCAAAAAGACTAAAAAAGAAATTCGACAGATGAATAATTTGGGAGGCTTCAAGTGACGTGTCAGTTTTGTTATAAAAATATCAGTGAAAAGCGATGTTTCACTTCAGTACTATTTTTAAAAAGAAGAAGCTTTCAAACTTGTGAAGATTGTCTAAAGCAGTTTGAAAAAATTGACGAAGAATCCTGTTTTTCGTGTTACCAAAAAACAACTTTAGAAAAATGTCAAGATTGTTTGGACTGGGAAACAAAAGGAAATTCGGTTAAGCATAAAAGTATTTATAGATATAATCAAGCGATGAAGACCTATTTCTCAGTATTTAAGTTTCAAGGAGACTATCTGATGGCGTGGCAATTTGCAGAGGAAATCAAACAAACATTAAAATTATACAAAGATTTTACAGTTGTTCCAATTCCCTTAAGTAAGAAAAGAATGGCAACCAGACGATTTAATCAAGTCGAAGCCCTACTGGAAGCAGCAGAGATTTCTTATGAAAGAATACTTGAAAAAAAGGATATTGATTCACAAACAACTAAAACTAAGAAGGAAAGATTAAGCTCAGAACAAGTATTTAAAATAAAACAGGATATTAAAATACCGAAGAAAGTTCTTCTTGTAGATGACATCTATACTACAGGGCAAACCATATTTCTAGCAAAGAAAGCCTTACAAGATATTGGCGTCAAAGAAATCATTAGTTTTAGTTTGGCAAGATGACCATTTAAGCTTGCAAATTTTCATGAAAGCGATATAATATAAGTATAGAAAGCGCTTCAAGCGCAAGAAAGAGGTATCTTATGATTAAATATAGTATCCGTGGCGAAAACATCGAAGTGACAGATGCAATCCGTAACTATGTCGAATCAAAGGTTGCAAAGATTGAAAAATATTTTAACGAAGAACAAGAATTAGATGCTAGAGTAAATCTAAAAGTTTATCGTGAAAAAACAGCTAAAGTTGAAGTGACTATCCCGCTTGGATCAGTAACGTTGCGTGCGGAAGATGTCTCACAAGATATGTATGGTTCAATTGATTTAGTTGTTGATAAAATCGAACGTCAGATTCGTAAAAATAAAACTAAAATTGCTAAGAAACATCGTGAGAAAGTACCTACAGCACAAGTATTTACAAGTGAGTTTGAAACAGAAGTTGCTGAGGAAGTTTCAGAAACACGTGTTGTTAGAACAAAACATGTGGATTTAAAACCGATGGATATTGAAGAAGCCATCCTTCAAATGGATTTACTAGGACATGACTTCTTTATTTTTACTGATTCAGAAGATGGTCAAACTAATGTTTTATATAAACGTGAAGATGGAGAGTATGGCTTAATTGAAGCTAAATAGCAAAAAACTTGAAGATTAGTATAGATCCGACCACCTGTTTTACGGGTGGTTTTGATTTTTTTACAAAAACTTGTTGACAAGCTATTGAGAGATAGTGTATGATATAAAAGTTGTTATTTTAGTAACTCATTTGAATGAAAAAATTTTTTAAAAAAATAAGAAAAACTTGTTGACATTTACAACCACAGTTGCTAGAATATAGAAGTTGCCTCGAAGGGGGCGATAAGACCTTTGAAAACTGGATAAAGAAACCAAACGTGCGGGTTACGAAAGTAACCTGTCAAGAAGAAAAATAAGTCAGATGGTAACTGACTGAGCATAGCTCAAACTATTTAATGAGAGTTTGATCCTGGCTCAGGACGAACGCTGGCGGCGTGCCTAATACATGCAAGTGGAACGCAATTGATTCTCCCGTAGCTTGCTACATTTGAATTGATTGAGTCGCGAACGGGTGAGTAACGCGTAGGTAACCTACCTTATAGCGGGGGATAACTATTGGAAACGATAGCTAATACCGCATAAGAGTTGACAACACATGTTGTTAATTTAAAAGGAGCAATTGCTTCACTATGAGATGGACCTGCGTTGTATTAGCTAGTTGGTAAGGTAACGGCTTACCAAGGCATCGATACATAGCCGACCTGAGAGGGTGATCGGCCACACTGGGACTGAGACACGGCCCAGACTCCTACGGGAGGCAGCAGTAGGGAATCTTCGGCAATGGGGGGAACCCTGACCGAGCAACGCCGCGTGAGTGAAGAAGGTTTTCGGATCGTAAAGCTCTGTTATAAGCGAAGAACGGGAGTAAGAGTGGAAAGTTTACTCTGTGACGGTAGCTTATCAGAAAGGGACGGCTAACTACGTGCCAGCAGCCGCGGTAATACGTAGGTCCCGAGCGTTGTCCGGATTTATTGGGCGTAAAGCGAGCGCAGGTGGTTTAATAAGTCTGAAGTTAAAGGCATTGGCTCAACCAATGTACGCTTTGGAAACTGTTAAACTTGAGTGCAGAAGGGGAGAGTGGAATTCCATGTGTAGCGGTGAAATGCGTAGATATATGGAGGAACACCGGTGGCGAAAGCGGCTCTCTGGTCTGTAACTGACACTGAGGCTCGAAAGCGTGGGTAGCGAACAGGATTAGATACCCTGGTAGTCCACGCCGTAAACGATGAGTGCTAGGTGTTGGGTCCTTTCCGGGACTCAGTGCCGCAGCTAACGCATTAAGCACTCCGCCTGGGGAGTACGACCGCAAGGTTGAAACTCAAAGGAATTGACGGGGGCCCGCACAAGCGGTGGAGCATGTGGTTTAATTCGAAGCAACGCGAAGAACCTTACCAGGTCTTGACATCCCGATGCCCGTCCTAGAGATAGGATTTTACTTCGGTACATCGGTGACAGGTGGTGCATGGTTGTCGTCAGCTCGTGTCGTGAGATGTTGGGTTAAGTCCCGCAACGAGCGCAACCCCTATTGTTAGTTGCCATCATTTAGTTGGGCACTCTAGCGAGACTGCCGGTAATAAACCGGAGGAAGGTGGGGATGACGTCAAATCATCATGCCCCTTATGACCTGGGCTACACACGTGCTACAATGGTCGGTACAACGAGCAGCGAACTGGTGACAGTAAGCCAATCTCTTAAAGCCGATCTCAGTTCGGATTGTAGGCTGCAACTCGCCTACATGAAGTCGGAATCGCTAGTAATCGCGGATCAGCACGCCGCGGTGAATACGTTCCCGGGCCTTGTACACACCGCCCGTCACACCACGAGAGTTTGTAACACCCGAAGTCGGTGAGGTAACCTTTTAGGAGCCAGCCGCCTAAGGTGGGATAGATGATTGGGGTGAAGTCGTAACAAGGTAGCCGTATCGGAAGGTGCGGCTGGATCACCTCCTTTCTAAGGAAAACGGAAGCACGTTTGGGATCTTTATTTAGTTTTGAGAGGTCTTTGTGGGGCCTTAGCTCAGCTGGGAGAGCGCCTGCTTTGCACGCAGGAGGTCAGCGGTTCGATCCCGCTAGGCTCCATTAACATCAGACAGATGTTAAGATAGTCCATTGAAAATTGAATATCTATATCAAATTCCACGATTATCGAAAGATAATTGTAGAAAGTAACAAGAAAATAAACCGAAACGCTGTAAGTATTTAATGAGTTTAGATCGTAAGATCAAAGATAAGGTTAAGTTAATAAGGGCGCACGGTGGATGCCTTGGCACTAGAAGCCGAAGAAGGACGTGACTAACGACGAAATGCTTTGGGGAGCTGTAAGTAAGCGCTGATCCAGAGATGTCCGAATGGGGGAACCCGGCAGGTAATGCCTGTCATCACTAGTTGTTAAGACTAGCTGAAGGAAGACGCAGTGAACTGAAACATCTAAGTAGCTGCAGGAAGAGAAAGCAAACGCGATTGCCTTAGTAGCGGCGAGCGAAACGGCAGGAGGGCAAACCGAGGAGTTTACTCCTCGGGGTTGTAGGACTGCGACGTGGGACTAGACGACATAGAAGAATGACCTGGGAAGGTCAGCCAGAGAGAGTAACAGCCTCGTATTTAAAATGTTTGTATAGCCCTAGCAGTATCCTGAGTACGGCGAGACACGCGAAATCTCGTCGGAATCTGGGAGGACCATCTCCCAACCCTAAATACTCTCTAGTGACCGATAGTGAACCAGTACCGTGAGGGAAAGGTGAAAAGCACCCCGGGAGGGGAGTGAAATAGAACCTGAAACCGTGTGCCTACAACAAGTTCGAGCCCGTTAATGGGTGAGAGCGTGCCTTTTGTAGAATGAACCGGCGAGTTACGCTATGATGCGAGGTTAAGTTGAAGAGACGGAGCCGTAGGGAAACCGAGTCTTAATAGGGCGACATAGTATCATGGTGTAGACCCGAAACCATGTGACCTACCCATGAGCAGGTTGAAGGTGAGGTAAAACTCACTGGAGGACCGAACCAGGGCACGTTGAAAAGTGCTTGGATGACTTGTGGGTAGCGGAGAAATTCCAAACGAACTTGGAGATAGCTGGTTCTCTCCGAAATAGCTTTAGGGCTAGCGTCGATGTTAAGTCTCTTGGAGGTAGAGCACTGTTTGGGTGAGGGGTCCATCCCGGATTACCAATCTCAGATAAACTCCGAATGCCAATGAGATATAATCGGCAGTCAGACTGCGAGTGCTAAGATCCGTAGTCGAAAGGGAAACAGCCCAGACCACCAGCTAAGGTCCCAAAATATATGTTAAGTGGAAAAGGATGTGGGGTTGCACAGACAACTAGGATGTTAGCTTAGAAGCAGCTATTCATTCAAAGAGTGCGTAATAGCTCACTAGTCGAGTGACCCTGCGCCGAAAATGTACCGGGGCTAAAACATATTACCGAAGCTGTGGATGACCATTTAGGTCATGGTAGGAGAGCGTTCTATGTGTGAAGAAGGTGTACCGTGAGGAGCGCTGGAACGCATAGAAGTGAGAATGCCGGTATGAGTAGCGCAAGACAGGTGAGAATCCTGTCCACCGTAAGACTAAGGTTTCCAGGGGAAGGCTCGTCCGCCCTGGGTTAGTCGGGACCTAAGGAGAGACCGAACGGTGTATCCGATGGCCAACAGGTTGATATTCCTGTACTAGAGTATATAGTGATGGAGGGACGCAGTAGGCTAACTCAACCCAGCGACTGGAAGAGCTGGGCTAAGCAGTGAGGCGTGGTATGAGTCAAATGCTTATACCTATAACGTTGAGCTGTGATGGGGAGCGAAGTTTAGTAGTGAAGTGAGTGATGTCACACTGCCAAGAAAAGCTTCTAGCGTTAATTATACTCTACCCGTACCGCAAACCGACACAGGTAGTCGAGGCGAGTAGCCTCAGGTGATCGAGAGAACTCTCGTTAAGGAACTCGGCAAAATGACCCCGTAACTTCGGGAGAAGGGGTGCTGTCTTTAGACAGCCGCAGTGAATAGGCCCAAGCAACTGTTTATCAAAAACACAGCTCTCTGCTAAATCGTAAGATGATGTATAGGGGGTGACGCCTGCCCGGTGCTGGAAGGTTAAGAGGAGTGCTTAGGAGTAATCCGAAGGTATGAATTGAAGCCCCAGTAAACGGCGGCCGTAACTATAACGGTCCTAAGGTAGCGAAATTCCTTGTCGGGTAAGTTCCGACCCGCACGAAAGGCGTAATGATTTGGGCACTGTCTCAACGAGAGACTCGGTGAAATTTTAGTACCTGTGAAGATGCAGGTTACCCGCGACAGGACGGAAAGACCCCATGGAGCTTTACTGCAGTTTGATATTGAGTATCTGTACCACATGTACAGGATAGGTAGGAGCCTAAGAAGTTGGAACGCCAGTTTCAATGGAGGCGTTGTTGGGATACTACCCTTGTGTTATGGCTACTCTAACCCAGATAGGTAATCCCTATCGGAGACAGTGTCTGACGGGCAGTTTGACTGGGGCGGTCGCCTCCTAAAAGGTAACGGAGGCGCCCAAAGGTTCCCTCAGACTGGTTGGAAATCAGTCGCAGAGTGTAAAGGTATAAGGGAGCTTGACTGCGAGAGCTACAACTCGAGCAGGGACGAAAGTCGGGCTTAGTGATCCGGTGGTTCCGTATGGAAGGGCCATCGCTCAACGGATAAAAGCTACCCTGGGGATAACAGGCTTATCTCCCCCAAGAGTTCACATCGACGGGGAGGTTTGGCACCTCGATGTCGGCTCGTCGCATCCTGGGGCTGTAGTCGGTCCCAAGGGTTGGGCTGTTCGCCCATTAAAGCGGCACGCGAGCTGGGTTCAGAACGTCGTGAGACAGTTCGGTCCCTATCCGTCGCGGGCGTAGGAAATTTGAGAGGATCTGCTCCTAGTACGAGAGGACCAGAGTGGACTTACCGCTGGTGTACCAGTTGTCTCGCCAGAGGCATCGCTGGGTAGCTATGTAGGGAAGGGATAAGCGCTGAAAGCATCTAAGTGCGAAGCCCACCTCAAGATGAGATTTCCCATAACGTTATGTTAGTAAGAGCCCTGAAAGAAGATCAGGTAGATAGGTTAGAAGTGTACGTGTGGTGACACATTAAGCGGACTAATACTAATCGCTCGAGGACTTATCCAAAAGAAAATAACAAAGAGTCAATATTGACAGCGAGTAGGTTTCTTGTTAGAATATAGGTATTCAATTTTGATTGGATTATCAATCATTAGTTAAGTGACGATAGCCTAGGAGATACACCTGTACCCATGCCGAACACAGTAGTTAAGCCCTAGAACGCCTGAAGTAGTTGGGGGTTGCCCCCTGTTAGATATGGTAGTTGCTTAGCGAATAGGGAGTTTAGCTCAGCTGGGAGAGCATCTGCCTTACAAGCAGAGGGTCAGCGGTTCGATCCCGTTAACTCCCATAGTTAAGGTAAAACTTAATAGGTCCCGTGGTGTAGCGGTTATCACGTCGCCCTGTCACGGCGAAGATCGCGGGTTCGATTCCCGTCGGGACCGTTGAAATCGAGAGGAAATTGAGATTTCAATCAGCAGATAGAGGAAACGAAGTTTCCAATATTATGCCATAAAATTGATAAAGACTCGTTAGCTCAGTTGGTAGAGCAATTGACTTTTAATCAATGGGTCACTGGTTCGAGCCCAGTACGGGTCATATAGGCGGGTTTGGCGGAATTGGCAGACGCACCAGATTTAGGATCTGGCGCTTAACGGCGTGGGGGTTCAAGTCCCTTAACCCGCATATAGGAAATAGCCGGCTTAGCTCAGTTGGTAGAGCATCTGATTTGTAATCAGAGGGTCGCGTGTTCAAGTCATGTAGCCGGCATAGAATTTAATATTCTTGAATTGGGCGCGTAGCTCAGGTGGTTAGAGCGCACGCCTGATAAGCGTGAGGTCGGTGGTTCGAGTCCACTCGTGCCCATTTATAATATGGTCCGTTGGTCAAGGGGTTAAGACACCGCCTTTTCACGGCGGTAACACGGGTTCGAATCCCGTACGGACTATTTTATACAGGTTAGTTGATCTAACCTGTTTTGTTAGTATTTTGCCGCTATAGTTAAATGGTATAATAGAGCAATGGTAATGCTCAGTTCCGAGTTCAATTCTCGGTGGTGGCAGAATAATAGATTGGGAGTATCTTTCTAGATACTTCTTTTCTTTTATAAGCATACTTTTTAGTATATACGAGAAAGTAATATTCAATAAAAATTTAAAAATAACTTAGCATATAAGAAATATGAAGATTTTCACTTCTATAGAGTTCTTGAAATAATCAACTTAAAAACCAGTAGTCAACAGATAATAATTTCGGAAACTTAGTTTTAAATGTGTGTATTGTTTACTTTTGTTTCTAACTCAAGAGTTGTTTTTTAATTTATTGAAGATTATTTTTCTGATTGATCAGGTTGTCCTATATATTTTTATAGATTTAGAATTTTTATGATTTGCAGATGATTCATGTTATAATAATGCTATTAGTTTAAGTTTTTGGGAGTAGTTTATGTCTAAAGAAGAACAATTTTTAAAGGATTTTAGGGACTGGGTTAATACTCAAATTGTCATAAATGAGGGTGCTATGAAGGCTAGTCAGCAGGTGTGGGAAGAAGATAATGATGAGCGAGCTAAGGATGCTGTTATTCGTTATGAGAGTCGTTTAGATGCCTATCGTTTTCTTCAAGGAAAATTTCAAAATTTTGAAGAAGGTAAAGGTTTTCATGATATTCCTGATGATATTTTTGGAAAACGTTCCTACTAAGGTATTTGTCGATGACTCAACAAACTATTATTCGGGAGGCAGAGGTATTTGTCAAATCAATATTAGGTGACGATTCTTCTGGACATGACTGGTGGCATATTGATCGTGTTAGAAATTTAGCTCTTAGGATTGCCCGTGAAGAGAATGCGAATCTTTTTATTTGTGAATTAGCAGCATTGTTGCATGATATTGCTGATGATAAATTGAATGAATCTGACTATCTTGGTGTAAAGAGAGTGTCTGATTGGTTATCTGATAATGATGTTTCAGAAAGCGAAAAATCTTCTGTACTGGACATTATTCTCAATATGTCTTTTAAAGCTGGATTGAATAAAGATAAGGTTTTGTCTTTGGAGGGGCAAATTGTTCAAGATGCAGATCGTCTGGATGCCATTGGTGCTATTGGTATTTCACGAACGATGGCTTATGCAGGTAGTAAGGGAAATTTAATCCATGTACCTGGCACTAAGATTCGCAAAGAAATGACCTTAGAGGAGTACCGCCAACAGGAATCCACAGCTATTGCTCATTTTTACGAAAAATTATTGCTCTTAAAGGATTCGATGAATACTGCCACAGCTAAATCTCTGGCAGAAAATCGGCATAGCTTTATGGAAACATTTTTAAATGAGTTTTATGCTGAATGGGATGGAACTCTGTAAGATTAAGATGCAGTACTTAATGGCAGATTTTAGAACTGTTCTGTCCAAGTGGATAATAAAATAATAAAGTTTAAACAGCGGTCCTGTTCTTCATTTAAAAGAGGAACAAGGCAGCTGTTTTTGTAATCATTCATTATGTTCAAATCATAAAAATGAAACTAAACAGCCTATCTTTATTTACTCTTACTAAAAATGAGATTGTTAGGAGAGTGGTTTATTCTAAAAAAACAGAGAAGATTACCTCTACATGCCAAATCTAAAGAGACGATCTATAATAGCGTTACTTTTCTTAAATTACTCTACTCATTCTTTGATTACTATGATTTTTAGAAAGTCGCCATAGATGCTATGAGTGGGAAGGTTATCAACTGATCAAATCATAGTACAGGTTGTTATGTCATCACGATTAGATTTAAGTCAGAACCTTGTATGATAAAAAGGAAAAATACTTTGTTCGATAGGAAAAAATATTATCGCTCAGCAGAATGGATGATTTTCAGTAAGAAAAAAGAAAAACTTGCGGCGAACAAGTTTTTCAATGATATTTATAAATATTGTAAGATTATTCTTATAGTAGTAGAGAGGCAGTTGAAACTACTTCTCACTTTCAAACTAACTCTAAAGAATCAAGTTAAGTCCATTGCAAATCAGAAAGATATGGCTCTCTATTTTGCTGCTTAACTTGTCCAGATTAAGGTGGTCTAGAGGAAGGAACATTTACGGTCTTATAAGAAGAGATGGATGTCTTAAAAATGGACGCTAAGAGTATTTTTTTAAGATCTCGTCAGATAAAGTTGATAAGAAAATAGAATTTCGACAAAATCTCTAAATAACCAAATATTTTTGAAGCATGTCGAAAGTTTAACTCGATAAGCTGGAATTTATAAGCATTTTTTGATAGCTTGTGCAAGACCTGCAGGGTTTTCCCAAGCCATTGAATGTCCGGCATGCGAAACAATTTCAATTGTCACATCATGTTCTTTTAGTTTTTTTAAATCTGCATCAGGCAGTGATTCCTCCCCGAAAATGAAATATTTAGGAAATTCGAATTGATATAGAAGCTGTCTCCATGATATTTTTCCACCCTGGACGGCATTTTTAGAAATTTCCAAAGCAGCTTTTGGTAACCAATTTTTTAAAGTAGCTACCCACATTGTATTTCCTAATGTTTCATAATCTGTAAGTTTTCTTTCAAATATTTTATCAAAATTGTTTTCACTTAAATTAGCAATTTCAAAACTTGCTGAGTTGTGACTGCTTGGATCTAAATTAGATTCACTGAGTATGAGAGCTTTGATTCGGTTTTTTAATAAATGGCATAATTCTATTGCGACAGCCCCACCTAGACTATGTCCAAACACAATGATTTCTTCCAAATTAAGATCGTCAACAAATTCTTTTAGGTATTTAACATGTGAATCAATCGTATAGTCAAAAGATAATGGTTTATCACTGTAACCTGCACCCAATAAATCAATTAAAATGATTCGGTGTTTAGACTGCATGTGGGAGATTACTTCTACATAATCAAAGGAGCCTGCACATCCTAATCCATGTATAAAGATAATAGGTGTTAGTGCACCCGGAAAATCGTTGTATCGAATTTTATGATTTGTTCCTCTAATGGTATATTCTCTCATCTTATGCCTCACAATTTCAAGTTTATCTGTTTCTGTTATATGATTTCTTAATAAGATACAAGAAAAATTTTTGTTTTACAAATCAATTTCTAGAATGATGGGAGTATGATCTTGACGTTCTCCTGAAGAAATCATTTCTGATTTCGTTACTTTATCGGCGATTCGATCTGATGTTAACCAATAATCAATTCTCCATCCAGTATTATTGATTTTACTTGTTTTACTTCTCTGCGCCCACCAGCTGTATACGTTGGGGATATCACCATGGATATGGCGGAAAGTGTCGGTAAATCCATGGTTTAAGAGATTTGTGAAGCCTTGTCGTTCTTCATCGGTAAAGCCAGGAGAGCGACGGTTAGAGTTTGGATTAGCTAGGTCAATTTCTTTGTGAGCGACATTGTAGTCTCCTGTTGCAAGGACTGGTTTTTGTTTGTCAAGCTCAGCGAGATAGCTGGCATATTTTGCATCCCAAATTTGTCTATCATCAAGACGTTTTAAGCCGTCTCCAGCATTTGGCGTATAGACTTGTGTTACAAAAAAATCATCAAATTCAAGGGTAATCATGCGACCTTCGAGATCCATTGTTGTTGGTGCATCGATTGTCGGGAAAGTTACAATGGGGTTAAGTTCTTTTTTATAGAGAAACATTGTACCAGCGTAACCTTTTCTGGCAGGTTCTTCAGAAGAGCGCCAGACATTGACATAGTTAGGGAAGTACTCAAGTAGTATTTCTAAATGTTTTTTCGTTGGTCCTTTAGATGATAATTTGGTTTCTTGAATGGCAATGATATCTGCATCTTCATTGACCAAGATGTCAATAACAGCTCGTGATAAAAGGGCACGGGAAGAGTCGCTAGTTAAGGCAGCGTTTAGGGAATCGATATTCCAAGAAATGAGTTTCATGAATCTATCCTTTTCTATAAAATTAGTTATTTTATTATAACAAAAATGATTTTTCTTAGCGAGGCTAGTCACTTATATGTGAAAATAAGCACTTGAAAATATGAAAATGTCAATCAATTTAATGTTGAAAACTTCAAAAAAACCTTTAAAAATAAGCTTAATTAGTTGACAACGTTTTCAAATATAGATAGAATATGTTTATATTTTGGAAGCGCTGACAAATAAAAAATAAATTGGAGACTTTTATGGATTTTAAAACAAGTAAAGCCGAAGGAACTGTAGATTTTGTTAATGTGTTTGATTTGGAAAAAATGGCTCAACAAGTCATTCCAAAAGGCGCATTTGGTTATATAGCTAGTGGTGCAGGAGATACCTTTACTCTCCACGAAAACATTCGTTCGTTTAACCATAAACTTATTGTGCCTCATACTCTAAAAGGTGTTGAAAATCCTGATACTAGTGTCACATTTGATGGGGATCAATTGACGTCACCTATTATTATGGCACCTGTGGCAGCTCATAAGTTGGCTAATGAACAAGGGGAAGTTGCGAGTGCTAAAGGTGTTGGTGAATTTGGAACAATTTACACGACAAGTTCTTATTCTTCAACTGATCTTCCAGAGATTACGCAAGCTTTGAATGGTAGCCCTCAGTGGTTCCAATTCTATTTCAGTAAAGATGATGGTATTAACCGTCATATTATGGATCGTGTTAAAGAGCAGGGTGCTAAGGCGATTGTCTTAACTGCTGATGCAACCGTTGGAGGAAACCGTGAAGTGGATAAACGCAATGGCTTCACATTCCCATGTAATATGCCGATTGTTCAAGAATATCTTCCAGAAGGTATTGGTAAATCTATGGATTTTGTTTACAAATCAGCTAAACAAGCTCTTTCTCCAAAGGATGTGGAATTCATCGCACAGTATTCTGGTCTTCCTGTTTATGTTAAGGGTCCGCAAAGTGCAGAGGATGCTTTTAGAGCCTTGGATGCAGGTGCATCAGGTATTTGGGTAACCAACCATGGTGGTCGTCAATTGGATGGGGGGCCAGCATCATTTGATTCCCTTCAAGAGGTTGCAGAGGCTGTGGATAAACGTGTTCCAATTATCTTTGACTCAGGTGTGCGTCGTGGACAACATGTCTTCAAAGCTCTTGCTTCAGGAGCTGATCTGGTAGCCCTTGGTCGTCCGGTCATCTATGGTCTTGCCATGGGGGGAAGTGTTGGTACTCGCCAAGTCTTTGAGAAGATTAATGATGAACTTAAGATGGTCATGCAATTAGCTGGTACACAAACGATTGAAGATGTTCGTCATTTCAAACTTCGTCACAATCCTTATGATTCATCTATTCCATTCAGTCAAAATGAATTGAAATTGGATTAATAAGTATTCCTTAAACCTGGTGGAGACATCAGGTTTTTTGCTTGTTGACGAATAGTTAGACTTTTGATAAAACTATTAAGGGAAAAATAGTTATTTTTAGTAAAGATGATTATATTCTTAAATTTTGATGGAGGATTGCCTAAGTTAGGATGAAGGGAATAGTTTCGAAAACTATCAGACGTGTTAAAGTATGTCTGGGTTTGAATCCTGTATCCTCCGTATCTTAGAATGAGTGATAGAATGTTTCGACAGAAATCTTATTATAGTTATGAAAGCATGTTATGTGCTTTTTTGGTGACCTTTATTAGTGGATTTATCAATGCTTTTACCTATTTGACTCAGGGTGGTCGTTTTGCTGGTGTTCAAACTGGTAATCTCTTGATGATGGGGGTTAGGCTGGCTGAAGGGCATTTGCTTGAGGCTATTAAGTTTTTAATTCCTATTATTATTTTTATGATTGGCCAGATTATGACTTATTTTATTAAATCTTGGGTTCTTAAAAATCGTTTTCATTGGCACTTGTTTGCCAGCTTGATATTGACAGGTTTGTGCCTGATTGCTGTATTAGGATTGAAGCTATTTCATCCTTATGTTATTGTTAGCATTTTAGCACTCTTTATGTCATTGCAGGTTGATAGTTTTAAGTCTATTCGGGGGACGCCTTTTGCAACTGTGATGATGACTGGTAATATCAAGAATGCTGCTTATTACTGGGTCAAGGGTTTTATCGAGAAGGATACAAAAGTTAGAAAAGATGGGCGTAATATTTTGTTTATCCTTGTGACTTTTTCGTTAGGTGCTATGTGTTCAACATTCCTGAGTATTCGATTAGGAGAATTATCGTTAATTTTTAGTTTGATTCCTCTATTCTTCTTAAATGTTTATATGATGCTAGGTGTTAAAAATGGTCCGCAATATAACTCTAGGAATATTTTCAAGAAATTATAAGGTATTCAAGTTCTCGGTGAGGACTTGTTTTTTTGTGATTTTCTGGTGGTAAGGATTCTGCAAGATAGTCCGTAAAGAAACAGTGAAAACGCGTTCTTTAGCTGAACTTTGTGCTATAATTGACCTAATAATATTTGGGAGGTTCTTCATGAAGCAACGCTTACGAAGCTTTGTTTGGCTATTGATTATGGTAGGTTGGTATTGGTTTTATTTACCACCGATTTCCATTTTTAGTCAAGCTTTTTGGACATTTTTGCTTTTTGGAATATGGCTGGCCTTAGCCCTGATCTATATGCCGAAAGTCGTTAAAGTTGATTGGTTAAAGACTTCAGGAGTGGGGCTTAAGAAGTCGCAAAATGGTTTGCGTTTTGCTGCAGCTCCAATACCTAAATTCCCTAAACTTGTGAAGTGGGTATTAGTGGGAACGATTGGTGTATTCGCACTTATTTTCCTATTGAATGTTAGCCAGTCGCGCCTTTTTAGAGCGAAAAGTTATGCTAACGTCATCTCTGTTAAAAATGCTTCATTTGACAAGGATTTTCCGGAGACAGATTTATCAACCCTAGCTCTGTTGGATCGCAAGTCTGCTAAGAAAATCGGGGATACCTATTTGGGGACGATTGATAAGGTCTCACAATTTGGCATTTCAGATGCTTACCGTCAGATTACGATTGGCAATCAGCCTTTTCGTGTTTCTCCTTTAGAATATAAGAGTTTTTGGAAGTGGCTATCCAACCGTAAAGAAGGTATTGATTATTATGTCAAGATCAATCAGACCACTGGTAAGGCTCAGCTAGTTCGTTTGGATGAGAGGATGCACTATTCTGATTCTGAATTTCTTCTTAGGGATACCAAGCGTCATCTGCGTTTACAGTTTCCAACTAAAATTTTTGGAGACCCATCTTTTGAAGTTGATGATGAAGGACACCCTTATTATGTAGCGACGACTTTTAGACCTCGATTTGGTTTGATGTCCAAGGATCCTAACGGTGCTGTTCTTATGGATGCCGTGACTGGAAAGAGCCGATTTTATGAATTGAAAGATATTCCAAAATGGGTGGACAGGGTTTATTCTGCTGAAAATGTTATGATGCGGGTTGATGACCATTATACTTATCAGGATGGTTTCTTGAATACTTTGTTTAGTCAGACAGGTGTTAAGGAAACGACGGATTTGTACAATTACATTGCTATTGATGGTGATATTTACCTTTATACTGGGATTACCTCTGTGACAGCCGATTCGTCAAACTTAGGCTTTATTTTGGTTAATATGCGCACGCGCCAAGTTACTAATTATAAATTGGCTTCGGCAACGGAATCGGCTGCTCAAGCCTCAGCTGAAGGAGAAGTGCAAGAGAAAAAATATCAAGCAACTGCACCAACCTTGGTTAAACTTGATGGTAAAGCTTACTATTTGGTATCGCTAAAGGATGATGCTGGTTTGGTCAAATCATACGCTCTGGTAGATGCCGAAGATTACCAACAAGTCACGGTCAATAATGATATGGTGGCCCTCTTATCTCAATTCACGGATGTGGATACCGATCAATTATCACAACTAGGCAGTAGTAAGAAAGCCACCATTATTTCAGGTCAAGTTGATGCCTTAGCTAGTCAAATTATCTCAGGAACAACTGTTTATTATGTGTCCTCAAATGATAAAATTTACAAAATAAAAGCATCTAGCAAAACTCTGGACGATTTGCCATTCTTAGTAGTTGGGGATCATTTCAAAGGTGAACTTGGCAAAGATAATTATCTTAATCGTGTTGAAATCAATCCTAGTGAAACAGGTGAGAAGAAGGAGTAACTTTTCATGATTTAACGTTACTGTTTATTACTGATTGGAGATCTGGTGGTGAACCAACATTGGGTGAAGTTCTTTATTTGGGAGACATTGCCTTATATTGCTGTCAGTACTTCTTTTTCAATCACTTGTAATTGCTGTGTCATCAAAAGAGTTTATTATTTACATCAGTCTTTGTGGAAATAACATTTGCTTGGAGGAGGCATCGACTTAAACCTTTTTAATGATAATAACCTTTGCATCACCTCAACAAGGTTAATGCTAAGGCTTTTTTCTCCTACAGAGATCGCTTCTGTAGGAGTTTTCTGAACCCTTTGAAATATCCTATGAAAATATGCTATAATCAAGTGTTACTATAGACGTGTTTCATTTGCACGGAAAGGATATGAGATAATGACAAAATCATTTTATATTACAACGCCAATCTATTACCCATCTGGGAAATTGCATATTGGCTCTGCTTATACAACGATTGCTTGTGATGTTTTAGCACGTTACAAACGCATGATGAACTATGACACTTTCTACCTAACTGGTCTTGATGAACATGGTCAAAAAATTCAGTCTAAGGCTGAAGAAGTAGGTATTACCCCCCAAGCATACGTTGACGATATGGCTGTTGGTGTTAAAGAATTGTGGAAACTCCTCGATATTTCCTATGACAAATTTATCCGTACGACAGACGACTATCATGAAGAGGTGGTAGCACAGGTCTTTGAGCGTCTTTTAGAAAAAGGCGATATCTACCTTGGGGAATATCAAGGTTGGTATTCTGTCTCTGATGAAGAATTCTTCACAGAAAGTCAGTTGGCTGAAGTTTACCGTGATGATGAAGGAAATGTCATCGGTGGTGTGGCACCGTCTGGTCATGAAGTTGAGCTTGTTTCAGAAGAGTCTTATTTCTTCAAACTCAGCAAGTACGCTGATCAATTGGTTGCCTTCTACAAGGCTAATCCTGATTTTATCAGCCCCAACATTCGTATGAACGAGATGCTTAAAAACTTTATTGAACCTGGTTTGGAAGATTTGGCAGTTTCTCGAACTACCTTTACTTGGGGTGTTCAAGTCCCTTCAAATCCTAAACACGTTGTTTACGTTTGGATTGATGCTTTGCTTAACTATGCGACAGCACTTGGTTATGGGCAATCAGACTCAGCAAACTTTGATAAGTTCTGGTTGGCAAATACCGTGACGAAATCATGGACAGATGATTCTGGCAAGACTTGGGACTTTACGGTTAATCCAGAAGTTAATCACATGGTTGGTAAGGATATCTTGCGTTTCCACTCGATTTACTGGCCAATTATCCTTATGGCGCTTGAGTTACCATTGCCAAATCGCTTGGTAGCCCATGGTTGGTTTGTCATGCAAGATGGTAAAATGTCTAAATCAAAAGGTAATGTGGTTTACCCAGAAATGTTGGTAGAACGTTTCGGTCTTGATTCCCTACGCTACTATCTCATGCGTAGCCTTCCAGTTGGTTCTGATGGTACCTTCACACCAGAGGACTATGTTGGTCGTATCAATTATGAATTAGCAAATGACCTTGGTAACCTTCTTAACCGTACGGTTGCTATGATTAACAAATACTTTGGTGGTCAAATTCCGGATTACAAGGAAAATGTCACTGACTTTGATGCTGATTTATCTGACTTTGTTGCTGAAAACCTCAAGCTTTATCACCAAAATATGGATGCAGTGGATTATCCGAGAGCTTTAGAAGCTGTCTGGAATATCATTTCTCGTACTAATAAGTATATCGACGAGACTGCACCTTGGGTCTTGGCTAAAGAAGATGGCGATAAGGAGCAGTTGGCGGCAGTCATGGCGCACTTGGCAGCTAGTCTTCGTGTGGTTGCTCACCTCATCCAGCCTTTCATGATGGAAACATCAAATGCTATCATGGAACAACTTGGATTGGGAACTGACTTTGACCTGGAACACCTTGAACTATCAGGTCTTCCAAGTGGCGTTCAAGTCGTTGCTAAGGGGACACCAATCTTTCCACGTTTGGAAATGGAAGAAGAAATCAACTATATCAAGGATCAAATGAATGCCGGTAAACCAGCTGCAGAAAAAGAATGGAACCCAGAAGACATCGAACTCAAATCGGAAAAAGACGAGATTAAATTTGAAACTTTTGATGCCGTTGAAATCCGTGTTGCCGAAGTCAAAGAAGTGGAAAAAGTAGAAGGCTCTGATAAATTGCTTCGCTTCCGCTTGGATGCTGGTGATGGTGAGGACCGTCAAATCCTTTCAGGTATCGCTAAATTTTATCCGAATGAACAAGAATTAGTTGGTAAGAAGTTGCAAATCGTTGCTAATCTTAAACCACGTAAAATGATGAAAAAATATGTTAGCCAGGGCATGATTCTCTCAGCAGAACATGATGGCAAATTGACAGTCTTGACTGTTGATGGCAGTGTGCCAAATGGGTCAGTTATTGGATAATATCAAAAAATAAGAGGTTTCCCTCTTATTTCAGATTACAACTTTAAGTCTGTTTCGCTCCGCAGGTGCGAAACAAATAAACCACCCGCTATGCGGGTGCGCATCGAAGGCTATACCCCAAAAACTCCAAACGCGATACGATAAAGGTGTTCAAGCCTAATGTAAAGCGAATGGAGTAAAATATGGCACAAAAGGCACACAGTTTATTACATACTAAGTGGATGTGTTCTACCACATAGTATTTTCACCTAAGTATAGACGAAAAGTAATTTACAATCAATATCGAAGTAGTCTAGGCGAAATCTTTCGCCGTTTATGTAGCTATAAGGGAGTTGAAATAATAGAAGGTCATTTAATGCCAGATTATGTACATATGCTAGTAAGTATTCCTCCAAGAATTAGCATTTCAAGTTTCATAGGATATTTAAAGGTAAAAGCGCACTTATGATGTTTGACAAACACGATAATCTCAAATATAAATTTTGGAATCGCCATTTTTGGGCAGAGGGGTATTATGTGAGTACAGTTGAACTAAACGAAGCCACGATAAAAAATATATTCAAGAGCAAAGAAATTATCCAGTGGATGATTTCTTCATGAGCTTAGAAATAAGAAGGCGAATTAACATGATATAGCCTTAGATAAATTGAGCGTAAAAGAATATGAAGATCCCTTTAGGGATGATGGTAAGTAATACCAACGCCTCTTTAAGAGGCAAGTGACGAGTCAAGAGCGATTAGGCTTGAACAAAGTGAAAGCCAGCATCTTTAGACGCTGGCTGGTGATATGGGCTTATAGCCCCTGTTCAAACCACCCGTTAGACGGGTGGTCATGATTGAAGACAAAGTCTTTTTGAAACTTTCCTTAGGTGATAGCGGACGGCAGCGACTCCCTTTAGGATTCCATGCCTAAGATTTGAACCTAGAGTTTCAAATCTTCCGAGTGGCTGAAACAACAGTGTTTCAGCCACTTTTATCACATCGGAAAGTTTCGGTTTGGGCTCGCTTCGCTCGCTAAAATGGATTATTTTTGTAAATCAGCGTAAAACATTTTTGAAATAAAATTAGGTTTGTCTACGTTCTCAAATAAGAGGTTTCCCTCTTATTTTTTCTTGTCTTTTAAGGCTTTTTTCAATCTGTTTCATCTGATTTTGATAGTCATTGAGTATAGATCAATAGTAATAGCAATCAATGTGATGATATCATTGAGCATGAGAGGTCTCCTCTGGGTGTTTTAATGTTATGATATACCATTTAAAGGTCGTTGTTTGATTTTTATGTCATTTTAAATAGACATTTTGAGTGAAGATATCCACGGCTTAAGAGTTCTGTCTTATTCTTATTTCTGTTATAATGGTTAGGAAGCATTCTAGAAAAGGATTTAAGATGGTATTAGTAGAATTAAGTAAAGAAGAGTATAGAGTTGCACTATCGCAGTTTTCAGAGATTTCTTTTACACAGTCTTTGGAAATGGCAGAGCTTTTGAGTAAGCGTGGGTTTTCTATTCATTTTATGGGTTTAGAAGCTGATGGTGCGATTCAAGTTGCAGGAATTTTATATAGCAAGGCTATGGCTGGTGGTCAGCACATGGAGATGAATACTGGACCTGCAAGTCAGGATTCGTCCTATCTTGAAGCATTTTACAAAGAATTGCAAGTGTTTGCCCAAAAAAATAATGCCTTAGAACTGATTATCAAGCCTTACGACACTTATCAAGAGTTCACAAGTGATGGTGAGCCTGCGGATGAAGAGCGTAAAGACTTGTTAGAAACTTTGACTAACTTAGGATTTAGCCATGATGGTTTACAGACAGGTTACCCAGGTGGTGAACCAGACTGGCTGTATGTCAAGTCTTTAGAGGGCATTACTGCTCAGAATTTGCGCAAGTCTTTTTCGAAAAAAGGGAAACCACTAGCTAATAAGGCAGCGTCATTTGGAACCAAATTGCGCCGCTTGGAGCGCTCAGAACTCCCTGTCTTTAAAGAGATTACGTCATCAACGTCGGAGCGTCGTGAGTATTCAGATAAGGCTTTGGACTATTATGAAGACTTTTATGATGCTTTTGGTGATAACTGTGAGTTTATGGTGGCAGAAATTAATTTCCAAGATTATTTAACCAATCTCCAAAATGATTTGGGAAATCTAGGAGTTAAACTGTCAGATTTAGGGGAGAAATTAGCTGCTAATCCTGATTCTAGAAAATACCAAAACATGAAAAAAGAGTATCAGTCGCAGGCTGAGACGTTTGAAAAACGTATGTCTGAAGCTAAGGAGTTGATTGCGGAATATGGTTCCGAAGATGTGGTTATGGCTGGTAGCCTCTTTGTCTACACTGATCGTGAAGCGATTTACCTATTCAGTGGTTCCTATCCTGAATTTAATAAATTTTATGCACCTGTTGCCCTACAGGAACATGTCATGTTGGAGGCTATTAAGCGTGGCATTCCAACTTACAACTTTCTAGGTATTCAAGGAGTATTTGATGGCAGTGATGGTGTCCTTCGATTTAAACAAAATTTCAACGGTTACATTGTCCGTAAGATGGGAACCTTCCGTTATTACCCAAGACCATTCAAGAAAAAGGCTATTGATAGTGTCAAAAAACTATTAGGACGATCATAAACATTAAGCTGGATATTTTTCCAGCTTTTTTAGTTATCGAAACACTATTTTGCTTTACATACTAGATAAAATGTTTTATACTTAAATTAAGAACTAGTAGGTAAAACAAGCTAAGGGGATTATGATGAAAACAAGTCATACAATTGGGATCATTTTTATTGTGAATGCTATGATATTATGGGCTATCACTAAGATGTGGTTCATAGGTTTGCCAATGGCTATCATCGGACTTTGTTTCCTAACAGGCGTTATTTCAGACGATGATCATAATGAGTAAGAGTGGAGGATGCATGTGAGAGAAACACAGTTATTAAAAGGTGTTTTAGAAGGTTGTGTCTTAGAAATGATTGCTCAAGAAGAGATTTATGGCTATGAGTTAGTTCAAAAGCTGAGACAGTCTGGCTTTGAAAATATGGTTGGAGGCACTATTTACCCTCTTCTTCAAAAATTAGAAAAGAAAGGTTATATCAGGGGACAGATAAAACCTTCGCCAGATGGTCCAGACCGGAAGTATTTTACTATTACACGAGATGGGGAAATCTATCTAACAGAATTTTGGCAGGAGTGGTCTAGCCTTGTTGAAAAAGTTGGACAGTTTCAGAAGAGGAGCATATAATGGCAAGTGAAAAACAAGTCTTACGAGATAAGATTAGCAATATTGTCGATAGTTTATTTAGATGAGAACCGGGATTATTTCGAAGATATCAGAGAATACATGCTGTTTAAATCTTTTTTAAAGGATGAAAAAGCTATTTTAGAGCAGGTATATAGCATGGCTAGTGATTTAAAGATGGCAGAGGCTGATGGTTTAACGGCAGCTGACTTTTTTGGAACTGATGCCAAAGGTATGGCAGACCAACTGTTAGAGAATGCTCCAAAAGTTCGATTTAAGGAACTTGCAAGTATCTACTTGAGTGCCGTTTTGATTTTATTTGGGATTGGACTGCTAATGCTATTTTCAACGACTGGACATTTTAGGTTAGAGTTATACCTGTTTTTAGGTGCTTGTCTCAACGCTTTGGTGGTTTGTTGGATGTTTTTTGTTCTGCTACCTAAGGTTCTTTTTAAGGATAATCCGTCCAAATGGCTGATTGGTTTGATTTTTATCGGAGGAATTATTCTCTTTAATGTGACTTTTAATTTTCCTACGATGGTTGCTAACAAAGGGATTTACCTCCGTTTTCCAGAATTTTTTGACTGGTTGTTTGTTGTCGTAGTAGGTTTGGCAACAGTATTGATGGCTATCAAGGAAAAAATATTTAGAGTGTTTTCCTTTCTTATTTTTGCGTTTTTGATTAATGGTGTTCTCAAGAAACTCGTAGCTATAGGAGTTGTTAGCGGTCAAATTTGGTCTGTCGGATTACCAATTACTAGTTTGGTGTTTGGATTATTTCTCTTTTATGTTAACAGTTATCGTTTATCAAAAGAAGCTGATAAAAGATGAGTACAGCACTAATATAATGATATGTAAAAGGGTTAGTATTTTCTAAGCCTTTTTATAAAACTCAGAGCTTGTTTGTGGAATGGGATACTATGCTGTGCCTCATTTTTCATCATCTACTGTTTATAAAAGAAAGGGGTCAAGGGGAAATGGGAATATTAATTGCAGCTTATAAGTATGGGTTCAATGTGGCTGGATTTTAGAGATGGTAGAGAGCAATAAATTGATATCGGACATATATGTAACTCCCATCATAACTTGACCACTGTGGGTAAAAGTTCGTAGCTTTTTTGATTGAGAACTTACTTTACTAAAAAAGAGTTTTTAAAGAGTCTAGATAGGGGGATATAAAGAAAGAATGCTAGCCTTATTTTAAAATTATGATAGAATGGCAATAGTTTATTAAAAGGAGACAATCATGACATTTGAAGAGATTTTACCAGAATTAAAGGCAAAGAAAAAATACGTTCGCACTGGTTGGGGCGGCGCTGAAAATTATGTGCAACTCTTTGACAGCATCGAAGTGAATGGTCAAAAGCTAGAGGCAACACCTTATTTTCTCATCAACGTGACTGGTGACGACGAAGGCTTTAGCATGTGGAGTCCAACACCTTGTGACGTCTTGGCTGAAGATTGGATTGAAGTGAATGACTAAGCGAGTCCTCATCACAGGCGCAGCGTCAGGGATTGGTCTGGCTCAAGCACGACTGTTTTTGGAACATGGCTACGCGGTTTACGGGATCGACAAGTCTGCTAAACCGGACTTGTCTCATCCTAACTTCCATTTTTTTCAGATGGATTTGACAGGTAACATCGCTGCGCTGTACGAGCAAGTTCCTGAAGTTGACATTTTGTGTAACACCGCAGGAATCTTAGACGATTATAAACCCCTTCTTGAGATTTCAGAAGATGATTTTCAAGAGGTCATGGCAACTAACTTTTTTGCGACGGTTAAGCTTACTCGGTATTATCTTGAGAAAATGGTAGCCAGAAAATCAGGAATCATTATTACTATGTGCTCTATTGCCAGCTTTATGGCTGGTGGAGGTGGTGCAGCCTATACCTCATCCAAACACGCTGTGGCTGGACTTACCCGGCAGTTGGCGCTAGATTATGCTAAAGATGGGATTCAAGTTTTTGGCATTGCCCCTGGTGCTGTTAAGACTGGTATGACGGCTGCGGATTTTGAACCAGGTGGGATGGCAGACTGGGTAGCTTCTGAGACGCCTATCGGTCGTTGGACAGAACCAGGTGAAATTGCGGAATTAACCCTCATGTTAGCTTCGGGAAAACTGGCTTCCATGCAAGGTGAAATCGTTAAAATCGATGGTGGCTGGAGCTTGAAATAGGATCATCAATAAGGTTAACTATCTCTTTTGTTGCAACTTTTAGGAGCTGCTTGATGGAAAAATAGAAAATGAATTTGGATTTGTTTCTTAGAGTATTTTCGATACTTGACAGAAAATTTTCAAGGCTTGTGTGCTGTCAAAGTTTTCAAGCTTAGTGTGTCCCTAAGCTTTTTAAGAAGTCCATAAAAATAGTTATTTCTGGTAAAATTAGGGAAAGAGAAGCTAATATCGCCAAGCAATTGGCCCTACTGCAGGATTTGCAGCAACAATTTCGTCAGTTTGATCAGGATAAAGAAGTGATTGAGAACTTTTTAGCATTTACCAAAAACCTATTATCGAGTAAAAAAGGAGATGAAGATGAAAGCATTAGACATGTGGCAGGTGTATCAACAGATTAATCCCAATATTGGCGATGAGGTGGATGCCTGGGCATTCGGAGCAGAGCCAGATTTATTGGCCCAATTAGTCTTAGACGGAACCAAAACAGCAACGGCTTCGGCTTTTGATTTATATGAGTTAGAGGGAGAACCCTTACCAAAAGTCGGATCTTATGATATTGTCCTAGATAGTCAAGATGATGCCGTTTGTATCATTGAAATTACTAAGGTATCAGTAGTGCCCTTTAAAGATGTTTCGGCTGAACACGCTTTCAAAGAAGGTGAAGGTGATAGAAGTTTGGCGCATTGGTGTCAGGTTCATGAAGAATTATTCACAGAATGGTTAGCAGAAGCAGACTTAGCCTTTAATGAAGATTCCAAAGTCGTTTTGGAAGAATTTCGCGTGGTTTATCCTAAAGGTAAAAAGTACTGATTATGCTTGTTCATAAATGCTATTGTCTCTCAATGGTTCTTTCGTTTTAAGTCGATATCGACTGAGTAGATTTATGACCAATTTATTGATAAAATGAAGAAAAGGAAAAGGGTTACAGAAAGGTCGGATTTTTATGAAATTAGCATTGTTAGGGACAGGTATGATTGTCAAGGAAGTCTTGCCAGTCTTGCAAGAGATTAAGGGGATTGAACTCAAGGCTATCATGTCAACACCTCGCTCTATTAATACCGCGCGTGAACTGGCGAAAAAGTATGCTATTCCTCAAGCTAGTTGTGATTACGATGAGGTTTTGAGCAATCAAGAAGTTGACACGATTTATATAGGACTTCCCAATCATCTGCATTATGATTATGCTAAAAAAGCCCTTGAAGCGGGTAAACATGTCATTTGTGAAAAGCCTTTTACCTTGCGTTTAGCAGAACTAGAGGACTTGATTGCAATCGCTGAGCAAAGAGGACTATTTCTACTTGAAGCCATTACCAATCAATATTTAGAGAATTTTAAAACCATCAAAAAACAACTACCAGAACTTGGCGATATCAAGATTGTCAATTGTAACTATTCGCAGTATTCGTCGCGGTATGATGCCTTTAAACGTGGGGAAATTGCACCTGCTTTTGACCCTGAAAAGGGCGGTGGAGCACTTCGTGATCTCAATATCTACAATATCCACTTTGTCGTTGGCCTTTTTGGTCACCCTGAGCAGGTAAAGTATCTGGCTAACATGGAAAGAGGTGTAGATACATCTGGGATTTTGGTTCTGGATTATGGGGCATTCAAGGCAGTTTGTATCGGTGCTAAAGATTGCAGCGCAGAAATCAAGTCGACTATTCAAGGAAATCAAGGGTCCTTGGCGGTGCTAGGTGCCACAAATACCTTACCTGAGATTAGTGTTGCACCTAATGGTCAAGCGCCAGAAGTCCTTAACCACAATGGTGACCACCATCGCATGCATGCCGAATTTGTCGCCTTTGAGGATATCCTTAGTCATCAAAAAGTAGAGCAAGCCAAAGAAGCTCTGGCTCATAGCCTAGCGGTCATGAAGGTATTGGAAGAAGCTGTAAATAGTACGATATCTTAAATGAAAAAGTGGTCGAATTAGCCAAGCCCAGTAGCTTGGCTTTTTTATACGCTTTAATTATGTTATAATAATTAAGGTTTAAAGTATGTATGAAAGGCTATCGGACCCATGTCTGATGAGAACAATGAAAATGACAAACTATGCGATTATTCTAGCAGCTGGTAAAGGAACGCGTATGAAATCAGACCTTCCAAAGGTCATGCATAAGGTTGCTGGTATTACCATGTTGGAGCACGTTTTTCGTGCGGTTTCAGCCATTAAACCTGAAAAAAACGTAACCGTTATTGGTCATAAGGCAGAATTGGTCAAAGAAGTCCTCGGCGACCAATCACAATTTGCCATGCAAACAGAACAATTAGGAACAGGTCATGCGGTCATGATGGCTGAGGAAGAATTGTCAGGTTTAGAAGGACAAACCTTGGTCATTGCTGGCGACACACCCTTGATTACAGGAGATAGTCTTCAAAACTTGATTGACTATCATATCAGTCATAAAAATGTAGCAACTATCTTGACAGCTGAAGCTGATAACCCATTTGGGTATGGTCGTATTGTCCGTAATAAGGATCAGGAAGTGACTAAAATCGTTGAGCAAAAAGATGCTAACGACTATGAACAAGCCATTACTGAAATCAACACTGGAACTTATCTTTTTGATAACAAACGCCTTTTTGAAGCTCTCAAAAATATCAACACTAACAATGCTCAAGGAGAATATTACCTAACAGATGTCATTGGCATTTTCAAAGAAGCCGGTGAAAAAGTTGGTGCCTACAAACTGCGTGACTTTGATGAAAGTTTAGGTGTTAATGACCGTGTTGCCTTGGCGACAGCTGAAGGTGTTATGCGTCGTCGTATCAATCACAAGCATATGGTTAATGGGGTTTCTTTCCAAAATCCTGGTAGCGCCTATATTGACATTGATGTTGAACTTGCTGAAGAAGTTGTGGTGGAAGCAAATGTTACCCTTAAAGGTCAAACTAAGATTGGTCGTGAAACAGTCCTAACTAATGGCACATATATTGTAGATTCAGAGGTTGGAGCTAATGCTGTAATCACTAACTCTATGATTGAAGATAGTGTCTTGGCTGATGGTGTTACGGTTGGTCCTTACGCCCACATCCGCCCGGGATCTGAACTAGCTAAAAATGTTCACATCGGAAACTTTGTGGAAGTTAAAGCCTCTAAACTTGGTGAAAATACTAAGTCTGGTCATTTGACTTATCTTGGAAATGCTGAAATCGGAAAAGACGTTAATATTGGTGCTGGTACCATTACAGTCAATTACGATGGGCAAAACAAGTTTAAGACGGTTATTGGCGATAATGCTTTTGTTGGTAGTCATTCAACCTTGATTGCTCCACTTGAAGTTGGGGATAATGCTCTAACAGCAGCAGGATCAACGATTACTAGGAATGTTCCTGAGGATAGTGTCGCTATTGGACGTAGCCGTCAGGAGAACAAAGAGTTCTACGCACTTAAACTACCACATCACCCAACTAAAAAATAAGTTCGAAGAGTGGTTTTGAGGATTTATCATGGATTTTGAAGAAAAAACGCTAAAACGTGAAACGATTTTTGAAGGTCATATTTTTACAGTCGCCGTTGATGATGTTGAATTACCAAATGGATTGGGACAATCTAAACGTGAGTTAGTCTTTCACAATGGTGCGGTTGCAACTCTAGCAGTTACGCCAGAAGATAAGATTATTTTGGTTAAACAATACCGTAAGGCTATTGAGGGGATTTCTTATGAGATACCGGCTGGAAAGCTAGAAATCGGTGAGGAAGATTCTGAAAAAGAAGCAGCTGCGCGTGAGTTGGAGGAAGAAACTGGCTATGCTGGCGAGTTGACTTTCTTGTATGAATTTTACACAGCCATTGGATTCTGCAATGAAAAAATCAAACTGTACTTGGCTGATCAGTTAACAAAGGTACCCAATCCTCTACCACAAGATGATGATGAAGTTCTTGAAATTTTAGAACTTAGCTATGATGATTGTATGGCTATGGTAGCTTCTGGTCAGATTCAAGATGCCAAAACCATCATTGCTTTGCAATATTTTGGACTGCACATGGAGAATAAGTAGTTATGGGAAAACCATTATTGACTGATGAAATCATTGATCGTGCCAATCGTGGTGACGATTTGGCTGATTTCTACGATACTGATTTTGATGGTCAGGAGACAAGGGTGATTTCGACAGAGGAGACAGCTGATCTATTCCGGGATAGAGGATTTTTCTCTGCTAAAAAAGAGAAACCTGTGGTCAAGAGTCGTCGAATAGAGAATGCTAAGCGCAATGCTTTTCAAGCTAAAATCAATCGTATTCTTTTGATTGTCCTGTTACTCTTTGCACTTTTGCTGGCAGCTATTTTTTATTTATAGAAAGACATTATGAAAATTGGAATTATTGCCGCTATGGAGCAGGAATTGCACTTATTAGTGGAAAAAATTGAAGATAAGTCTGAGGAAAAAGTCCTTGGAAATACATACTATACTGGACATTTAGGAAATCATGACCTGGTCTTGGTACAATCAGGAGTCGGAAAAGTCATGTCGGCCATGTCAGTAGCAGTCTTGGCTGATCACTTTGAGGTTGATGCTGTCATTAATACAGGATCGGCTGGAGCAGTAGCAGAGGGTCTAGCTATTGGCGATGTTGTTGTTGCTGACCGCTTGGTTTACCATGATGTTGATTTAACAGCCTTTGGGTATGACTATGGACAAATGTCCATGCAGCCTCTTTATTTTGATTCTGAGCCAACCTTTATTAAAGTTTTTCAAGATGTTTTAGCAGAAGCTTCAGTCACTGCTAAGGTGGGACTTATTGCTACTGGTGATAGTTTTATCGCTGGTCAAGATAAGATTGATGCTATTAAAGGGCATTTTCCTCAAGTACTAGCTGTCGAGATGGAGGGAGCAGCTATTGCGCAAGCCGCTGCTGCCTGTGGAAAACCTTTTGTTGTTGTACGTGCTATGAGTGACACTGCAGCACATGATGCCAACATCACCTTTGATGAATTTATCATTGAAGCTGGGAAGAAATCAGCTGAAACATTAGTAGCCTTCCTTGAAAAGCTATAACATTAAAAGACCGTCTGCGTTAGTGATAGGCGGTCTTTTAGTGTCATGAATTTTTAACAATATCAAGTTATGGAAGATTTTCAGAAAGAATATAAAACGGTTTATTGATCGTTAAGTATTGTTGGCATAGCCATTTCTGCTAGTTGCCTTTATAAAGGGAGAATCATAAAACTAATCCATTTGAATTTCTACCAACTGTCGTAAATCATTATGTCGTGTGATATCTTATGGTTTACGTATAATGATTAACTTTTTCAACAAACAGTTGTTTCGTAACAATTGTTGGGAGAATAAGTGTTTTTTTAGCTAAACGAATGGTCACGGTTTGTGTAAAAGTATCAATTTTTTCTAGTTCAAAACTGTCAGATAGAGCAAACTGGTTTTCTTCAAGGTAATTGAGAAGTTCGAGTTGATCATGGTAGCGTCTAAGACAGTAAGTACCGACTTCTGTGATGTCAGATAATCGCTTGGTGTATTTTTCATTGAGACGTTCCCCTTTTCGAGGAATACTACCACCGTGTGGACAAGTTTGTGGGAAATCCAAGTTTTCTTCTAAGCGATCGATAAATTTATCAGAGACACTGTGTTCTAAAATTTCAGCTTCTTCATGCACCTCCTTTGCAGAATAACCCAAGTCTTTAATTAAAAATAATTCAATTAGGCGGTGTTTGCGATAGAGACTAGAAACGAGAAGCATCCCTTTTTCTGTGATGAGATACCCTTTTTGTCTATCTTTGATGATCCAGTTTTCATGGATCATTTTTTTGACCATCTCAGAGGCTGCTGGGGCAGAAACTCCCATCTGACTAGCAATTTCTTTGTTGGTGATTTTGGCTTGCACTTCACCTAATTCGTAGATTCGTTTAAGGTAATCTTCTTTATTTGGAGTCATATCGTTACTTTCTTACTTCATTTGCTACATTAAGTATAGCAAAATTTACGGTAAATTGTTGACAAAAGTAAAATAAAAGGTTAGTCTATTTATAAAATTAAGTATACCTAATTTATTTAATAAACATCATTAAGGAGTTTTTGGATGACAAAAATACTAAAATACTTATCGGTTCTTGCTTTAGTTCTCATAGGGCTCACAGCCTGTAGCTCAAAAGAAGGGCATCAGACATCAGATGTTAACCATAAAGAGCCGGTTGTTACTGTAACGACGTCTTTCTTGAATGATATGGTTAAACAGTTAGCGGGTGATTATGTTAAACGTGAGCTCATTATTCCTGCAGGAGAAGATCCCCATCTTTATGTGGCTAAATCAAGTGACTTGAAAAAATTACAAGAAGCTGACTTGGTCCTTTACCATGGTTTACACTTTGAAGGGAAGATGGTTGATGCACTTGAAGCCAAAGGAACAGCTGTTACCAAAGGATTTTCAAAAAAAGATATCGGAACTATGGATGAAGATGGTGAAAAAGTAGTAGATCCTCATTTCTGGTTTGATATTGACCTTTATAAGAAAGCAGTTAAGGAGGCTTCTAAAGAACTCAAGGAATTGGTGCCGGATCATCGAAGCGATATTGCTAAAAATACAAAAGAATATCTGGCTGAATTAGATGACTTAGACCAGTGGAATAAGAAAGCTCTGTCTATGATTCCAAAGGAAGGTCGTTACTTGGTGACACCACACGACGCCTTTAACTATTTTGCTCGTCGTTATGACTTTACCTTGTATGCGCCACAGGGTGTTAGTACCGATTCAGAGGTGGCTAATAGCGATATGATGGAAACTGTTAACTTAATTAAGGAACATAAGATCAAGGCGATTTTTACAGAATCAACAACAAATCCTGAGCGCATGAAAAAACTACAGGAAGCTGTTGCTGCTAAAGGTGGTAACGTAGCTGTTGTGACTGGTGAAGGTAAGGAACTATTCTCTGATTCTCTAGCACCTGAGGGGCAAGATGGTGATAGCTACATCGACATGTACAAGCACAACACTAATCTTATCGTTGAGTCATTAAAATAAAAACGATATGGAAGAGAAGCATGTGATTCTCTCATTCATTATAGTAAAAGATAGTTGAGGCTTATCATTGAACACAGTTGTTCTATTAACTCGTCTAAGTTGTCTCAATAAAACATTGGAAAGGAAGAGCACTCTGAAAAAGAGTGCTTATCTATTATGGAAGTAGCAATCTCAATTAAGGATTTATCCGTATCATATCAATCAAATCAAGCTTTATCTCATCTCAGTCTGACGATTCCTAAGGGTAGTCGTACAGCTATTGTTGGACCAAATGGTGCTGGGAAATCTACCTTACTTAAAAGTATTCTTCAATTAGAAAAGGTAGAAACTGGGCAGATTTCCCTGCTTGGAAAAGATCAGTTTTCTCCCCAATGGTTAGCTCAGAAAGTCGCTTACATTCCCCAATCGAGTCAGGTTAACTGGCAGTTTCCGGCAAGAGTTTTTGATATTGTGTTGATGGGTCGGTATCCCTTGATTAATAATTGGTTTAAGAGACCGAAAAAAGAAGACAAAGAAGCAACGCTACTTGCTTTGGAAAAATTAGACTTATTAGATTTTCAAAAACGACAAATCAATCAGTTGTCTGGAGGACAAAGACAGCGTGTTTTTCTAGCTAGAGCTTTGGCTCAGGAGGCTGAACTTTATCTGATGGATGAGCCCTTAGCCGGTGTTGATATCAAGACGGAACAGAAGATTATGGATATACTTAGTGATTTCCAAAAAGAAGGGAAGACATCAGTTGTCATCCATCATGACCTTCATAGTTTAAACAAGTATTTTGATTATCTCGTCTGGTTAAATAAAAAAACGATTGATCAAGGGGATATCAATCGGGTATTAACTGAGGAGAATTACCAAACGGCTTATCAAGCCTCGCCTCAATCTTCCTTATCGGTATTAAGGAGGGAGGGATGATATGTTAGCTATTTTAACTGACTATTCCTTTGTAACTGTAGCCTTTGGAACGTCAATTTTTGCTTTGGCATCCTGCTTATTGGGTTCAATCAGTGTTTTGAAACAACAAAGCCTCATTGGTGACGTTATCGGTCACGCCTCTTATCCAGGGGTAATTCTGGCATTTATGGTCTTTGAATCACGGCATCCTTTGCTTTTAATGTTAGGTGCCATGTTAGCAGGATTATTATCGTATCGTCTGGTCTATCTCATCAATACTTATAGTCGGCAGAGCTTTGTCAATGCCTTGTCTTTGGTATCTGCTTCTTTTTTTGGATTAGGAATGGTTCTGAAAAATTTTCTTCAGGGCAATCATCATTATCAAAACGCTTCTCAGGCAGGGCTTCAGACTTATCTTTTTGGTCAGGCTGCTTTCATTCAAAAATCAGATCTTTATTTGATCTTGGCAGTATCGCTATTAGTATTGGGAATTTTCTTATTTTTTTACCAACGACTAATCGTTTATCTTTTTGATGAAGGCTTTGCTCAAGTAAGTGGACTTCCTCTTAGTCTGATAAAAGGAGGGCAACTTGTTCTGATGACAGCTCTGATTGCTGTTGGTTTAAAAGTGGTCGGTGCTATCTTAATGAGTAGTTTTTTGATTGCCCCAAGTGTCTTTGGCTTACTTTTAGGAAAGACGTATAAGCAAAGCTTACTATTTGGAAGCATAATGGCCCTTGTCTCAGCCTGGTTAGGGAGCTTAATGAGTTCTAGTATTTCTGGGATGTCTACAGGCCCTGCTATTATTATTTGTATGACAGTTTGTCTAATTCTTGCTTTTCTTTGGTCTACTTATATTCAAAAGGAGAACGGTCGTGTCTGAAGTATTCTTAATAATGATTGTTATTGCTATGTCCTGTAGCTTAATTGGCAATATTTTAGTGATTAGTAATCAAAGTATGGTGGCAGATGCTTTATCACATTCTATTCTTCTGGGAATTGTCATGGGTTTCTTTTTAACTCAGGACCTTTATTCACCGTTATTACTCATAGGTGCAAGTGTTTTTGGAGTTTTAACAATTATCATGATTGAAACTATCCACAGTCAAAAAATTGCCCATGACGCGGCGACAGGTCTAGTCTTCACTTTCTTTTTTGCGCTAGGTGTTATGTTGATTTCTCTCTTTGCTAGAAATGTTCATCTAGATTTAGATATGGTATTGATGGGAGAAGTGCTTTTTGCCCCCTTTGTTAGGAGTCAATTACTAGGAGTTGATATGCCTCTGGCTTTGGTTAGAGGGATTGTCCTTTTTTTGAGTCTATCTCTCTTTTACCTGTTATCCTTCTGGCGTTTGTCTCTTTATTTATTTGATAAAACGCAGGCTAGATTAGTTGGCGTAAAAGTCATATTACTTAAGATTTTACTCATGTTTTTGGTTTCTTTAACGATTGTTCTTGCTTTTGATAGTTTAGGTTCTATCACAGTGATTAGTTTTTTAGTTGCTCCAGCTATGTTAGCTAGTTTATGGTCACAGACTTTTTTGAGCTTTACCTTACTTAGTCTTACCTTCTCTGTTCTTTTGGCTAGTTTGGGCTATTATTTAGGTATGTTTTTTGATGTCACTCTTTCTGGCATAACAGCAGTTGTAGCCTTAATGAGTTTTTTGACAATGATGTTGCTAAAATCAGTCGTTCATAGAATCATGAAGAGCGAGTGAAAAAAATACAGGTAGTGCTTGATGGAATCGTCAAGCAGTACCTGTGTTTTGTATTTATTATTTCTTAGCTTCTTGTTTTACAGTGATTTTTTTTATCGTAACGTCTTCTTTAGGTTTGTCACCATCACCAGTTTCAACGGCAGCAATTTTATCCACAACATCCATGCCAGAAATCACTTGACCAAATACAGTATAACCACCGTCTAGACTTAAATTACCACCATCTTTATAAGCTTCAATGATTGGTGCTGGGTAGTCTCCTTCTTTGAGCTGGTCAGCTTGATTATTCGGGTTTTGATTGATGAAAAATTGACTACCATTGGTATCAGCACCAGCATTAGCCATAGCAAGGGCACCTCTGAGATTGAAAAGAAACGGAGTGACTTCATTTTTAAACCCTGTTCCTGAATCAATCTTGTCATCTTTACCATTCCAAATTGACTGACCTCCAGTTCCATCACCATTTGGGTCACCTGTTTGAATCATAAAATCCTTGATAACCCTATGGAAGGTTAGGCCATCATAATATCCCTCTTTAGCATGGGTTATGAAGTTTTCCACAGCTAGAGGAGCGTATTTAGGGAAGAGTTTAATGTTAATATCGCCCATACTTGTCGAAAGGATAACTTGACTCTCGTCTTTAGCGACCTTATTGGAGAGTTGAGGAAAGGCTTCTTTTCCTGATTTTAAAGCTTTTTGGATATCTTTTTGATATTGATTGCTAGTTTCTTTAGACTCTTCAAGAGCATTTTTCTGATCAACATAATCATCACCCTTTAGGGAACGCTCAATCTTATCACAGCCTGTTAAAAAAGCAAGACCAACTAAACTAATTAGACATAATTTTTTCATAGTAACCTCTATCTAAGTGTATAAATCAATGAAATTATACCACAATTATTCTTTATTTTAATGAAAAAACCTATGAAAACGATTTAAAGTGTGTTAGAATATAGGCAAATATCACTAAAAGGAGATAGTTATGGCTACAAAAGAAGAGTGGACAGGATTATTCGAGACTGTTGTGGGACGTAAACCAACAGCAGATGAGTTTATGGCAGCCAAAGAGGGAGGCTTTGAACCTTCTCAAATCATGAGTATTGCTGGTTTTCATCAAAATCAAACAGATTCAGTCGAGACAGCATCAGCTAATGACAAGTCAGTGGTGGTAGATAAGCCTCAAGATAAACAACCCGTGGGTGGTGTTAGTTCCCAAATCCCTAGTGTTAATCAGACTACTAGTGGAACGACTAAGTCATCGTTTGATCTTGGTATGATTTTAGCAATTGTTTCATTGGTACTATCATTGGTTTTCCTACTAGCAGCTTGGCTGACTCCATTTGTGGTGACATTCTTGGTGCTTTCCATCTTGAACCTTATTTTTGCTGGGGTTATTCTTTTCTTAAACCTTAAGAAACCAGGGAAACTGTTGTCTATTATCGCGACAGCGATAGCAGGTCTTGTTCTTCTTTCTTCTTTAGGGGCTTTGATTTTCCATCATTCACAAGAAAAACAAGCTAGCATTGATGAACAAAAAACAAGCCAAGAAACTGATAAAGATAAAGAAACTGATTCAGATGAGGACGATAAAGATTCAGAAGATGATGCTGATGATAAGGCAGATAGTACAGATGTCAATGATTACATTGATAAAAATGCTAAATTTGATTGGACAGAAAAGAATTTTTCAGCCCTAAAATTTGCTGGTTATGATAACAAGGAAGGCACAAGTCTAAAAGAAGTTATCAAAGACCATGGCAAAGCAAACAATGCAGAAGTTTCAGGGGATGACATGACCTTGACTTACGAATCAGGAAGTGGTGTTAATCGTAAAGAAACACGTCTTCGTTTTGAAAAGCAATACGATGGTAGCTTTATTTTAACGAGTGGTAATGCTTATGGAATTAGTGAGACTATCAAGGTTAACAATAACTACAAGTCTAATTGGACGAAAGAAGAGTACGATAAATTATCAGAGGGTGATCGTGAGACAGGAGATGGCGGCGCTAAATGGACTGATGTTCAAAAAAAATATGGTGATCCTAAAGATGCCTTTGTCCACTTATCTAACTATGGAGATGGGATTTCTAAAATGCTAAATGTCACTTATAGTGATTATAAATCTGATGATTCTAAATTGACCTATGTTTCACTTGATTTTGTTGAAAAAGATGGCGAGTACTATCTTGTCCATAAATATTCAGATCAAGATAAAGAGTAATGACAAACAGGCTTGGGCCTGTTTTTTGTATAGTCAAGAGATGCAAAAATGTCTAAATAGTGTATAATAGTAGGGATTATGACAAAGAAAAAATAGCTAAATGATTTTGAAAGACGCATTTAGTGGCTAATATAGAAAGGATTTCTCTTGCGAAAAGAAGTTTTACCTGAGCAACTTAACTATAATAAATTCCCAGGGCCTAGATTTCTTCATTTTGGGGACGTGGTCAAGAGTGAAGATGATACCATCAATTTTAAATTGGTTCATAATGAGAAGGATGCTTTTAATCCAGAAACATTTGGGCAACGCTTTTCTGAGCTTCTTTTAAAGTACGATTATCTTGTTGGTGATTGGTCTAGTGAACAATTGCGTTTAAAGGGCTTTTTTATTGATGATCATAATATTCGAAAGTCAAGTCGACAATCTCGGATTGATGACTATTTAAAAGAATATTGTGCTTTCGGTTGTGCCTATTTTATTTTAGAAAATGAGCATCCAGTAGAAATTGTCTTTGAGGAAGAAAAACTTCCTAAACGCAAACGGAATCGTAAACGCAAATCCCCTCGCTCTGTAGTTGATGGTAATGCTGTTCGAAAAGAGACTGAAAAGACTAAGAAATTTAAGAAGTCAAAATCATCTAAGCAGAAGGCTAAGTCCTCACAGTCTGCGAATGACAATGAGCATTTTTCAAGTCGAAAACGTCGTTCAAAAATGCAAAATCAGAATCAAAAGAAGGAACGTTCTGTCAAAGATTCTGATAGGGCTGGCAGTCAGCTTCAACATTTTACCATTCGCAAGAAAAGTTAGAAGAATCGTATGATGTTAGGACAATTTTTTAATAAAAAAGCTCAGCTAAAAGCAAATTATCGAAAGTTTATTTGGATGCTAATGATAGCCTATGGCTGTTTCATTGGGATGATATGTTTCATGCCCCAACCATCCATTGATGGTGTGACAACACCGAATGTTATTTATCTTGGTCGCCTAAGATTATTGCTTGTACCATTCAATTCTTTTATATATTTCAATGAGTTGGATAGCTTATGGGAAAAGTTTTGGGTTGTGGGACAAAACATTGCCAATGTTTTTCTCCTTTATCCTTTAGGGATTTGTATTCACTTACTGTGGGATAGATGGTCAGGGCTTAAAAAGTCTTTATTACTAGGCTTAAGCATGAGTGCTTTTATTGAAGTGACACAGTTAATGCTAGACTTATTATTTGAGTTTAACAGGGTTTTTGAAATTGATGATTTATGGACAAATGCTTTAGGAGTGTTTTTAGCCTATTTAACAGTAAAGTGGTTGAAAAATAAGCAGTTGTTAAACAAGCACGATATGAATTAATATGCTATAATTTTAAAGTTGAAAAGACTATAATAATAAAAAGTGTTATCTCTTCTATAAGGCTATTTTGAGGGAATACAGGAGTTTCAATAGAATTGGCTGCCTGACCGGTTAGTGCTTATTGAGAGGATGGCCAAGTGCTTGTAACATGATTCTTTGATAGAATCAAACCGAACACAAAAAACGGGAAGTGGAAATATCCTCAGTATTATCGAGGGTACAATCCACTCCCTTTTCCTATGGAAGAAAAGGAGAGTTATGGAAAATAGGGAGAAAAAAGTGAAACCAAAGAATATTTTGCTCAGGCTAGGTTGGTTTTTTAAACTTGAGAGAAAAGCCTATGTGATTGGCATTATTTCCTTGATGTTGGTATCAGTGCTTAATCTTATTCCCCCGATGATTATGGGGAAAGTGATTGATAGGATTACAAGGCAGAGTTTGCAAGAATCTGAGCTATTGTGGCAGTTATTCTTGTTGGTTTTAGCAGCGGTCGGTATGTATGCTTTGCGTTACGTTTGGCGGATGTACATTCTTGGGACATCTTACCGCTTGGGACAAATCATGAGGTCTCGTTTATTTGAACACTTTACTCGTATGTCACCTTCTTTCTATCAGAAGTACCGTACTGGTGATTTGATGGCTCATGCGACTAATGATATCAATGCTTTAACACGCTTAGCTGGTGGTGGGGTTATGTCAGCAGTGGATGCCTCAGTCACTGCAGCAGTGACCCTCTTGACCATGTTTTTAAGCATTTCCTGGCAAATGACTTTAGTAGCGATCATTCCTTTACCGTTTATGGCTTATGCGACTAGTCGTCTTGGACGTAAAACGCACAAGGCTTTTGGAGAGTCTCAGGCTGCTTTCTCAGAGCTTAATAACAAGGTTCAGGAGAGCGTTTCTGGTATTAAGGTCACTAAGTCTTTTGGCTATCGAGAACAAGAGTTAGCCTCTTTTCAAGAGACGAATGACATGACTTTTAAAAAGAACATGTACACTAAAAAATACGATGTTCTCTTTGATCCACTCGTTCTTTTGTTTATTGGAGCATCCTACACCCTTACCTTGGTTATGGGATCAGTTATGGTCTCCAAAGGGCAAGTTACCGTTGGTAATTTAGTGACTTTTATTACCTATCTTGATATGTTGGTGTGGCCATTGATGGCGATTGGCTTCTTGTTTAACATGGTCCAACGCGGGACAGTCTCTTACGATCGTATCGAAAACCTGCTAAATCAAGAATCAGATGTTCAAAATCCTGAAAATCCAGTGCCAAGTATTCAAAATGGGGACATCACTTTTGCTATCAATCATTTTGATTATGATGATGCTTCTTATACGACTTTAGAAGATATTCATTTCACCTTGAAAAAAGGTCAAACGCTTGGTTTGGTTGGTCAGACAGGATCTGGGAAAACAACCTTGATTAAGTTGCTTCTTCGTGAACATGATGTCACAGATGGACAAATCATTTTAGATGGTCACGATATTAAGGATTACAATCTTTCAGATCTTCGTCAACTAACAGGTTATGTACCTCAAGATCAGATGTTATTTGCAACAAGTATTATTAATAATGTTCGTTTCGGAGATATCAATTTAGATATTGACAGGGTTGAACGTGCCACGCAGTTGTCTCATGTTTATGATGACATTAAGGCTATGCCAGAAGGTTTTGAAACCCTGATTGGTGAAAAGGGCGTTTCCCTATCGGGTGGTCAAAGGCAACGAATTGCCATGAGTCGTGCCATGATTTTGGATCCTGATATCTTAATTTTGGATGATTCCCTTTCAGCGGTTGATGCTCGGACAGAACACAGTATTATCGAAAATCTCAAGGCTAGTCGTCAGGATAAGACAACGATTATTTCTGCCCACCGTCTCTCAGCAGTGGTTCATGCAGATCTGATTTTAGTCATGCAGGACGGTCATATTATTGAACGTGGTAACCATGAAGAGCTCTTAGCACAAGATGGTTGGTATGCACGCACATACGAATCACAACAATTAGCAGAAGCCGTAGAAGAGGAGGTGGGTTATGACATCTAAAGGTCAACAATGGCAAGTTTTTAAACGATTGATTGGTTATTTGAAGCCTTATAAATTATGGACAATCTTAGCCCTAGCCTTACTCTTATTAACATCAGTCGTTAAGAGTTTGATTCCCTTAGTGGCTTCTCACTTTATTGACCAATACCTGTCTAACATTACAGGTATTGCCGTTATGGTTTTAGTGGGTTATTATGGCATGTATCTCTTGCAGACGGTTATCCAGTATTTGGGGAATTATTTCTTTGCGCGTGTGTCTTACAGCATTGTCCGTGATATTCGTCGCGATGCCTTTGCTAATATGGAAAAATTAGGCATGTCTTACTTTGACCAGACACCAGCAGGAACTATCGTCTCTCGTATTACCAATGATACAGAGGCGGTTAGTGAGATGTTCTCGGGTATTTTATCGAGTTTCATTTCAGCCATATTCATCTTTACTGTAACGCTGTATACCATGTTAACCTTGGACATGCGTTTGACTGGATTTGTGGTTCTCTTTTTACCACTCATCTTTATTTTGGTTAATATCTACCGAAAACGTTCGGTTGTCATTATTGCCAAAACACGAGCTTTCCTGGGAGAAATTAACTCAAAATTAGCTGAGAGTATTGAAGGAATTCGTATCATTCAAGCTTTTGGTCAGGAAGCACGTCTTCAAGAAGAATTTGATGCTATCAACGACCAACATTTTGATTATTCAAGACGCTCAATGTCCTTAGACAGTCTCTTCTTGCGCCCTGCCATGAGTCTCTTAAAACTCTTAGCTTATGCTGTTTTAATGGCTTATTTTGGTTATCGAGGGAATGACTTAGGAATTACAGCTGGGATGATGTATGCCTTTATCCAATACATTAATCGACTCTTTGATCCGCTAATTGAAGTGACACAAAACTTCTCAGTCTTGCAAACATCGATGGTATCAGCTAGCCGTGTCTTTGATCTGATTGATGAGGCAGGTTATGAGCCAAAACAGGAAGCTCAAGATATTAAGATGACAGATGGTAACATAGAGTTCAAGAACGTGTCTTTCTCATACGATGGCAAACGTCAGATTCTCAATGACATTTCCTTTAAAGTCAACAAGGGTGAAACCATCGCCTTTGTCGGTCCGACAGGTTCAGGGAAATCATCCATTATTAATGTCTTTATGCGTTTTTATGAGTTCCAATCCGGTCAAGTGCTAGTCGATGGGATTGATATTCGCAACTATCCAGCTCATGAGTTAAGGGATAATGTTGGACTGGTTCTTCAAGATCCATTCTTGTATCATGGGGATATTAAATCCAATATTGCGATGTACAAAGAGTTGACGGACGAGGAAATCAAAGCAGCAGCAGAGTTTGTTGATGCCGATCAATTTATCCAAAAGTTACCAGACAAGTACGACCACGCTGTCGCAGAACGTGGTTCAGGCTTCTCAACAGGTCAGCGACAACTCCTCGCTTTTGCGAGAACAGTTGCTGCACAACCAAAAGTGCTTATCTTGGATGAGGCAACAGCCAATATTGACTCTGAAACGGAGACATTGGTGCAGAATTCTCTTGAAAAAATGCGCCAAGGTCGCACCACTATCGCGATTGCCCACCGCTTATCAACGATTCAAGATGCTGATTGCATTTACGTATTAGATAAGGGACATATCATTGAAAGTGGTCGCCACGAAGACCTTCTAGCTCTAGGAGGAACCTACCAGAAAATGTATCAATTACAAGCTGGTATGATGGAAGACTAAGACAATAAGATAAGCCAAACTGAGATAGGGAACGAATGCTAGTTCTCTATCTTTTTTTATCGTTAGAGCTAAAATACCTAGACCTGAGGCGATCTGAATGAGCCATAGTATTTCTTGAAAGCCGATAGATAAAGAAAGTAAAGCAAGGAAGAGAAAGTCTCCGCTGCCCATTCTGATATTTTTGATTTCTGCTAAAAAGCCAATCAAAAGGAGTATTACCGTCATGTTTTCCCAGTGATAAAAGAGTGACATCGGTATAAAAACAAATAACCAGATTATGAAAGGAAAGGAATGTGATTTGATATCGTACAGCGATAGGCAAAGACTAGTCGCCAAGAGAATAGCTTGACTAGGAGTTAGGATTTGCCAAAAAGAAAATAAAGCTAATAGGCCACAGCAGGCTTCAATAATGGCGTATCGTACAGGAAGGTTAGCTTGGCAGTAGCGGCAGCGACTTTTAGAAAGTATTTGCGAGACAACGGGGATTAAGTCATACCATTTGAGACAAGTTTGGCAGGTCATACAGTGACTTGCAGGGGAGATGATTGAATGCTCAGGGAAACGGTCGACAACAAGTCCTACAAAGGAACCAATTGTAGAGCCGATAAAAAAGATTAAGATTGTCATACTTATTTATTCGAAAATAAAATAGTTTTTTCTTGACTTTTATTTAGAATGATTCTAAAATAGGGTTATAAAAATAAAGGAGGCCTCTCAAATGGTATATGACAAAACACAAGCAGTTTTAAATCAAGCTGTCGCAGATCTTTCAAAAGCAGCATCAATTGTTCACCAAACTCATTGGTACATGCGTGGCCCAGGATTCTTTTATCTTCATCCTAAAATGGATGAATTAATGGAAGAATTGGATGAAACACTTGATGTGGTGAGCGAGCGTCTTATCACGATTGGTGGTGCCCCATATTCGACCTTGAAAGAATTTGATGAGCATTCTAAGCTTACAGAAGAAGTTGGCTCATATGACTACTCAATGACAGAACGCCTAGAAAAATTAGTTGAGGTGTACTCATATCTTTCAGAACTCTTCCAAGAAGGTTTGGGTGTTAGTGATGAGGAAGGGGATGATCCTTCAAATGGTATTTTCTCAGATGCTCAAGATGCTGTTCAAAAAACATTGTGGATGCTCCAAGCTGAACTTGGTCGCCCGTCAGGATTGTAAGCTAATAGGAAGTGGGACAAAATCGGTCATTTGAAGACTTCGATTTCTTCTCACTTGTTCCTTACTAGGCTCGAACTGAAACGATTTCTTTCTAAATCGTTTCGGCTCCTTGTCTGAAAGTTAATTTATTTGACTATAATCTAAAGAGGCAAGGACTTCTGTCCTAGCCTTTTTTAAGTGGTGAAATGCAAACGATTGCGAAAACGCTTGAAAAAGGTCCTTAATTTTGCTAAAATTCTTCTATGAAAACTCTCTATGATGTCCAGCAGTTGCTTAAACAATTTGGTATTTATGTCTATGTCGGTAAACGTCTTTTTGATATCGAACTGATGAAATTAGAATTAGCCAGACTTCACGATAATGGGCTCATTGAACGTGAGCAATACTTACAGGCTGAATTAATTTTAAGACGGGAGCATCGTATAGAACTAGAAAAGGAAGAGAACAATGAGTAAAAAATTATTAGGTATTGATCTTGGCGGAACAACCATAAAATTTGGGATTTTAACAGAAGCCGGAGAGGTTCAAGAGAAATGGGCGATTGAAACCAATATCCTTGAGGGTGGTAAACATATTGTTCCTGATATAGTGGCATCAATTAAGCACCGTTTAGATATGTACAGTCTAACAAGTGATGATTTTGTTGGAATTGGGATGGGTTCACCTGGCGCTGTCAATCGTGACGATAAAACGGTAACAGGTGCCTTCAACCTCAACTGGAAAGAAACACAAGAAGTGGGGTCTGTTATTGAAAAGGAAACAGGTATTCCATTTGCTATTGACAACGATGCTAACGTTGCAGCTTTAGGGGAGCGCTGGGTAGGTGCAGGTGCTAATAATCCAGATGTTGTTTTTGTAACCCTTGGAACTGGTGTCGGCGGCGGTGTTATTGCTGATGGAAATCTTATCCATGGAATAGCTGGTGCAGGCGGTGAAATTGGACACATGGTCGTTGAACCTGACACTGGATTTGAATGTACCTGCGGGACAGTTGGTTGTCTTGAAACGGTAGCCTCTGCGACAGGTGTTGTTCGTGTAGCTCGCCGTTTAGCAGAAAGTTACGAAGGAGATTCATCCATTAAAGCAGCTATTGATAATGGCGAAGGCGTATCAAGTAAAGATATCTTTGAAGCTGCTCAAGGCGGCGATAATTTTGCTAATAGTGTTGTGGATAAGGTCTGTTTCTATCTTGGACTTGCCACAGCTAACATTTCTAATCTATTGAATCCTGATTCAGTAGTTATTGGTGGAGGTGTTTCAGCAGCCGGTGAATTCTTGCGTCGTCGTGTTGAAGCTAATTTTAAAAAATACACTTTTCCACAAGTTCGTCAATCAACACAAATTAAATTGGCAGAGCTAGGAAACGATGCTGGTATTATTGGTGCTGCCAGTTTGGCAAGAACGGAACACTAAGAAAGGTTGTTAGCAAATGATTTGGATCATTTTAATTGTTATTAGTTTGGTGATTATTGCTTATTCAGCTTGGAATTATTTCCGTTTGAAAAAAGCAGTTACCTTTGTTGATAACGCTGAATTCAAACAGCTTATGAGGATTGGTCAGTTGATTGATGTTCGTGAACCTGGACGTTTCCACCAGAGCCACATTTTAGGAGCTCGTAATTTTCCTTTCCAGCAATTTGAAGCGTCACTTGGAGCTTTGAATAAGGAAAAACCAGTTCTCATCTATGATGATAATCGTGGAGCCTTAATTCCTCGAGTTGCTAATATCCTTAAAAAAGCAGGCTATGAACGTGTTTATGTTCTAGAAAATGGTTTTGAAGGCTGGGATGGTAAAACGAAATGACTTGGTCAACTATCTTCTTGATCGCGATTATTGTTTTAATTTTGCTATTTTTGCTATTTTTGCGCAAAGATGATCAACGCAGAGTTCAACTCGGACAATAAATATTACAAGATGTTTTAGCCAATGAGAACATGAATGATTTATCTAATCGTTATCATTCATTTGCGGCTGTTGCATTGGTTAAAAAGTTGCGTGAAAATTTTGATGTAGATTTTCTTTCGGCAAAGCAACTGGCTGATAAGATACAAGAGCAACGCTAAAAGAGTTTTTGAAAGCAGCTACAAATAGTCCAATTTCTCAATATCAAGTTCGCTTTAACATCCTAAGACAGTTGTTACATGGCTGTTTCGTTCGCATTTTACGCTCGGAAAAGGACCTAGAACAGCAGATAAAAGCTGTGCTTTATCTATCTGCAACTTCAAAAGATCTTCCAGATTTTTTGAGCTATGCGGGGGTCGGAGCGAAACGGTCTGGGGATAGACCATTTCAGCCAAGTATAGATTTGACTATCATTTTTAATACCCAAGGTGACCTTATTGGATTTCCCAGCCTCTTTCATCTCAATGCAGGCTAACTTTGTTTCTACCGAATACGCTTTTTGACCATAACAAAACACTCCTGTTTCTAGTTTACTAGATTTCAACAGGAGTGTTTTTCTTATGTTTCATTCTATGGATGCAGTGCTGAAATCGAACTCTTTTTTGTTAAAGGGGTTCTTTCCCACTCTCTTTTTCGTTAAATGTCAAGAAATCTGATGATTTTTCTCGTAAAAAGTAGTACAATACTCTCATTATTATAAAAGGTAAGGAGAATGGTATGCAGAAAAGTTTCATTCATCAACAAGAAGAGATTTCTTTTGTTAAAAATACATTTACGCAATATCTCAAGGATAAGCTTGATGTTGTTGAAGTTCAAGGTCCGATTTTAAGCCGTGTGGGAGACGGTATGCAGGATAATTTATCCGGTATTGAAAATGCGGTCCGTGTTAATGTGAAATTGATTCCTGATGATGAATATGAAGTTGTCCATTCCCTTGCTAAATGGAAACGTCATACCCTAGCGCGATTCAATTTTGGTGAAGGGGAAGGCCTCTTTGTTCATATGAAGGCTCTTCGTCCAGATGAAGATTCTCTGGACCCAACACACTCCGTATTTGTTGACCAATGGGATTGGGAAAAGGTGATTCCAAGTGGGCAACGTAATCTCGCTTATTTGAAAGAAACGGTTGAGCAGATTTATAAGGCTATCCGTTTAACGGAGTTAGCTGTTGAGGCTCGTTATGACATTGAGTCTATTCTGCCCAAGAAGATTACCTTTATCCATTCAGAAGACTTGGTCAAAGATTATCCGTTCATGACACCTAAAGAGCGGGAAAATGCTATTACTAAAAAGCATGGTGCGGTCTTCTTGATTGGCATCGGTGGCGAACTTAGTGATGGTCAACCCCACGATGGTCGTGCACCAGATTATGATGATTGGACGTCAGCGTCTGAGGGAGATTATAAAGGTCTAAACGGGGATATTCTTGTGTGGAATGAGCAACTTGGTGGGGCTTTTGAGTTATCTTCCATGGGAATTCGTGTTGACCAGGATGCCCTTCAAAAACAAGTTGCTATCACAGGTGATGAAGACCGTCTTCAGTATGACTGGCATAAGGCTCTACTCAATGGCGATTTCCCATTGACGATTGGTGGTGGTATCGGTCAATCTCGCTTAGTTATGTTCTTGCTGCGGAAACAGCATATTGGTGAAGTGCAATCAAGTGTCTGGCCCACCGATGTTAGAAATGCTTTTGAACATATTTTGTAAGAAGAAAACTAAAATACTGCAAGTTTTTTAACTTGCAGTATTTTTTCTGTAGATCTATTGTAAATAGAAGTGAAAACATTTACACTTGACTTGGTTCAGCTTTTTAAACTTTTTTGTGATATACTTGTACAGTTAATAAAACATATTATAGAGGAAAACATGACAAATTTAAGAACAGATATCCGTAACGTTGCCATTATCGCCCACGTTGACCACGGTAAAACAACCCTTGTTGATGAGCTTTTGAAGCAATCCCACACACTTGATGCTCGTAAAGAGCTTGAAGAGCGTGCAATGGACTCAAACGATCTTGAAAAAGAGCGTGGTATTACTATCTTAGCGAAAAATACAGCTGTTGCATACAATGACACACGTATCAATATCATGGACACACCAGGACACGCGGACTTTGGTGGAGAAGTAGAACGTATCATGAAAATGGTTGACGGTGTTGTTCTTGTCGTGGATGCTTACGAAGGTACCATGCCTCAGACACGTTTCGTATTGAAAAAAGCCCTTGAGCAAAACTTGACACCAATCGTTGTTGTGAACAAGATTGACAAGCCATCAGCTCGTCCAGCAGAAGTTGTTGACGAAGTTCTTGAACTGTTTATTGAACTTGGTGCAGATGACGATCAACTAGATTTCCCGGTTGTTTATGCTTCAGCTATCAATGGGACATCATCACTTTCAGATAATCCAGCTGATCAAGAAGCCTCAATGGCACCAATCTTTGACACCATTATTGAACATATTCCAGCTCCAATTGATAACTCAGATGAGCCGTTACAATTCCAAGTATCACTACTTGACTACAACGACTTTGTCGGTCGTATCGGTATTGGACGTGTCTTCCGTGGAACTGTTAAAGTTGGTGACCAAGTTACCCTTTCAAAACTTGATGGTTCAACGAAAAACTTCCGCGTGACAAAACTCTTTGGTTTTTTCGGTCTTGAGCGCCGTGAAATCCAAGAAGCTAAAGCTGGTGATTTGATTGCCGTTTCAGGTATGGAAGATATCTTCGTAGGAGAAACAGTAACGCCTCAAGATGCTATCGAACCACTCCCAATCCTACGTATTGATGAACCAACTCTTCAAATGACTTTCTTGGCTAATAACTCACCATTTGCAGGTCGTGAAGGTAAACACGTGACATCACGTAAAGTTGAAGAGCGCCTTCTTGCGGAACTTCAAACGGACGTTTCGCTTCGCGTTGAAGCAACGGATTCACCAGATAAATGGATTGTTTCAGGACGTGGTGAGCTTCACTTGTCAATCCTTATCGAAACCATGCGTCGCGAAGGTTATGAGCTTCAAGTGTCTAAGCCTGAAGTTATCATCAAAGAAATTGATGGCGTGCAATGTGAACCATTTGAACGTGTGCAAATCGACACACCAGAAGAATACCAAGGTGCTATCATCCAAGCCCTTTCAGAACGTAAAGGAGATATGCTTGATATGACCATGGTTGGTAATGGTCAAACACGTTTGATCTTCTTGATTCCAGCTCGTGGTTTGATTGGATTCTCAACAGAATTCCTTTCAATGACACGTGGTTACGGTATCATGAACCATACCTTTGACCAATACCTACCACTTGTTCCAGGTGAAATTGGTGGACGTCACCGTGGTGCCCTTGTTTCTATTGACAATGGTAAAGCAACAACATACTCAATCATGCGTATTGAAGAACGTGGAACAATCTTTGTAAACCCAGGGACTGAAGTTTATGAAGGTATGATTATTGGTGAAAATGCTCGTGAAAATGACCTTGGTGTTAACATCACAACCGCTAAACAAATGACAAACGTTCGTTCAGCGACTAAAGATCAAACATCAGTTATCAAAACACCACGTATTTTGACACTTGAAGAATCTATTGAATTCTTGGATTATGATGAATATATGGAAGTAACGCCAGAATCTATTCGTTTGCGTAAGCAAATCTTGAACAAGGCTGCGCGTGATAAAGCTAACAAAAAGAAAAAATCAGCTGAATAAACATCAGTGATTGAAAGGTAAATAGTAAGGAGAGGTATGTTTTATTTATTAGTATTATTTGGCATCGTTCTTTACTATTTCTTTATGGCTCCAAAATCTATTCGTAGTACCATAAATTCAATTGGAATAATGGTGGCTATAGCAATTTTGCTAATCCTTGCAGGGATGAGTTTTATGAAACTGATTCAGTCTCCAGGAGAAGTATACATCATCGCTATTATGCTAGTTCTAGGTTTTTTAGCCTTGAGAGACATTTTAAAGTTATCATCAAAAGATCTACCTTTCAAAAAAGATAAATAAGAGAAATCACCTGACACTTGTTAGGTGATTTTCTTTGCCAGCCAAGAAAAGTAGTCTCCTTGAAAATTGCCTTGATAAAAGGTAAAATAAGACAATAGTATTGAACGAAAAAAGGAATAGTCAGAAGAGATAAGTGTAGTTATTATCAAAAAACTGACAGGTTTTATATTAATATGAAAATGATCTCAAATTTTGAAAATAAAAAAGTTCTAGTTCTAGGATTGGCTAGGTCCGGACAAGCAGCTGCGCGTCTGTTAGCAAAATTAGGTGCTATTGTTACCGTAAACGATGGTAAACCTTTTGATGAAAATCCTTCTGCGCAAGCCTTATTAGAAGAGGGGATTAAGGTTGTTTGTGGCAGTCATCCACTAGAATTGTTGGATGAAGAGTTTGCCTTGATGGTTAAGAACCCAGGAATTCCTTATTCTAATGCCATGGTACAAAAGGCTCAAGAGAAAAATATTCCTATTTGGACAGAGGTAGAACTTGCCGGTCTTGTTTCAGAGGCTCCAATTGTTGGAATTACAGGTTCAAATGGGAAGACAACAACAACGACGATGATTGCTGAAGTCTTCAATCATTCTGGCAAATCAGGTCTATTAGCTGGTAATATTGGATTTCCAGCCTCAGAAGTAGTTGTAGATGCCAGAGTTGATGATACCTTAATTATGGAACTATCCTCCTTCCAACTAATGGGAATAGATACTTTTAAACCACATATTGCTGTCATTACAAATCTTGAACCAAGTCATCTAGATTATCATGGGACGTTTGACGATTATGTTGCGGCCAAATGGAATATTCAAAATCAGATGACAAGTGATGACTTTGTTGTGCTTAATTTTAATCAAGGTATTGCACGGCGCTTGGCTGAAAAAACAGCAGCGACAGTTGTTCCTTTTTCAACGATTGAAGCGGTTGATGGTGCCTACCTTGAAGAGGGGAAACTTTATTTCAAAGGCGAGTTTATTATGTCAGCTGATGAAGTTGGTGTGCCAGGTGAACACAATGTCGAAAACGCTCTTGCAACTATTGCTGTAGCTAAGTTGTCAGGCATTTCCAATCAAGCTATAAAAGAAACATTGTCCACTTTCGGTGGGGTTAAGCATCGCTTGCAAGATGTTGGATCAGTTGATGGTATTACCTTTTTCAATGATTCTAAATCAACTAATATTTTAGCGACTCAAAAAGCTTTGTCAGGTTTTGATAATCAACAGTTGATTTTGATAGCTGGTGGCTTAGATCGAGGAAATAGCTTTGATGAATTAGTGCCTGATTTAAAAGACTTAAAAACCATGATAGTTTTAGGGGAAACAGCTGACAAGTTAGCTGATACAGCAAAATCCATTGCTATTCCTGTAGAGTACGCCAAAGATGTTGCTGATGCGACAAGAAAAGCATTTGAATTGGCTGAAGTCGGCGATACTGTTCTTCTAAGTCCTGCAAATGCTAGTTGGGATATGTACCAGAATTTTGAAGTCCGCGGAGATGAATTCTTAGCGACCGTCGCGTCCTTGAAAGGGGATCATCATGAGTAAAGGTAAAATTGTTTTGACAGGCGGCGGTACCGTAGGCCACGTTACCCTTAATTTATTGTTGATTCCAAAATTCATTCAAGATGGCTGGGAAGTTCACTACATAGGTGATAAACACGGGATTGAATATGATGAAATCCAGCGACTAGATGAAAATGTTGTTTTTCATGCTATTGCGACAGGAAAATTAAGACGCTATTTTTCATGGCAAAATGTAGGTGATATTTTCAAAGTTGGGTTTGGTATCCTCCAATCCTTGGTAACTATTGCTAGAATAAGACCCAAAGCTCTCTTTTCAAAAGGTGGCTTCGTTTCAGTGCCTCCAGTGATAGCAGCAAAAGTACTAGGGATTCCCGTCTTTGTTCATGAATCTGACTTGTCGATGGGCCTGGCTAATAAAATTGCTTATAAATTCGCGACAAAAATGTACACCACATTCGAACAAGAAGCTTCATTATCTAAAGCGGAGCATATTGGTGCGATTACTAAGGTAGAACCCTACTCAATTCAAGACGATCAAATGGTTGAGGAGATAAAAGCCCAGTTTGATCCTATGAAAAAGACGATTTTATTTGTTGGTGGTTCAGCTGGTGCCAAGGTTTTCAATGATTTTATCACGAATCATTTGAAAGAATTGACATCACTGTACAACATTATCAATATCTCTGGGGATTCTCAGCTTAATACTTTGGAGGAAAATCTTTTTCGTATTGACTACGTCACCGATTTATACCAACCCCTAATGAATTTAGCGGATTTAGTTATTACTCGAGGTGGTTCAAACACTATCTTTGAGTTAGTTGCTCTTCAAAAGTTGCATCTTATTATTCCACTTGGGAAAGAGGCTAGTCGTGGAGACCAACTTGAAAATGCTGCTTACTTTGAAAAAAGAGGCTATGCTCTACAATTGTCAGAAGAAGACTTATCTTTGGTGACTTTAAATCAAAGACTTCAGGAATTACTTACTCATGCACCGCAATTTGAAGCGGCTATGCAAAATAGTCAAGAGTTAACCTCTCAACAAGCCTTCTACCAGAAATTGACAGAGTCTATTCAGAAGGCAAAGGGATAAAAAATGGTAAAAGATAAGGAAACGACTAAAGATTCTGAGAAGGATAAGCCAGTTCTAACCGAGTGGCAAAAACGCAATCAGGAATTTTTAAAGAAAAAAGAGCAAGATAAGGCAGAACAAGAAGAAGCTGAAAAGCGTCTTCAGGAGCTTCGACGGTCACAATTTTTAGGGGATAAATCAGAGGATGATGAAAAGGCGTCAAACCCTAAAAAAGTGAAAAAAAGTAAGGAAAAAATCAAAAAAGAACCAAAGCCTAAAAAGGTTAAGAAAAAAAATCCTCACCGTAACCGTTTTGTTGTTGTGATGACACTAAATGTTGTTATTCTCTTGTTTTCGGCATTTATGATTAGCCCTTTGAGTACCTCAAAAAAGATTACTGTTTCAGGGCAGCATTTCACTGATGAAGCTACGATTCAACAAGCTTCTGGGATAAAGGTTGATGATTATTTGTTTAGTGTCTTTATAAATCGAGACCAGATTGAAAAATCAATTGTCAAAAATGATCCATGGGTCAAGTCAGCTAAGCTTGATTTTGAACTACCGAATCATTTTAAGATTAAGGTCAAAGAGAATAGGATTATAGCTTATCGTCAGCAAGAAGAGAGTTATTTTCCAATCTTATCAAACGGCCTTGTGGTTGATGAAGTTGCTCAAGATTTACCAAATCATTTTTTGAGTGTGAATTTAGACACAGAAAAAGATGTCAAGGAATTTATCAAAGCTAGACAATCCTTGAAAAAAACGATTCGTCGCAATATTAAATCTGTTTCAAAAGAAAGTTCTAAGTCAACAAAAGATCTGATCAGAATAAGTATGTATGACGGCAATACTGTTCTTATTCCACTTTCAAAACTTAAGGAGAGACTGCCTTATTATAACCAAGTAGCTTCTAAGATGGTCGCAACACCAGGGACTATTGATATGGAGGTTGGAATATACGTCGCTGTTGAAGATGTTAGTTCACCAGAAGTTGCTGAAGAAAACTCAACTCCTAGCCTAGAGCTTAATGATGGATCATCAGAGGAGGCGCCTCAAGGAGAAGATTTTCCTCAAGAAGTAACGAATTCTCAAGATACAGTAACGGAATCACCAGCTCAATAAAGATTGAAAAGAGATTTTACTTAGTTACATTTGTATAACAAAAAGCACAAAAGCTATTCATTTTGTGCTTTTTTATGGTATAATATGCTTTGAATAATTCCGCCCGTGCGTGGTTTTTAGAATAGTAAGTAATGGAAAGAATGAGAGGTTGGGTAATGGCAAGAAACGGCTTTTTTACGGGCTTAGATATCGGTACTAGCTCGATTAAAGTACTTGTTGCAGAATACATTGATGGCGAAATGAATGTTATCGGTGTGAGCAATGTAAAAAGTTCTGGTGTAAAGGATGGCATTATCGTTGACATCGATGCAGCAGCAAAAGAAATTAAATTAGCAATTGAACAAGCAGAAGAAAAATCAGGTATTTCAATTGAAAAAATAAACGTTGGATTGCCGGCAAATCTGTTGCAAATTGAGCCTACGCAGGGAATGATTCCTGTTACAAGCGAATCAAAAGAAATCAAAGATGAAGATGTTGAAAGTGTTGTGAAATCTGCATTAACTAAAAGCATCACCCCAGAACGTGAGGTGATTTCTTTAGTTCCTGAGGAATTCATCGTAGATAGCTTTCAAGGAATTCGTGACCCACGTGGTATGATGGGGATTCGCCTAGAAATGCGTGGTCTTCTTTACACAGGACCAACAACAATTTTACATAATCTTCGTAAAACAGTTGAACGTGCTGGTATTTCTGTTGAAAATATTATCATTTCTCCGTTAGCGATGACTAAGTCAGTTCTAAATGAAGGAGAGCGTGAATTTGGTGCAACAGTTATTGACATGGGAGGTGGTCAGACGACAGTAGCCTCTATGAGAGCTCAAGAATTGCAGTACACCAACATCTATCCAGAAGGTGGCGAATATGTCACCAAAGATATTTCTAAAGTCTTAAAGACATCACTACAGATAGCAGAAGCTTTGAAATTTAACTTTGGAAATGCCAATGTTAGAGAAGCTAGTGCAACAGATAGTGTTCAAGTCGAGGTTGTCGGAAGTGACACTCCAGTTGATGTGACGGAAAAATACCTTGCGGAAATTATTTCAGCTCGCATCAAACATGTTTTAGAACGTGTTAAGCAAGATTTGGAACGCGGTCGCTTGCTAGAACTTCCTGGAGGAATAGTCATCGTTGGTGGTGGCGCTATTTTACCAGGAGTCGTAGAGATAGCACAAGAGGTATTTGGTACAAAAGTAAAACTTTTTGTCCCACATCAAGTTGGTATCCGTAATCCAATGTTTGCTAATGTTATTGGCTTGGTTGAGTATGTTGGAACTTTGACTGATGTTGATATTATCGCTCAGTCAGCGGTTACTGGAGAAGAAATTCTTCGTCGCAAACCTATTGATCTTGGTCCAAACTATACGATGCCAAATCAACAACAGCAACCCCTTCAAAATGATTTTGCCTTTAATGATGCAAACCGTTTTGACGAAGAAGTAAATATTCAAGAAGCACCTAAGCCAAGCGAACCAAAACAGAATATTGGTGATCGAGTTCGTGGACTCTTTGGTAGTATGTTTGATTAAAAAGTGAGGAATAAAAATGTCATTTTCATTTGATACAGCGTCTATGCAAGGTGCCATCATCAAAGTTATCGGAGTTGGTGGCGGTGGCGGAAATGCTATTAACCGTATGATTGATGAAGGTCTTGCTGGCGTAGAATTTATTGCAGCAAATACTGATATCCAGGCCCTAAGTTCTTCGAAAGCTGAAACAGTTATTCAGTTGGGTCCTAAATTAACACGTGGACTTGGTGCTGGAGGACAACCTGAGGTTGGACGCAAAGCCGCTGAAGAAAGTGAAGAAGTTTTAACGGAAGCCCTTACCGGCGCAGACATGGTATTTATCACTGCAGGTATGGGGGAGGATCAGGTACTGGTGCGGCCCCTGTTATAGCTCGTATTGCTAAAAGCTTGGGAGCTCTTACTGTAGCTGTCGTAACACGTCCTTTCGGTTTCGAAGGAAATAAGCGTGGAAACTTTGCTATTGAAGGTATTCAAGAATTGCGTGAGCAAGTAGATACGCTTCTTATCATTTCAAATAATAATTTGCTTGAAATTGTTGATAAGAAAACACCACTTCTTGAAGCGCTCAGTGAGGCTGATAATGTCCTCCGTCAAGGTGTGCAAGGGATTACCGATTTAATTACAAGCCCAGGTCTTATTAACCTTGACTTTGCAGATGTTAAAACTGTTATGGCCAATAAAGGGAATGCCCTTATGGGTATCGGTATCGGTTCAGGTGAGGAGCGTATTGTTGAGGCTGCTCGTAAAGCTATATACTCTCCACTACTAGAAACAACCATTGATGGTGCAGAGGACGTAATTGTCAATGTTACCGGTGGTCTTGATATGACACTTACTGAAGCTGAAGAGGCATCTGAAATTGTTGGTCAAGCTGCAGGAAATGGTGTTAATATTTGGCTTGGTACGTCTATTGATGACACACTTAAAGACGAAATCCGTGTTACTGTAGTAGCAACTGGTGTGCGTCAAGATCGCACAGAACAAGTAACAGGTATCCGTTCAACACCTCGCACCTTTAATACTCAAGCGCCATCACAACCATCGACTGGTCAATATGATAATCAACGCTCTGAAGAGTCAACCCCATCCTTTGATCGTCGTCAAATGAATTTTGATATGGCGCAAAATGTAGATATGCCTTCTTCGCCACGTACCCCTCAAACTGATTTTAATCAACCAAATCAAAATTCTGCTTTTGGTAATTGGGATCTTCGTCGAGATAATATTGCTCGTCCGACAGAAGGGGAATTGGATGGCAAGTTGAATATGTCAACTTTCTCAGGAGCCTCTGAAGTGGATGATGAACTTGATACTCCGCCATTCTTTAAAAACCGTTAAGTTTGGCAATGTATTTAGCAAAAAATAAAACAGAGATTTTCAATAATGTCGAAAATTTCAGTAAGTCATCTACTAGAACTCAGGATGTTAAAGTCATTGCAGTTACTAAGTATGTGGAAGCAGAAGTGGCACATCAATTGATTGAAACTGGTGTCAGACATATTGGAGAGAATCGCGTTGATAAATTTTTGGATAAATACCATGCCTTAGCGGATCAGCCAGTGACATGGCATTTGATTGGCAGTCTTCAACGTCGTAAGGTTAAAGATATCATAAACTTTGTTGACTATTTTCATGCTTTAGATTCCGTCAAGCTAGCACAGGAAATTGATAAGCGAGCCGACCATGTGATCAATTGTTTTCTACAAGTTAATCTTTCAGGGGAAGCTACTAAGCATGGTTTTCTACAAGATGATATCAATCAAGCTTTGGAGGAAATAGCAGAGCTACCTAATATCAATTTAGTTGGTTTAATGACGATGGCTCCACAGGAAGCTAGTCAAGCGGAGCTAGAAAGTTTATTTGAAGCAACTTACCAGTTGAAGGAAGAAATAAGAGCGAGAAAAATAACGAATATGCCGATGACAGAGTTGAGCATGGGAATGAGTGGCGATTATTCTATAGCCATCAAACATGGTGCAACATTTGTTAGAATTGGTACAGCGTTCTTTCAATAGGAGAGACTAAAATGGCATTAAAAGATAAATTCGAAAAAATGATTTCTTATTTTGATACGGATGAGGTTAGTGATGTCGAGGAATTTGAAGAAGCACTACCTCAGCAAGCTGATCGAAGAGGAGAAGTAACTTCTAACCCTTTAGGATCACAAGAGAGAGTATCAAGATCTGCTAATCAATCAGCTGCTTCAAATCAAAGACAAGGACAGTCGAGATCTCAAAGAGTGGTTTCAACACCTCAACTTAATTCTCATGAACACTTGTCTTCAACTAATCAATATGGAAGAGAACAGATGAATTATCAGTCACAAAAACAAACACAACAACATGTATCTGCTCAACCGACAATTGCTTTGAAATACCCTCGTAAATACGAGGATGCAACTGAAATTGTTGATTTATTGGCTAGTAATGAATGTGTTTTGATTGATTTTCAATATATGCTGGAAGCACAAGCACGACGATGCTTAGACTTTGTTGATGGGGCAAGCCGTGTCTTATCCGGTAATCTTCAAAAAGTAGGTTCTTCAATGTATCTATTAACACCTCAATTTGTAGTTGTTGATGTTGAGGAGATGACAATACCAAACGCTGGTCAAGATGTGAATTTTGACTATGACATGAAACGACGTTAATATGCTTTTACTATATTTTATTCTAGTTAGAGTAGTACGAATTTATTCGACACTTTTAGTAATCTATGCTTTACTCTCTTGGTTTCCAGGAGCATATCAAACAAAATTAGGGCAAATTCTTGTTTCTATAGTTGAGCCAACTCTGGCTCCATTTAGACGCTTAGGACTTCAGTTTGGTGGAATAGATTTGACGATTGTTGCAGTTTTCTTTGTATTACAATTATTACTTAGACTCTTTTCATACTTACTATTATTCTAATGGAAAAACAATCGCAGCACCTTTACCAACATTATGATGTCAGTGAATATACCTTTATCGACAAAGTTCAAGACATGATTCATTCTGTTGAGAATACTTACAGTTTCTATCTAACAGGCTTTCTTGATCCTAGACAGGAAGTTATTGTTAATGAGCTAGTATCTCAAACAACTTTGACATTTTATTCAAGTCGTGATATCCTTACCGAGGAGTATCATAGGGTCATTATTGCTCCAGATTATTATCAACTAAATGTCGATGATTTTGAAATAAGTTTACTCAACATCCATTATTCTAAAAAGTTTAACCATCTTAGTCATTCTCAAATTATGGGTAGTTTGATTAATCAATTAGGTATTAAACGCTCTGTTTTTGGAGATATTTTAGTTAACGGTGATGAGGCACAGATATTTCTTGAAAAATCTATGGTTAGCTATTTTGAGACGAATGTTAGCAAAATTGCGAAGGTTCCGGTTAGACTCCAAGAGGTCGCATTTGATCAAAAAATTGAACATTTGGAGGAGGGACAAGAGCAACTCTATCTAGTGTCAAGTTTGAGACTAGATAAAGTCATTGCTGCAGTTCATAAATTACCGAGGCAGACTAGTCAAAAGTTGATTCAGTCCCAGAAAGTAAAAGTTAATCATAAACTAACGACGAAAGCGACTGAAACAGTACTTGTTAATGATTTACTCAGTGTTAGAGGTTACGGTAGATGCCGTATTATTTCAGACAATGGTATAACGTCAAAAGGAAAATATAAATTGGTCGTCAAAAAAATTAGACAGAAATAGGGGAGGTTGTAATGGCTATTACAGCACTTGATATTAAAGATAAAACATTTAAACTAAAATTCCGTGGTTATAGCGAAGAAGAAGTTAATGAATTCTTAGACATCCTTGTTGATGACTTTGAAAAATTAACACGTGAAAACCGTGCACAAGAAGCAAAAATCAAAATGCTAGAAGAAAAGTTGGCTTACTTCGATGAAATGAAAGAATCATTGAGTCAGTCAGTAATCTTGGCGCAAGAAACAGCTGAAAAGGTTAAAACTTCAGCTCGCACAGAATCTGACAACATTTTGACACATGCTAACAATCAAGCAACACTTTTGCTTGAAGAATCCAAACAAAAAGCAAATGAGATGTTGCGTGAAGCTGCTGATGAAGCTAAGCGAGTTGCTATTGAGACTGAGGATTTAAAACGTCAAACACGTGTTTTCCATCAACGTCTGTTGGCATCGGTTGAAAGTCATCTAGCTCTTGTAAATTCTCCTGAGTGGGACGAATTATTACAACCGACAGCCTCCTATATTCAAAACTCGGATGTCGCTTTTAGAGAAGTTGTTGAGTCCGTTCTTGAAACTGATCACGACCTTCCACAGGTAGCTGATATGGCATCCATTGATGCGACACGTCAATTCTCACCTGAGGAAATGGCAGAATTACAACGTCGTGTTGAAGAAAGTAACCGTCAGTTAGAGGAGACAATTGCTGATCAGACGCCATTGCTAACAGATGATGTTTTATTTGGTATTAGCTCTTCTGAGGAATTTCCTTTTGAATTAGATTCGTCAGACGAGTCGCTGAGTTTTGAAGAGACTAACGAGTTAGTTTTAGATTCTGAAATAGAAACTGAGAATTCTAATATCCTTGAGGAAGATGACTCTGAGTTAAACTTAAACGAAACACAAACATTTAAATTGAATTTTGAAGATTAAGAAAAACACGATTTTTTAAGTAAATGCAAAGCGAGCGGGAGTTGGTGTGAGTCCTGACATCACTACTTAAAAGATTATCATTTTCTATCTTTCTAGCTGAAAGTAGTAAGTTAGGAGGGGTGAGCTCCCTTATCGGTTCAAGAGGGAAAATATATTTTGATTTTAGTGCGCCTTGTACGATAAAATCAAATTAAAGTATTTTCTAAATTAAGGTGGTACCACGAGCTTTCGTCCTTTTTGGATGAGAGCTCTTTTATTTTGAGGAGTTTTATATGAAATTAAAAGATACTTTAAATCTTGGAAAAACAGCCTTTCCGATGCGCGCAGGTCTTCCAAATAAAGAACCACAATGGCAAGCGGCCTGGGAAGAAGCGGCTATCTATCAAAAGCGTCAAGAATTGAATGAAGGTAAACCTTCTTTTCATCTTCATGATGGCCCTCCCTATGCTAACGGTAACATTCACGTTGGTCATGCTTTGAATAAAATTTCAAAAGATATTATTGTGCGTTCCAAATCGATGTCTGGATTTTCTGCCCCATACGTACCTGGATGGGATACTCATGGACTTCCTATTGAACAAGTGTTGGCTAAACAGGGCGTAAAACGTAAAGAGATGGATTTGGCTGAATACCTTGAAATGTGTCGTCAATATGCTCTTTCACAAGTTGATAAACAACGTGATGATTTTAAACGTTTAGGTGTTTCAGCAGATTGGGAAAATCCGTACATTACACTTGATCCAAAATTTGAAGCTGATCAAATTCGTGTCTTTGGAGCCATGGCTGATAAAGGTTATATCTATCGAGGTGCTAAACCAGTCTACTGGTCTTGGTCATCTGAATCTGCCCTTGCTGAAGCGGAAATCGAGTACCATGATATTGATTCAACATCACTTTACTATGCCAATAAAGTAAAAGATGGTAAAGGTGTTCTTGATACGGATACTTATATTGTTGTTTGGACGACAACACCATTTACCATTACAGCATCACGTGGTTTAACGGTTGGTGCAGACTTAGATTACTTGGTTGTTAAAGCAGCCAATGATGATCGTAAATTTGTTGTGGCTGAAGCTCTTGTTGATACACTTGCTGAAAAATTTGGTTGGGAATCTTTTGATGTGCTTGAGCGTCACAAAGGTTCAGCATTAGAATATATCGTTACAGCTCATCCTTGGGATGAAGCAGTTGATGAATTAGTGATTCTTGGTGATCACGTTACAACAGATTCAGGTACTGGTATTGTTCATACTGCTCCATCATTTGGTGAAGATGACTATAATGTTGGTATGAAATACGACCTTGAAGTTTATGTAACCGTAAATGAGCGTGGTCTCATGAATGAGTTGGCTGGCCCTGATTTTGAAGGTCAATTTTATGATAAAGTTGTACCAACTGTTCTTGAAAAATTAGGTGATTTACTGCTTGCTAAAGAAGTGATCAATCACTCATACCCATTTGACTGGCGTACGAAAAAACCAATCATCTGGCGTGCTGTTCCACAATGGTTTGCATCTGTTGCTAAATTCCGTCAAGAAATCCTTGATGAAATTGACAAAACAATTTTCCACCCATCTTGGGGGAAAACACGTCTTTATAATATGATTCGTGACCGTGGTGATTGGGTTATTTCACGTCAACGGTCATGGGGTGTTCCACTTCCAATCTTCTATGCTGAAGATGGCACAGCTATCATGACTAAAGAAGTCACTGATCATGTTGCAGACTTGTTTGCTGAACATGGTTCTGTGATTTGGTGGCAACGTGAAGCAAAAGACTTGCTTCCAGAAGGATTTAGCCATCCAGGGTCACCAAATGGTGAATTTACAAAAGAAACAGATATCATGGATGTTTGGTTTGATTCAGGTTCATCATGGAATGGCGTTATGAATGCTCGTGAGAACCTATCATATCCAGCAGACCTCTATCTTGAAGGTTCTGACCAATACCGTGGTTGGTTTAACTCATCACTCATTACCTCTGTAGCGGTTAACGGACATGCACCTTACAAAGGTGTCCTCTCTCAAGGTTTTGTTCTTGATGGTAAGGGTGAAAAAATGTCTAAATCTAAAGGCAATATCATTTCACCTAATGATGTAGCAAAACAATATGGTGCTGAAATTCTTCGTCTTTGGGTAGCGTCTGTTGATACTGATAATGACGTTCGTGTGTCTATGGAAATCCTCGGTCAAGTTTCTGAAACTTACCGTAAAATCCGTAATACTTTACGTTTCTTACTTGCAAACACACATGACTATAACCCTTCAACTGATGCCGTTTCTTACCAAAACTTAGGTGCTGTCGATAAATACATGACGATCAAATTTAACAAACTTGTTGAAGTAATCAATAAAGCTTATGAAGCTTATGATTTTATGGCTATCTACAAAGCGGTTGTTAACTTTGTAACGGTTGATTTATCAGCCTTCTATCTTGATTTTGCCAAAGATGTGGTTTATATCGAAGCAGCAAATAGCCCAGAGCGTCGTCGTATGCAGACTGTTTTCTATGATATTTTGGTTAAAATCACTAAGTTATTGACACCAATCTTGCCTCATACAGCAGAGGAAATCTGGTCATACTTGGAGCATGAAGAGGAAGAATTTGTTCAGCTATCAGAAATGCCAGTAGCTCAAACGTTTGAAGGGCAAGAAGCTATCTTAGAAGAATGGGATGGCTTCATGGAATTCCGTACGCATGCTCAAAAAGCTCTTGAAGAGGCACGTAATGCTAAGGTTATTGGTAAATCTTTAGAAGCACATTTGACTGTTTACGCAAGTGAAGAGATGAAAGCTTTGTTGGCGTCATTGGATAGTGATATCGGACTCTTATTGATCGTATCTCAATTAACGATTGCAGATGAAGCTGATAAACCAGCTGATGCTGTTGCTTTTGAAGGTGTTGCCTTCAGTGTTGAGCGAGCAGAAGGAGAAGTTTGTGAACGCTCTCGTCGCATCGACCCAACAACTCGTATGCGTTCATACGGTGTCATGGTTTGTGATGCTAGTGCTAAAGTCATCGAAGAAAATTTCCCTGAAGCAGTAGCTGAAGGATTTGAAGTTAAAGCTTAATGGAAAAATGTCTCTTTTCTGACTCTAGCAACTGATCTAGAAAAAATAAATAAGAGAGACTAAGAAAAAGACAGAAAATGGCTTAGAATGGCGTTGTAAAAAACGTTGATTCTAAGCCGTTTTATATTGTCTCCTTTTTAATGATAAGAGCAAAATTTAAGTGTTATCCACTTTCTATTTGATAAGAAGATAATCTTATTATATCTGGATTTGGAAAATTATTTTTGAAAAAGCCCAGGAAGTTCTAGAAAAAGTGAGCGAAAAGACGGTACGATATTCTTATTTGTAAATTTGATTAGTTAAGTGAAAAGTAGCATATATTAGAAAAGAACTATCTTGAGAAAAGTACTATTTAGCTAAAAGTGATAGCTATCTGAGTATAGCAAGCTAATGATATCTTACTCTGAAGAACTTTTTTGAAAAACAAAAACAAGCCATAGTGGCTTGTTAAATAGTTGTTGGGATAGAGATGTTGATAAGATTTTCAGTGTGTGAGGTTTTTAAATGTTCTTTTAAGATAATCGTTTTATCTATTTTACGTTTTAGGAAGAATTCCCGAATCGCTTCTAATTCAGAATCTTTAATAGCACGGTATTTATTTGAAATAAGAATTTCATAATGTTTTGGTGCCTGTGAAAAGATGACGTCAGTATTACCTGCGGAGTAGACTTCGACTAGGCTTGCATCAGTATTTCGGAGTTGATTTTTAACGAGCGTAGGGTGACTACTTGTAACGTTGATAAGTCTCATATGCATCCTCCTATAAAACTTTCTATGCTTCTATTATAACACGTATTTGTGTAAAAATATTATTTATGGTATTTTTTTTGCCACATTTCAATTCCCCAGCGATGGCTACCACGCTTTAATTTTTCTTTAGCTTCTAGGATAGGGAACCAAGCTAAATTGTTAAAATCTTCTAAAGGATTTCCTAAAATGTCGAAAGAAGTGACCTCATAGATATAGGCAGGATTGTAAAAATGTGTATCACGATGACTGGAGTAGAAATATTCATCGGCTTGACCAAAGTAATCTCCAACTTTGGCTTTAAAACCTAGTTCTTCAATGAGTTCGCGTTCCAGAGCTTGATAGTGATCCTCGTCGCCTTCAATTTCGCCACCCGGTAGGAACCAAGCACCATTTGGAGCTTGGACTAAAATGATTTTATCTTGCTCTTCATTTGGAATAACTGCGTAGACCCCATAGCGATTTTGATAGTTGATATTGTCTTTTTTGTGTCCGAATGTAGGATTTGACATAATTTTCCTCTGTTGTTTTTTCCTTATTATACTAAAAATTAACTTAATAGACCAGAAGAGTTTTTAAAAAATTTTGACATTTTCAGAAAATGTTGGTATAACTATCTACAAAAATAAAAGTATTTAGGGGATAATATATGTCAGCAAGACGCTTAACGATTTCAGCGCTTTTTATGGCGATAACGATTATTTTGAGTGCTAGTTTCTTGTCGATTCCAGTACCTGGGGGTCATTTCTATTTCAATGGTATTATTATTTTTCTAGTAGGTCTTTTGTTTCCTCCGGTGGAAGCGATGATTGTTGCAGGGATTGGTTCTTTTTTAGGTGACTTTTTCTTTTACCCGGCTCCGATGTTTGTGACACTGGTAACACATAGTTTACAAGTTTTAGCTATCTCAGCTTTAGTAGGAACGAAGATGAAAAAAGCTAGTAAAGCTCGTGTGTGGACTGCTATGTCTGTAGGAGCCCTTATTGATATTATTGGTTACGGCTTGGGTAGAGCTTTTGTATATGCTAATCCTCAATATGCAATTTTAAAATTACCTTTTGATCTTTTAGCTGTCATTTTGTCAATGATAGTTGTTTATTTTGTTTACGAGAAAACATCCATTTTTAAAGATTTTCAAGCTTATTGGAATCGTTGAGTTATTAAAAAAGATTGTGTCAATAATTGTACTGACCCCAAAAAGTTGGACAACTCATTATTGAAAGGATTTAGTTCTGTATTGGACAGGACTAAGTCCTTTTAGTTTTACTTTAATGCGTTTGTTGTTGTAGTAATAAATATAGTCTATAATAGCTTCTTCAAGCTCGTCAAGGGATTGATAAGATGTCTCGAGTCCATAAAACATTTCAGATTTGAGAATGCCAAAGAAAGATTCCATCATGCCATTATCTGGACTATTTCCCTTGCGGGACATAGATGGCAGAATGCCTTTAGACTCTAAAAAATCATGGTAGGACTGGTGTTGGTATTGCCAACCCTGGTCACTATGAAGAATAGTTCCACTGTATGAATCTGCTGGAAATGCCTTATCCAGCATGGTCTGAACCTGTTTCAAGTTAGGAGATCGAGACAGAGTGAAATCAATAATCTCGCTGTTATAGCCGTCAAGAACAGGTGATAAGTAGAGTTTTCCTTCAGGTAAGGCAAACTCCGTCACATCGGTATAACACTTCTCGCAAGGCTTAGAGCCCTCGAATTGACGTTTAATTAGATTATCAGCCTTCTTACCAACTCCACCTTTGTAAGAAGAATACTTGCGCTTACGACGAATGCGGGCTGCTAGGCCCATGACTGTCATGAGACGTTGAACTTTCTTATGATTGACCACAAATCCACGATTTCTGAGTTCTAAATAAATTCGACGATAGCCGTAATTACCTTTATGTTCATCATAAATGGCTTGAATTTCAGTCTTAATTGCTTTGTTCTTGTCGAGTTTATCCAGTTGCTTGACTTGATAATAATAGGTGGAGCGAGGCATTTTAGCTGTCGCAAGTAGGAGGTCTAGTCGGAATCCTTCTTGGACCATGTCTCTAATTGTTTCTGCCGTTCGCGCGCTAGAGCTTCGTCCCTTAAACGAAGTTCTCTCAACTTTTTTAGAAAGGCCACCTCAGTTCGGAGACGTTCATTTTCCTCTTGAAGGCGTTCTAATTCCGTCATTTCATCCCAGGTTTTATTGCGTTTACGTCCCATCTTGCTCGGTCTCCCTCTTGGTTTTTCAAGAATAGTATAACCGTTTTTCTTGTATTGCGCTATCCAATTTGGAAGTATTCCTCGATTTGGCAAGGCATAATCAAGAGAAACTGAGAGTTGAGAACAACCATGAATCAAGACTTTATCTATTATTTCCTCCTTTAATTCGGGAGAATAATACCGATTGTTACCTTTTTCAACGACTTCTACGCCATACCGATCCATGAGGTTCATCATGTATGTGAGATTAGAAATATTAACATCATATTGTTGGCTAATCCAAGGCCACGACATTCCGTTCTTTCTCAGCTCATAGATTTCTAGTTTATCTTTATAACTTAACTTCATAGGAAAAGCACCCCAATCGTTAGATTTTGTGTCTAACTTTTGGGGTGCAGTTCAAATGCATTAACACAATCTTTTTTTTTTAGTTTTCTTCTACGACAGCTTCAGCTTTCGTATTTGATTTGATAATGATGTTTCCATTAGAAGTCATGATGGCACGGAGATTTTTCTCTGAAGGATTTTCAAGATAGAAATCTGTGATAGCATCTTCGATATGGTCTTGAATTGTTCTGCGAAGTGGACGAGCTCCCATTTTTGGATCATAGCCAAGATCAACCAATTTTTCCTTAACTTTCTCGGTGACATCAAGGTGAAGACCGTTGGTAGCAAGTCTATCATTGACATCTTTGAGCATGAGATCAACAATAGTAAGGAGATTTTCTTTTTCAAGGGCTTTGAATTCGATAATACCGTCAAAACGGTTCATGAATTCTGGGCTAAAGAAGTCTCCAAGTTGGTTAAGAACGGAGTTGGTACGACCTTCACGAGCTGCTCCAAATCCAACAGAAGCTTCAACCTTGCCTGTTCCAGCATTCGAGGTCATGATGATAATGGTATCTTTGAAGCTAACGGTACGGCCTTGACCATCAGTCAAACGACCATCGTCAAGAACTTGTAAGAACATATGCATAACATCTGGGTGAGCTTTCTCAACTTCATCCAAGAGAATGAGTGAGTATGGATTGCGACGAACTTTTTCTGTTAATTGACCAGCTTCTTCATAACCAACATAACCTGGAGGAGCTCCGACAAGTTTGGCGACGGCATGTTTTTCCATGTACTCGGACATATCAAAGCGAATCATGCTGTCTGCTGAACCAAAGAGCTCGATTGCTAGTTGTTTTGAGAGTTCAGTTTTACCGACACCAGTTGGACCAACAAAGAGGAAGGAACCGATTGGGCGATTTGGCGAACCAAGTCCGACACGGTTACGACGAATGGCTTTTGCAATTTTATCAACAGCATCGTCTTGTCCAATAACGTGTGATTTAAGGTCGTCAGCCAAATGAATTAATTGACTTTGTTCTTTTTCTTTGAGATCGCCGACTGGAATATTAGTTTTTTGTTCAATGATGGCTTCGATATTTTTTTCAGTGATGACTGGAGTATCGTGGTCATCGATTTTTTGCGCTTGCATTTCTTTGTATTTAGCAATTTGGTCACGGAAATAAGCTGCGCGTTCATAATCTTCATCTCGAGTCGCTTGAGCTTTGAGGTTTTCGGCTTCCACCAGACGTTGATCGATTTCTTGTGGATCAACAAAATTTAAGGTTAAATTCATTTTAGATCCAGCTTCATCAAGTAGATCGATAGCCTTATCTGGAAGGAAGCGATCTTGAATGTAACGATTTGAAAGGATAGCTGCCGCTTCAATCGCATCAGGGCTATATTTGACATGGTGATAGTCTTCGTATTTTGGTTGAATACCTTTTAAGATGGTGATAGTTTCCTCAACACTTGGCTCATCAACTTTGACGGGCTGCATACGACGTTCCAGAGCAGCATCTTTTTCAATGATACGATATTCATTGAGAGTAGTAGCACCGACTAGTTGTAGCTCACCACGAGCTAGAGCAGGTTTTAGGATATTGCCGGCGTCCATGTTTCCATCACCAGCATTACCTGCACCAACAATCTCATGAATCTCATCAATGAAGAGAATCACATCTTGACGATTACGGATTTCTTCCATGAGTTTTTGCATACGTTCTTCAAATTGTCCACGGATGCCTGTCCCCTGAACAAGGCTGACAACATCCAAACGGATGACTTGCTTTCCTTGGAGTTTTTGAGGAACATCAGCGTCAACAATCTTTTGAGCCAGTCCTTCAACGACAGCAGTTTTACCAACACCTGGCTCACCAATGAGGACAGGATTATTTTTGGTACGACGGTTTAGAATTTCGATAACACGAAGGATTTCTTCATCGCGACCAATAACGGGATCAATATCGCCTTGGCGTGCAATATCAGTGATATTAATACCGAACTCTTCTAAGAGTCCTTGAGGCTTTTGTTGAGCACCGCCTAGTGGAGCATTTGGATGACGATTTCCAATTCCATTGTTTCCTCCCTGACCACCAGATTGTGTTTTAGGACTGTTTGGAAGGTCACCGCTGAAGGCACGGAAGTTATTTAAGTCACCGAAGAAATCATCAAAAAATGGATTCATAGAAGATGATGCGTTTTCTCGACCCAGATTAGATAAAAGGTTGTTTTTGGGATCTGTTTTCATAATTTGATAACAGTTTTGGCAAAGATCGACTTGTTTCTGTTTACCATTAACATTAGTATATAAATGGATAGTTGATTCGTTTAATTGACAATTTTGACAAAGCATAGACATACCTCGCTTTTTGAGAGATTTTTACAATAAAGTCATAATGATAATGTCCAAAATATTTTTTGGTCAAATATAGTCAAACTTTATCTGTTTTTATTATAGCACTATGGAGCAACATTGCAAGTAAAAAGTTTAAAAATTAGCACTCTAATTGAAAGAGTGCTAATACTAACTGCTTACCTTTATGAAAATCATCTTTATTATGAAAATAGTGGATTCGGAGTTACTTTGCCATTCATTTATGGTAAAATAAGAAGGACTAATATAATAAATAGAGGAGTTTGATATGGAGTCACATTTAGTGAGAATTATTAACCGCCTTGAGCTTATGGCGACAGATGGTGGTAATTTAAAACGTAACTTTGAACGTGAAGGAGTTGTTGTTGCAGAAGTAGCATTTAGCAATGATCCAGAAAATGGACCAGTTTTTACTTTGCGTGACGTTGAAGCTAGAGAAACTTATTCATTTGATAGCATTGATCTGATTGCAATGGAAATCTACGATTTGCTTTACTAAGATGATTGAAATGAGTTGGGGAACTATTTCCCAGCTTATTTTTTTTGAAATGAGATTGATGATACTTTTTTTGTCAGATACTATATAAAATAGATAGTAATTGTCAGTGATAAAAGTCTATACTTGCGGGCTTATTGCTATCGTTACTGATTTCTATAGCCTTCTTAAAGTCATCATCGTTCTGTTAATGAAAATTTGCATAAAAATACTAAAAACATTGTTTTTTATACGCATATATGCTATGATTGTTTTTATATTTTATTAACAGGAGTTCATTATGGATTTTTCATTCCTTCCCAAATATTGGGCCTACTTTAACTACGGTGTCTTAGTGACGATTATGATTTCAGCTTGTGTCGTTTTCTTTGGGACTATTATTGGTATCTTAATTGCTTTATTAAAACGCAGCTCCTTTAAACCTTTAGCATGGTTGGCAGGTATTTATGTTTGGATTTTCCGTGGAACTCCCATGGTTGTTCAGATTATGATTGCTTTTGCTTGGATGCATTTTAATGGCGCACCAACGATTGGTTTTGGTGTTTTAGATATGGACTTTACCCGTCTACTACCAGGTATCATCATTATTTCATTAAACAGTGGTGCCTATATTTCGGAATCTGTTCGTGCTGGTATTGAGTCTGTACCAAAAGGTCAGCTGGAAGCGGCTTATTCACTTGGTATAAAACCTAAAAATGCTATGCGCTATGTTATTTTACCTCAAGCGATAAAAAATATTTTGCCAGCCTTGGGTAATGAATTTATTACGATTATCAAGGATAGTTCACTGTTACAAACGATTGGGGTAATGGAGCTTTGGAATGGTGCCCAATCTGTTGTAGCGGCGACTTATATTCCTGTTGAGCCATTGTTGTTTGCGGCATTCTATTACTTAATGGTTACAACAGCTATGTCAAGTTTATTAAAACTTCTTGAAAAACGTATGGGTAATGGAGGGACGCTCTGATGACAGAAACTTTGATTTCAATTGAGAATTTACATAAGTATTTCGGTAAAAACGAAGTCTTAAAAGGTATTGACCTTGACATTTATAAGGGTGAAGTCGTGGTTATCATAGGACCTTCTGGATCAGGGAAGTCAACTTTTCTAAGAACCATGAACTTACTGGAAATCCCAACCAAGGGTAAGGTTACCTTTGAAGGTGTGGATATTACAGACAAAAAGAATGACGTTTTTAAAATGCGTGAAAAAATGGGAATGGTTTTCCAACAGTTTAATCTCTTTCCAAATATGAGTATTTTGGAAAACATTACCTTATCGCCGATTAAAACAAAAGGGTTATCTAAATCTGAAGCCGAAAGCAAAGCCTATGACCTTCTTGATAAAGTTGGTCTTCGTGACAAGGCGAATGCTTACTCTCCAAGTTTATCTGGAGGGCAACAGCAACGTATTGCCATTGCTCGTGGCTTGGCCATGGATCCTGATGTTCTCTTATTTGATGAACCTACATCAGCTCTTGATCCAGAGATGGTAGGAGAAGTTTTAGCTGTTATGAAAGATTTAGCTAAGTCTGGTATGACCATGGTCATTGTGACACATGAAATGGGATTTGCTCGTGAGGTAGCTGACCGGGTTATTTTCATGGATGGTGGTGTTATTGTTGAAGATGGGACACCTCAACAAATCTTTGAAAATACTCGAGAAGAACGAACAAAGAATTTCTTGAGTAAGGTGTTATAGCATAAAATTGACGAGTAATTGTTAAAGTTGAAAAAATCCAATTTGGATCATTTTTCAACTTTTTTATTATCTGGAAAAAGGGCTTTGAAATACTGTTAGTCTATTGTTTTTGAAGTCTATGAGTGACCTTTTAACATGTTAATCGCAGTGACTGATTTGAAAATTTATTTCCAGACTAGAGCTAGGTATCTGTCAGACTTTTTTGGTATAATGGTCAAAAAGTATAGGAGTGTATGATGGCAAGATTGATTGATGGTAAGGGCCTTGCCCAAAAGATGCAGGCTGAATTGGCTGAAAAAGTTGCTAACTTAAGAGAGAAAGAAGGCGTCGTGCCAGGTTTAGTCGTTATTCTAGTTGGAGAAAATCCTGCCAGTCAGATTTATGTTCGAAATAAAGAGCGTTCTGCTGAAAAAGCTGGATTTTTCAGTGAGACTGTCCGTCTATCGGAAGATACCACACAAGAAGAACTTCTTGATACCGTTGAACAATATAATCAAGATAGTCGTTTTCATGGTATTCTTGTTCAGTTACCTCTGCCAGATCATATTGATGAAGAAAAAGTCGTTTTAGCGATTGATCCTGATAAAGATGTTGATGGGTTTCATCATGTTAATACAGGTCGCTTGTGGTCTGGAAAACCAGCTATGATTCCATGTACGCCTGCAGGTATCATGAAGATGTTTGAAGTTTATGGGGTTGAGTTAGAGGGTAAGAATGCTGTTGTTGTCGGACGTTCCAATATTGTTGGAAAGCCTATGGCAGCTCTGCTTTTGGAAGCTAATGCTACGGTCACATCAACACATTCAAGGACGAAAGATTTGTCTAACATTACTAGAACAGCTGATGTTTTGGTAGTGGCTATCGGACGTTCCAAATTTATCACAGCTGATTATGTTAAGCCAGGTGCTGTTGTCATTGATGTTGGTATGAATCGTGATGATGAGGGAAAACTCTCAGGTGATGTTGATTTTGACGCTGTTGAACCACTGGCTGATTTAATCACCCCAGTTCCCGGAGGCGTTGGTCCCATGACGATTACCATGCTTCTGGAACAAACTTACGAAGCAGCCTTAAGAACTATCAGATAGTTAGATAAAAATAGAATCTTGTCTTCGGACAAGATTTTTTCTTGTTTATTTTCACACAAATGATATAATCTAGTTATGAAAACTAGATGTGATATTTTTGAAGAAATTCATTTAAAAAAATTACCATTATGGGAAGACTTGCCAGAGCTGGAACTTTATTTAGACCAAGTGCTTTATTATGTTAACAAGGTTAGCCAGACACGCGTTGATAGAGATGTTAAGGGGATTACCTCTTCTATGGTCAATAATTATGTCAAGAATGGACACTTGGAAAAGCCGGTTAAGAAAAAGTATCAGCGGCATCAGATTGCTCGCTTGATTGCTATTGCTTTCTTAAAGAATGTTTTTAGCCTACAAGAAATCGGGGAAACCTTGGAGGTTTTGCGGCAGAACTATAGCTCTGAAGACTTGTACAATTTGTTTGTTATTTGTATGAATGAAGAAGCAGAAGTGCCAGAAATTATTGCTTACTCTTGCTTAGCTGTGAGATCCTATTATAAAGCGCGCTTATTGACCATTGAACTAGGAGGAAAAGATAATGAATCAAACCTTTAAATTTAGCAATCCCTTATCGTTTGGGGAAGAAATTGCTAATGCGACCACACATGGAGTGGGAGCAGCTATTATGTTGGCTCTCCTACCTGTTACAGCGGTTAGAGCTTATCAGGTTTATAATCTAACAGCAGCTGTTGGTATGTCTATCTTTGTTATTAGTTTGTTCTTGATGTTTTTATCGTCAACGGTTTATCACTCTATGACCTATGGGACACCGCAGAAATATATTTTAAGGATTATTGACCACAGTATGATTTATATTGCTATTGCAGGCTCATATACTCCAGTAGCTCTTTCTTTGGTTGGCGGCTGGTTAGGGGTAACTATTATCATTCTGCAATGGGGAGTGACGATATTCGGGATTCTTTACAAGATTTTGGCTCAACAAATTAACGAAAAATTCAGTCTATTTCTTTACCTGTTTATGGGTTGGCTAGTTGTTTTCATCCTTCCGGTTATTATTCAAAAAACTAATCTTACTTTTGGCTTACTTATGTTAGCAGGTGGGCTTTCTTATACAGTGGGAGCGTTCTTTTATGCTAAGAAACGTCCTTATTTCCATATGATTTGGCACTTATTTATCCTTTTGGCTTCAGCATTGCAATATATTGCTATTGTCTTTTATATGCTATAAGAGTCGGACTATGGTCCGATTTTTTTGTTACATGGTCTTTGGAATTAGCTTTGATACATGGTCACTTTTAACTTGTCGTACTCCAGTACTGTCTGCCATTCAGTTCCTGATCTGAAAGTTAATTTATTTGACTATAATAATGAAAACGCTTGACTTGGAGTTGAGTACAGGGTGTATAATAAAACTATATTAAGATAATTGGAGGTTTATCATGGAGTATATAAGACTTGGAAATACTGGATTAGAAGTTTCAAAATTATGCTTGGGTTGCATGAGTTTTGGGGATGCTAGTAAAGGATTTCATTCTGGTTGGCTACTAAACGAAGAAGAGAGTCGCCATATCATCAAAAAAGCTTTGGATATGGGTATTAATTTTTTTGATACGGCAAATACCTACGCTAAAGGGACTAGTGAAGAATACTTGGGGCGTGCTCTAGCTGATTTTGCTAAGCGTGATGAGGTCATTATTGCGACCAAGCTCTTCTTTGGGGATGGTCATTCTGATAGTCCAAATACTAGGGGCTTGTCTCGTAAAGCCATTTTTAATCAAGTAGAGGCTAGTTTAAAACGGCTAGGTACGGATTATATTGATATTCTTTATATTCACCGTTGGGATTATGAGACACCGATTGAAGAAACCATGGCTGCTTTGAATGATTTGGTGCGTGATGGTAAGGTTCACTATCTAGGGGCTTCAGCTATGTATGCTTGGCAATTCCAAAAAGCACAGTATGTCGCTGAAAAGAATGGCTGGACCAAATTTTCTGTTATGCAAAACCACTACAATATGCTTTATCGTGAGGATGAACGTGAAATGATTCCCTTCTGCCAAGATTCTGGAGTGGCTTTGGTGCCCTACAGCCCTTTGGCAGCAGGTCGTGTAGTGAGGGATTGGAATGCGGATACTGCTCGTAGTAAAACCGACCAGGTAGCTCACGACAAATATGATTCTACGGAAGAGCTAGATCGTCAGATTGTTGCCCGTGTGGCTGAATTGGCAGAGCAAAAAGCTGTTTCTAGAGCTCAAATAGCTCTTGCTTGGCTGTGGCAAAAAGGTATTCATTCGCCAATTGTTGGGGTGACGAAAGAAAAATATTTGGATGATTTCATGGGGGCTTTTGATGTAGCATTGTCATCTGAAGATATGGCCTATCTCGATGAAGCCTATCAACCACATAGGATTGTCGGTGCTTTGTAAAGATCGATTAATGAATAGTTTTTAAAAAAGTAGGAAAAGATCTTGTTATTAGGTTTTTTCTTGCTTTTTTGCTTTTATTTATCCAGTTTGCTTTTGTTCTTATTGACTGAAAAATGGTATAATGAATGAAGAATTTTGCATAAAAATGGAAAGGGAATAGATGTCGGATTATTTAACAGTTAGTCATTTAACCAAGTATCTCAAATTGAAATTTGATCGAGATCCATACCTAGAGCGGGTTTATTTGACGGGGCAAGTGTCAAATTTTCGACGTCGTCCTAATCACCAGTATTTTTCGCTTAAGGATGAGCATGCGGTTATACAAGCGACCGTGTGGGCTGGACAATTCAAAAAATTAGGATTTGATCTGGAAGAGGGCATGAAAATTAATGTCATCGGTCGTATCCAACTCTATGAGCCTGGTGGTTCTTATTCCATTATTATTGAAAAGGCGGAGCCAGATGGCATTGGCGCTTTAGCTCTACAATTTGAGCAGCTCAAGAAAAAATTAAGCGAGGCAGGCTATTTTGACGATAGACACAAGCAGTCGCTCCCTCAATTTCCTAAAAAAATAGGAGTGGTCACTAGTCCAAGTGGGGCTGTTATTAGGGATATTATCACAACTATTTCAAGACGCTTTCCTGGAGTGGATATTCTTCTTTTTCCAACAAAGGTTCAAGGCGATGGTGCTGCGCAAGAAGTGGCAGCTAATATTGCTGAGGCTAATCAGCGAGAAGATTTAGATATCCTGATTATTGGTCGTGGTGGTGGTTCCATTGAAGACTTATGGGCTTTTAACGAGGAAATCGTGGTTGAAGCGATTTTTGAATCCCGTTTGCCGATTATTTCCAGTGTCGGTCATGAAACAGACACAACCTTAGCTGATTTTGTCGCAGACCAGCGAGCAGCTACACCTACGGCAGCGGCTGAATTAGCAACACCTATTACTAAGGCTGATATTTTGGCTTGGATTGGTGAGCGTCAGCAACGGGCTTATCAGGCTAGTTTACGCCAGTTAAAATGGCAAAGAGACCGATTAGACAAACTGAGGGCTTCTGTTATGTTTAGACAACCTGAACGTCTTTATGATGGTATTGCTCAAAAGTTAGACCATTTGACCAGTCGTTTAAGTCAATTAATGACAACTAACCTTAAGCAAGCTCAGCAGCAAGAACGCCTCTTAAATCAACGTCTCTTGACAATTGGATTGTCCGAAAAAGTCAACCGCTATGATGAACGTTTAGCTGTTTTAAATCGTCTGCTGATGTCAAATATGACCAGTGCTTATGACAGCAAGGTTAGTCGTTTTGAAAAGGCTCAAGATGCGCTTTTGTCACTTGATACGACAAGAATTGTGGCGCGTGGTTATGCGATTATTCAAAAAGATAAAAAACCTATTACCAGTGTTAATGATGTCAAAAAAGGAGACCACCTTTCGATTCAAATGAAGGATGGTCAGCTAGAAGTAGAGGTAGAAAATGCCAAGTAAGAAAAAAACATTTGAAGAGAATTTACAAGATTTAGAAACTATTGTAACCCAGTTGGAAAATGGTGATGTTCCTTTAGAAAAAGCTATTGAGCAATTTCAAAAAGGGATGATTCTGTCCAAAGAATTGCAAAAGACCTTGCAAGACGCTGAAAAAACGCTGGTTAAGGTCATGCAGCCGGACGGTGCAGAAGTGGAATTGGATGCCTAATGGATAAGATGACTCAAATTGATCAAGCCATCCGTACTTATTATCAGAGCCAAAATGCTGTTTCAAAAGACCTGATTGACGCCATTCTTTATTCCGTTGATAGCGGTGGCAAGCGGATTCGTCCCATGATTTTATTGGATTTACTAGAAGGATTCGGAATAAAGTTGACAGAGGCGCATTTTGACGTAGCAGCAGCTCTTGAGATGATTCACACTGGTAGTTTGATTCACGACGACCTTCCTGCCATGGACAACGACGATTACCGTCGTGGTCGTTTGACCAATCACAAAAAGTTCGATGAAGCAACAGCTATTTTAGCAGCTGATTCGCTCTTTCTAGATGCCCCAGGTCTTATTGCTGAAGCGGATTTGGAAGCGGATATCAAAGTAAGTCTTATCCAAATGTTATCGCGTTTTTCAGGAACGTTTGGTATGGTCGGTGGGCAAATGCTTGATATGAAGGGAGAAGGTCAGAGCTTGACGCTTGAGCAAGTTCAGTTGATTCACGCCAACAAAACAGGTGCTCTCTTAGTTTTCCCATTCTTAGCAGCTGGACGTATTGCCAAGCAATCGGAGAAGGTCATTTTAGCATTAGGTACAGCAGGCCAATTGCTTGGTCTAGCTTTTCAGGTTCGCGATGATATTCTAGATGTGACAGCGGATTTTGATGTTTTAGGTAAAACACCTAATAAGGATATCCTTGCTGATAAATCAACCTACCCAGCTCTTTTAGGTGTAGAGAAATCTTATGAGATTTTGGACGACTCGCTCAATCAAGCGGTAGCTATTTTCCAAAACCTAGAAGAAGAAACAGATTTTAAAGCCGGATGTATTTTGCCTATCATAGAAAGGTTACGACTTCATGCCTAAAGAAAGAGTGGATGTGTTGGCCTATAAACAGGGGCTGTTTGATACTAGAGAACAAGCCAAACGTGGCGTCATGGCAGGCTTGGTTGTCAATATTATTAACGGTCAACGTTATGATAAACCCGGTGAAAAAATTGATGAAGCCACTGAGCTAAAACTCAAGGGTGAAAAACTTAAGTATGTCAGCCGGGGTGGATTGAAACTTGAAAAGGCCTTAGAAGTGTTTGGACTATCCGTGGAAAATGCTACCACCATTGATATTGGTGCCTCAACAGGAGGGTTCACTGATGTCATGCTGCAAAATGGCGCTAAACTGGTTTATGCGGTGGATGTCGGAACCAATCAATTGGTTTGGAAATTACGCCAGGATGAACGGGTGCGTTCGATGGAGCAATATAATTTTCGTTACGCCGAGAGTAAGGACTTTAGGGAAGGCTTACCATCATTTGCCAGTATTGATGTTAGTTTTATATCGCTCAATTTGATTTTGCCAGCGCTAGCTAATATCCTAGTGGATGGCGGTCAGGTGGTTGCCCTCGTCAAACCACAATTTGAAGCGGGGCGTGAGCAGATTGGTAAAAATGGCATTGTTAAAGATAAGGTTGTTCACGAAAAAGTTTTGGAAAATGTAACGTCTTTTGCTGTCAATTACGGATTTACAGTTAGGGGACTTGATTTTTCACCGATACAAGGTGGTCACGGAAATATCGAATTTTTAGCTTTGTTAGAAAAATCAGCAACTCCTGAGAATTTGGTTTTAACGGATATCTGTCAGGTTGTTGCAAAAGCACATGAGGAATTTAAGAAAAATGCGGAAGAATGAACGATTAGAATTAATTCGACACATTGTTAGCGAACAAGAAATTGAAACGCAACAAGAATTAGTCGCTATTTTAGAGTCCAAAGGCGTTGTGGCAACTCAAGCAACGGTTTCGAGGGATATTAATACGATTGGGATTATTAAGGTAAAAAGTAACCGTGGTGGCTATGTTTATGGTCTATCAAATGAAGCTGCACAACGTTACATGAGCCCTTTGCAGCGAGCAGCTGAAAATATTTTAGAAGTGACTCAAGGGGAATCAGAGATAATTAATATGATCTCTATCACTGTCGTCCCTGGCTCAACAAAGTATTTAAAACGCCTTATCCTAGAAGATTATTCGGAAAAGATTTTTAGCTTACTTGGTGATGATGATAGTCTGCTTTTAATTGCGACAACTGGCGAAAATGCTAAAGAACTTACAGAGATTTTTCAAGGTTTAATCAAAAAGAAATAGAAAACGAGGACAAGCATGTTATTAGAAATTTCCATAAAAAACTTTGCTATTATTGAGGAGATTTCATTGACGTTTGATAACGGTATGACCGTCTTAACTGGTGAAACCGGAGCTGGGAAGTCTATTATCATTGATGCGATGAACATGATGCTTGGTGCGCGTGCTTCAACGGAAGTTATTCGCCATGGACAGCCCAAGGCTGAAATCGAAGGACTATTTTCAGTTGAAAAGAGTCCTCAACTGCTTGCTATTTTAGAAGAGAACGGTATTGATTTTGAAGATGACTTGATTATTCGTCGTGATATTTTCCAAAATGGACGTAGTGTCAGTCGTGTTAATGGTCAAATGGTTAATGTGACAACCTTGAAAGCAATTGGCCAGCATCTGGTTGATATCCATGGGCAGCACGATCAAGAAGAATTGATGAAACCGAGTCTTCACATTCGTATGCTGGATGAGTTTGGTGATACTGCTTTCGCCGATATTAAAGCAACTTATCAAGAAACCTTTGAATCCTATCGAGTATTGCGTAAACGTGTTCTTGACCAGCAAAAGAATGAGCGTGAACATAAGGCTCGAATTGAAATGCTCGAATTTCAAATGGCAGAGATTGAAGCAGCAGCCCTTACATCAGGTGAAGATGAAAAGTTGGTTCAAGAACGTGACAAGTTGATGAATCACAAACAGATTGCGGATACTTTAACCAATGCTTATACTATGTTAGATAACGAGGAACTGTCTAGTCTGTCAAATGTTCGTTCAGCTATGAATGATATGATGACCTTGGAAGAATTTGATCCTGAGTATAAAGAACTATCCACTCATCTAGCTGAAAGTTATTATGTTTTAGAGGATGTTGCCAAGGGACTATCAGATCTTATTGACAATCTAGATTTTGATGCTGGTCGTTTGCTAGCTGTTGAAGCTCGTCTGGATATATTAAACACGATTACGCGAAAATATGGTGGTAGCGTGGATGATGTTTTGGATTATTTAGATAATATCACTAAGGAATATAATCTCTTAACTGGAAATGATGCTAATTCAGAGAGTCTAGAAATGGACCTTCGTCTTTTGGAAAAAGAGTTATTAGCCGCTGCGGCTAAACTATCAGATGCTAGGCATAACATTGCTCGTTCTCTTGAAGAGGAGATTAAAGCTGAACTTAGAGAGCTTTATATGGAAAAAGCAGACTTTCAAGTACAGTTTAATAAGGGAAAATTTAGCAAAGAAGGGAATGAGTTGGTTGAATTTTATATTTCGACCAATCCAGGGGAAGGTTTTAAACCATTAGTTAAAGTTGCCTCGGGCGGTGAATTATCTCGTCTGATGTTGGCTATAAAATCAGCCTTTTCTCGTAAGGAAGATAAGACTAGCATCGTTTTTGATGAAGTTGACACTGGGGTATCAGGTCGCGTTGCTCAGGCTATTGCGCAAAAGATTTATAAAATTGGAAGTCACGGTCAAGTTCTTGCGATTTCTCATTTGCCACAGGTTATTGCTGCGGCAGATTATCAGTTTTATATCTCTAAAGAAAGTGATGATACCTCAACAGTTTCTACTGTTCGCCTGCTTAATGAGGACGAACGGATTGAAGAAGTTGCCAAGATGATTGCTGGGAGTGATGTTACTGCATCAGCTAGGGAACAAGCAAGAGAATTATTAAAAAAGTAAGCCTCTTTAGTTGTAATCTAGATGGTCGGTTGTCATTGATTCCTAAAAATATCGTTTTTTGGTATAATGAAAAAACACGTAACAAGGAAATAAGATTGGAATAGGTTTTGACATGAGTAAGATAAAAATCGTAACAGATTCATCCATTACAATTGAACCATCTATTGTAGAAGCGTTAGATATTACCATTGTTCCGCTTTCTGTAATGATTGATGGCGAGTTATTTTCAGATAAAGATCTTAAAGAAGAAGGAAAATTTTTGTCACTTATGAAGGCGGGTAAGAACTTGCCTAAGACCAGCCAGCCACCGGTTGGTTTATTTGCGGAAGTTTACGAGAATCTTGTTGCAAATGGTGCTGAGCAAATCGTTTCTATCCACTTGACACACTCCTTATCTGGTACTGTTGAAGCTGCTCGCCAAGGGGCAATGATTGCTGGAGTAGACGCGACTATTCTTGATTCTGGCTTTACTGATCAAGCGATGAAATTCCAAGTTGTTGAGGCGGCTAAACTTGCTAAAGATGGTGCAGATTTGGAGACCATTTTGTCTCATATTGAATCAGTTCGTCAGAAGACGGAGCTTTATATTGGTGTGTCTACTTTAGAAAATCTTGTCAAAGGAGGACGTATTGGGCGAGTGACTGGTCTTTTGAGCTCTCTTTTGAATATTCGTGTTTTGATGGAACTTAAAGATCATGCTCTTAATCCTCTGATTAAAGGGCGAGGTGCAAAGACTTTTACAAAATGGGTGGATACTTTTGTCTCTGATTTAGGAGCTAGACAAGTTGCGGAAATTGCCATTTCGTATTCAGGCAAAAAAGACTTTGCAATGACTCTTAAAGATAAACTACAAGGACTGGTTAAGCAAGACATTTCTGTTTTAGAAACGGGATCTATTATTCAGACGCATACGGGTGAGGATGCTTTTGCAGTTATGGTGCGCTATGAATAAGAATTTGCGAAACGGACTTGCTATTTTCTTAGCGAGTTTTTTATTATTTACGATCCTTTTTTGGCTTTTTATACCTACTTCTGATTCACAGTTAAAAAAATCTGACTTTTTAAAGGAAAAGCAGAGAAAATTTCATCTATTAGCTATTGGTGATTCCCTCACTCAAGGAGTGGGAGATACCACCAATCAGGGGGGATTTGTCCCTCTTTTGGCTAGACGACTAGATGAAACCTATCGCTATGATACAGTAACGAGTAACTATGGTATTTCTGGAAATACTAGTCGCCAGATTTTGAATCGCATGAAAAAGCAAAAGGCAATTCAAAAGAATCTTAAAACAGCTAACCTGATGACCTTGACGGTTGGGGGAAACGATGTGATGAAAGTTATTCGTGAGAATTTAGATCACCTAGATACGGATAGTTTTACGCCTGGAGCCAAAGCTTATCGAAAAAATGTTAAAGAGATTATCAAACTAGCTCGAAAAGGTAATCCAGAACTACCAATTTACATTGTCGGTATCTACAACCCCTTTTATCTCAATTTTCCAGAAATGACTCAAATGCAGGATATTGTTGATAATTGGAATGAGCAAACGAAACAATTAGTAGCAGATTACGATGGCGTTTATTTTGTTGGGATTAACGATCAGCTTTACAAAGGTGTTGAGGGGCAAGAAGGAGTTGTTTCAGTTTCCGGTGAACGTACAACAGTTGTCAATGATGCCTTATTTACTGAAGATCATTTTCATCCCAATAATATAGGTTATGGTATCATGGCCGATGCTATTATGGAGAGGATTAGTCAGACACATGAAACAAAATAAGGCAAATTTATGGAAGTATTTTTTCTTGATTTTATTAGCAATGAATATGGCTTTTGTGGGTGTTATAGCCTATCGAGTGATACAGCCAAGGGAACAATCCATTAGTAAAGTGTCAAGTTCCAAAGAAGGAGCTGCTATCAAAGCAGGTAGTTTTATCACCAGTCGAGAAGAATTAAATAACACCGCTGCAGCATTTCTGGAAGAATACCAGTCTAAAGGCTTACAATACGAGTTTTATACCACTTCAAGCCAGGTTTTGTTTCAAGGGACTTACAAGCTGCTAGGATATGATATTCCTCTATATGTTTATTTTGAACCTTATGTACTAAAAAATGGAAACGTGCAATTGGAAGTAACATCGGTGTCAGCAGGTACATTAACACTTCCTAAAAAAGAAGTCTTGACTTATATTACGAATGCTTATGATATTCCGAAATTCTTGGAAATTAAACCAAAGAAATCTGAAATCATTTTGTCATTGAAAGATATTAAATTGTCAAACGGTCTTTATGCAAAAGCGACAGAATTTAACCTAGCTAATGATCGCATTAGTTTCGATCTTTTCAAAGAACCATAAGGTTATAAAAATAAGGAAATAGCTTATCTCAAAACGTTAAATACTTGACCATATAAGCTTTTTCCGATATGATAGATGTTGTTAATAAGCATTAAGCTTAAAATTTATGGAGGATTTGTTCAAAATGGCAAATAAACAAGATTTGATCGCAAAAGTTGCTGAAGCAACTGAATTGACTAAGAAGGATTCAGCTGCAGCAGTTGATGCAGTATTTGAAGCAATTGAAGGTTTCCTTGCAAAAGGCGATAAAGTACAACTTATCGGTTTTGGTAACTTCGAAGTTCGTGAACGTGCAGCTCGTAAAGGTCGCAACCCACAAACTGGTGAAGAAATCTCAATCGCAGCTTCAAAAGTTCCTGCTTTCAAAGCTGGTAAAGCACTTAAAGACGCTGTTAAATAATTCAGCTCTAAAAAGCCTATTGTATCAACGTTTCGGCGTTGTGCAGTAGGTTTTTTCTGTGTTTGGGGCATTTTTGGGGCATAAAATCAGTAATTTTCCATGATTTCTGCCAGTTTTCCTTAAGTTTCTTGGTGATGTGGGTGTAGATTTGTGTTATGGTTTTTGCATCTGCAAGGCACACACGATTCATGATATCTTTTAGGAGAACTTTATTTTCTACTAAACGACTGACTAGGGTATGCTAGAGGATCTCACTGATTAGTTTTTAATACTTATTGAAAATCAAAATCTGAGCTTGTCAAGTTTACCTTGATGAACTTCGGTTCTATCTTCGGCTCCTTTCCTAGTCAGATTTTAATTTTCTTCGAGTATAAAATTGGACTTTCAAGATGTTTGTTAGTTCTTTAAATAATTGCTCAAAAAAGTAGTTGAGCACTATAAGAAATAACACGGTATATTTACATAGTGTTTTTTGATTAATTACGCTATAATTATTATACTAAGATAGAGAGAAGTTAGGAGCATTGGAACGAAAAAGAAGCACTAGCCAGAGTAAAACGATTCTAAAAAGGGCAAAAGCAGGGTCCTTGTTTTTGTCATGCCGTAAAATTATCTTAGCTAGAACGGCTCGTGATGTTCTATTAGCTGTTACCCTGACTGCACTATCCTCATTTGTTGCCACCCAAGGAGTATCTGCTAACAATTTAAGAGACAATGTCCCCCAGCCATCAGAAGTTTCCGAAGTGATGATTTCTAATTCGGATATATCCAAAGAAACTGTTAATGAGCAAACACTTCCTAGTAATGGTATAGAGGTAGACTCTATTGATGGTGAGGTTGATGAAGGAGACTTAACTAAAATAGATATTTCTGAGTCAACTCCAGAAGTTAATGATCCAAAATTGGAAGATGATGATAAAAGTGAGAGTACGGACTCATCTCTACCTAAGCCAATTACCGACGAAGAACTCAACCATTTTAACTTGTGGTCTTCTTTAGATTACAATCAAGGTGATGCTATTGATTCTAGAACAATAGCTGTTGCGAATTTTCCTGTCTCTACTGCAAGAAGAGATTTACCTATTGTGATTTCTTCCAATGTCAATTATTTAAAACTTCAATTTGCAGATACCTCTCCTAAAGACACTAGCGAAGCCAATGCGACTGAAAGTCAATCTCTTGATATCGCGATTTTTTATGATGTCAACTCACAATCATGGGTGGCAGAATCACTATCTTTTGATCCTGAAATAGGTAGCCGAAAATTTTTAGTGAAGTCAACAAATAAGGATGATGGATCCATCATTCTTTATGTTCCTGTAACAAAGGAACAGATAACAGTAAGTGATAAAAAGTTGTATTTTGTAACGGCTTATCATGAGGAAGGTTTCTCGGTCACAGTAGCTGATTGGATTATTAATACGCCGCCTAAAATAGTAATAGAAAAAGAAAGTATCCAAGCTAACACTGATATTTTGGTAGATTTATTAGCTAATATCAGTATCTTTGATAAAGAGGATAGTGGTACAGGAGCGGTTGGAGCTCTTCCAGTAAAAATTGATTTATCTTATAAAAACCTTGAAACTGGAGAAGTGATCCAATTAAAAGAAGAAGACTATAAACTGAAATTTTCCAATTCTGGAGCTTATCTTGTTATGCTAAAAGTTAAGGATTCCGATGGTAGAGAGAATTCGGCGGAGTATCGCTTAAATATTATAAAAGCAAGCAATTTACTATATATCTCAAAACCTTTACCAGAAGTAGACAGTTTTGGTGATCGAGAAGAAACAGTGACGGCTGTATGGGTTGATGAGTTGGTTGATCTCAGTTTAATTTCAGAAATTCGCTTGCAACATGTTCCTAATATCCTCGAACATAAGCCAAAATCTGAGGAATCGTTCTATCAGGATAGGACTGATACTTTGGTTTCAGAAAGAAAAGCTCCTTCTCCTATAGACATGATGCCTAATGTAAAATTAGAGATGAGTCATTTAAGCTGGGGAGAAAGGGTGATAACTAATTGGCTAACTTCAAAGGAAGATCAGTTTACTAGCAGTAAACAGACAAATCAATCACGCCTGGACCGAGATTGGACGATTTCAAAAGGCAAAAAGCGTCACCGACGAGAATTTTCCAATTTACTGACTCAATTTTCTTTATTTAATCGTTTTACTAATCAGCAAGTAGTAGATAAAAATCATCATCCTAGGTCACTCTTATTAAATGTTATTGTCTTCTTCATTATTATTGGATCTAGTCAAGTCGGTTTCTATTTTCTTAAAAAAGAGAAATAGAACAGCAAAGATGTGTAGGAGTTATTTTGGACTGCTTATCTTGCTCAATCCTGTCATTTCAAGCAGGTGATGATAGCAAAAAAATATAAAAGCGTCACTCAAAATAAGAAACAGGACATTGAGATACAGAAATCCTGATCTCTTAAAGCTAATTTTTGATATCTATAATATGGCAAATGAGGCTCGCAGTTTCTTTTTAAAAACCAATGGCGTATAATAGAACAATAAAAAGATAGGAGGTGATTGTAGTGATTGAGCTAACAGAGGAATTAGAAGCAGAATATCAAGCTGTTTTAACTCATTTTCGTAAGAAACATAGTCGGATTACAGAATCTAGAAAAGCGATTTTAGCTTATATGATTGCTGCTAATCATCATCCTAGTGCTGAACAAATTTATGAAGATCTTTGCCCTGAGTATCCTAGCCTCAGTTTAGCTACGGTCTATAATAATCTCCGAGTTTTAGTTGATGAAGGCTTTGTCTCAGAAATTAAAGTGACCAATGATAAAACAACCTATTTTGATTATAAGGGACACGATCATATTAATGTTATTTGTGAAATCTGTGGAAAAATTAGCGATCTAGAAGTTGAGTTGCCAGATATTGCACATGAAGCGGCTTCTCAAACAGGTTATCAGATTACTAAAAGTCAATTTGTGATTTATGGTATTTGTCATCATTGTCAAAAAAAACATGAGGAAAGGTTATAAGAGACGTGTCAACTATTCAAATGATTGCTCTCATTCTGCTTGTTTTTTCAATTCTTAAAGCTATTGCTCTGATTAAGGTATTTAGTATATTTAAACCAGATCCAAACGCTGAAGCAGAAGAGATATCCTCAAAAACAGAAGATGAATTACGTCAAGAAGAAGACGAAGCAGAAGATGATTCCTTGTTTTAAGGAATTATTTTTTTATGATCTTTTAAATAAGTCAATGCTTAAAAAAACGAGCATGTTAGCTAACCTTATCAGCTGATGTTCTATCAGTGCCAAACTTTAAGAAATCGATTAGACAGAACAAGATTCTTTTGTATAAGATGTTCAGACTTAATGAGCTAATGATTACTTATCTAGAGAAAGGAAACTAATTTCATATTTTGAAATCAAATGAGTAATAAAAATGACAAGGTATGCAAAAAAACGAACGCTCATTCAGCGCTCGTTTTTTAGTTAGCGTATGTATCATGTTATTAATCAAGATAATGCAGTTTGCCTCGGAAATCATTCAGGTTTTCATAAACTTTATCTTTCATGATGGCTTGTAGTTCTTCTTGAATACGTTTGAAAATAGCAACATCTTCGTAGCCGAAAGCAGAACCGATTTGTACCATGCTAGCACCGCAGAGGATATGTTCAAAGGCATCGCGTCCAGATTTTACACCACCGGTACCAATGATTTGAATGGATGGTTTTAAGCGTTGGTAGAAGGCGTGGACATTAGCTAAAGCGGTTGGTTTAATGTAATCACCGCCAATACCACCAAAACCATTTTTAGGTTTGATGACAACAGTCTCATCATTGATGACTAGACCGTTTCCGATAGAGTTAACACTGTTGATGAAGGTAAGTGGAAATTTATTTAAAATAGTAGCCATCTGGTCAAAGTGGACGATGTCAAAATAAGGAGGCAGTTTGACACCTAGCGGTTTCTTATAGTACGTAAAGATTTCTTTCAGCAGACTTTCGGTAGTGTCAAAATCATAAGCTATCTGTGGCTTACCAGGAACGTTTGGACAAGAGAGATTGAGCTCAACAAGCCCCTGATAGTCACTATTTTGAATAGTTTGTAGAATAACATGTGTTTCCATCTGAGACATACCAACAACAGATAAGATGTTAGATTGGTTAGGATCGTTTTTTTGAAGAGATAGGAGATAATCTAAATAATAAGGGAATCCTTGGTTAGGAAGTCCCATAGAGTTAATTGTTCCAAGAGGTGTACTTGCCATACGTGGTGATGGGTTACCAGCACGTTCTTCTAAAGTGGCAGTTTTGGTGACAAAAGCACCTGCTTTAGAATGACGGATAGCTTCTAAATCCTCGATGGTCATACAGCGAACTCCTGCTGCATTCATTAAGCAATTATCAAAGTAAAAATTCCCAATTTGTGTTGATGTTGAAACCATAATTTCCTCCTCATTTGACACAGAGATGTACAGTGTTTTGGACAAATTTTTTCTATTCTATCATCGAGATATAAGATGGGCAAGTCTTTATTGGAGAAAAAAATAAAAGGTTCGTGTTTTAAAAAAAATAATGGAAGAGAAGATTTAAAACAAAGGAAACGCTATCATAGAGAAAGTTGTGATTTTACTAGATTTTTAGTGCATTTTTGGGTAAAATATAGGAGTAATTGGCATTAGCCAAGAATAGGTGATTAAGGATGACCTTAGTCCGTAAAATCTAAAGGAGTTACTCTAATGGTAAAATTAGTTTTCGCTCGCCACGGTGAGTCAGAATGGAACAAAGCTAACCTTTTCACAGGTTGGGCTGACGTAGATCTTTCAGAAAAAGGAACACAACAAGCGATTGACGCTGGTAAATTGATCAAAGAAGCTGGTATCGAATTTGATCTTGCTTTCACATCAGTATTGAAGCGTGCTATCAAAACAACTAACTTGGCTCTTGAAGCAGCTGATCAACTTTGGGTACCAACTGAAAAATCATGGCGCTTGAACGAACGTCATTACGGTGGATTGACTGGTAAAAACAAAGCAGAAGCAGCAGAACAATTTGGTGATGAGCAAGTTCACATCTGGCGTCGTTCATACGATGTATTGCCTCCAGAAATGGCTAAAGATGACGAGCACTCAGCACACACTGACCGTCGTTACGCTTTGCTTGATGATGCCGTTATTCCAGATGCTGAAAACTTGAAAGTAACTCTTGAGCGTGCGCTTCCTTATTGGGAAGATAAAATTGCGCCAGCTCTTAAAGAAGGTAAAAACGTCTTTGTAGGTGCACACGGTAACTCAATTCGTGCCCTTGTCAAACACATCAAACAATTGAACGATGATGAAATCATGGATGTTGAAATCCCTAACTTCCCACCACTTGTATTTGAATTTGACGAAAAATTAAACGTTACTGCTGAATACTACCTTGGTGGTGAATAGTTTTTCCGCTATATCTCAGACAGGATCGTAGTTTGTCTGTTTGTTAGTGGCTTATTGTAAGGGTGGACATTTTGGGAAGAAGTGAGTTTATCTCCCTACAGTTGCCTGATAGTAAGCAACTGTTATTCTTGGTTAAAAGCTACCTAGAAGATATTAGTCTGTTCTTATAGTGTAAAAAAGGTCTATTCGGGCCTTTTTTTGTTGCTACAAAGTAATTTAAATTTTACATAGCTAAATGATACTCATTGAAAATCAAAATCTGGCATTGTCAAATATACCTTGATGGCTTTCAGCTCTATCTGCAGTTCCTTTTCTAGTCAGAATTTGAGTTTCTTCGAGTATGAATGAACTTTTAGATGAGCAAACCTTGACTTGTATCAGCAGAGTAGGTAAGGTCAAACAGTCAGTCATTCCTGTGACATTTTTGAGTTTTGAACCTCAGAAATTATACTGTAATGCTTATCAGAGTTTATTCAAAATTGATACCTTTATTTTATCGTATTTGGTAAGTTTAGATAAGATGCGTAACAGCTTGTTTAGCTAGTAACAGCGATATTTTCCTCAGCTTGATGTAAGGCTGTTCAAAGTAGCTATGTCTAGTGCTACTGTCTTAGTAATGCCTAAAATCTTTTTTATTATGACGCTTAGAATATCGTTATTAATTAATATTTGTGATAAAATAAAAAGTATCTGTCAGCCATGGAGAAGAAGCTTGAAACATTTATTGTACCGTTTAAAAACTAATTATCTTAACCTCCCTTTGATTGCAAGGAGGCTTTATTTGATTTTCTTGACGGTTGTTGTTTTGTTTACTATTTTAGTGATTCGTCTTGCGAATATGCAGCTGATCAATGAAGATTTTTATGTTCAAAAAATCAGAGCAACAACGACTTATACCGTATCAACAGCGACAGAACGTGGGCAAATTTATGATGTAAAAGGCAGGTTGCTAGCTAAAAATAAAAGTCAAAAAATTTTAACCTTCACACGTAGCAATACTATGACGGCTGAGTATTTAAAGGATATGGCTAATCAATTAGCACAGATAGTTACCTTGACAGAAACCAAGGTAAGCAAACGCGATAAGATTGATTATTATTTAGCAACTAAAGAACATTTTGATAAAGTTGTCGATAGTCTTGCGCATGATGAAAAGTATGACAAATTTAATAATAGTCTATCCTCTTGGGAAATTTATCAAAATGCTGTAGCGGCAGTTTCTGATCAAGCTATTGACTTTGATGAAGAAACGTTAAAAAAAGTAGCTATTTTTAGTCAGATGAATGGAACGGCTACTTTTGATACCAGTCGATTAATCGTTGGAGATTTAACAGAGCAGCAGCAACAGACTCTTTCTGATAATGCTGCTACATTGTTGGGGATCACAGTAACAGATGGTTGGGATAGAGAAGATAGTACTAGTGGTCTAGCTCCTTTGTTAGGTCGTATTTCTAGTGAAAAAATGGGGCTTCCTACGGAGGATGCTGCTGCCTATCTTAAAAAGGGTTATTCTATGAATGATCGGGTAGGAATTTCATATCTTGAAAAACAATACGAGTCAGTTTTACAAGGAAAGCATCAATCAAAGACGATTACTGTGAATAAGAATGGCAAAGTTATTGATGAGCAGATAACTTCAAAAGGAAGTCGTGGAGATAATATCAAGTTAACCATTGATTCAGATTTTCAAGAAGAAGTTGAGTCTATTCTTCGTCGTTATTATGAACCGGAAGTAGCTTCAGGAAGTGCTAGTTATTCAGATGGGATTTATGCAGTAGCTATGAACCCTCAAACGGGAGCTATCTTATCTATGGCAGGTTTATCACATCAAAAAGATAGTGGGAAAATAGAGACAAATGCCCTAGGTACTATCAACGAAGTGTTTACACCGGGATCTATTGTTAAAGGAGCTACCTTGACAGCTGGATGGCAAAATGGTGTCTTGGCTGGTAACGAAACTCTCATTGATATGCCTATTGTTTTTGCTGGGGACAGTACTAGTATTAAGTCTTGGTTTACAAATGGTTCGATGCCTATAACAGCGACACAGGCGTTGGAGTATTCCTCAAATACTTATATGGTCCAACTAGCTCTGCGTATGATGGGGCAAAATTATACTTATAATATGCCACTAACAGAAGCTGGTTACAAGGAAACAATGGAAAAACTTAGAAAAGCCAATGCTGAATATGGTATGGGAACTTCAACTGGGATTGATCTTCCTAACGTTCCAGAAGGCTTTACGCCGAGAAACTATACGGTATCAAATACATTGACAGAAGCATTTGGGCAGTTTGATAACTACAACACTTTACAATTAGCACAATACGCTGCAACTGTTTCTAACAATGGTAACCGAATGGCAGCTCATCTGGTAGAAGGTATTTATGGTGCTCGAGATGATAATAACTTGGGTGAGTTGATCAAAGGGGCTGATATTAAATCCCTAAATCAAGTTAATATCACACCAGATCAAATGGCTATTATTCGCCAAGGTTTCTATGACGTCGTTAATAGTAATAGTAGTCTTGCGACAGGTTCTGATATGAGAGGACGACATACTGTTATTAGTGGAAAGACAGGAACTGCAGAGACTTTTACAAAAGATAATAATGGTCTAACGATAAGTACGGTAAATTTAAACCTAGTTGCTTATGATCAGGATAATCAAATTGCTGTTGGTATCATGTATCCTAATTCTTCTAATTATCTCTCAAAAATTCATCAATACATAGCTCGTGACATCATTGATTTATATGTGTCTCAGTATGCTCAATAATATTTCTTGGAGGAGAACAACGTGTTATACCCAACACCAATAGCTAAATTAATTGATAGTTTTTCAAAATTACCCGGTATTGGTATTAAAACAGCAACTCGTCTAGCTTTCTACACGATTGGGATGTCTGATGAAGATGTTAATGAATTTGCTAAAAACTTGTTAGCGGCTAAACGTGAATTAACTTATTGTTCTGTCTGTGGTAATTTGACAGATGATGATCCTTGTAACATTTGTACCGATGAGAGTCGTGACCAGTCAGTGCTTCTCGTTGTCGAAGAATCAAAAGATGTATCGGCAATGGAAAAAATCCAAGAATATCATGGGCTCTATCATGTCTTACACGGACTGATTTCGCCAATGAATGGTGTGAGTCCTGATGATATTAATTTAAAGACACTCATTACGCGTTTGATGGATGGTGCCATCAATGAAGTTATTATTGCGACCAATGCGACGGCTGATGGGGAAGCAACCTCTATGTATATTTCTCGGGTCCTAAAACCAGCAGGTATCAAAGTTACTCGTCTGGCTCGTGGTTTAGCAGTTGGTTCAGATATTGAATACGCTGACGAAGTTACCTTGTTACGGGCTATTGAAAATCGGACAGAACTATAAAAGGAGAAGAGTCTAAATCATATCTAGGCTCTTTTCTTTTGCAAAATCGCTAAATTTTCAAAGTAAGTTCTAGCTCCCACCAAACTGGAATTTACTCTGAGAAATCTAGGAAACTCAACAGAATTTAGTCTCAGACTAAGTTCCGTTTTTTCATAAGTCTTGATAAGAGCAAGGGTAAGGTAGCTTGTGATTGTGATTTTTGGTCACATTAAAACCACTGGCTTTGAGAATTAACTTTTTTTCAAAATCGGTCAGAATTCTTTGACTAGGCTTTGTCTTTTATTGGAATTATGATATGATAAAAAGGATTGAGACCTTACTATAGTCAAAGGGCTATACAATAAGGAACGTCAGTTCAACCAGTATCGGCATTTTAGGATTTTGCCGAAAATACTATAAAAAATAATGATAGAAAAGAGTTGTTATGGCTAAACAAACATTAGTATTGCTCTATGGTGGTCGTTCGGCTGAACGTGAAGTTTCCGTCTTGTCTGCTCAAAGTGTTATGCGAGCTGTTAATTATGATAAATTCCAAGTAAAGACCTATTTCATTTCTCAAAAAGGTGACTTTATAAAAACTCAGGAATTTACCAGTCAGCCTGACGAGACTGAAAGTTTGATGACCAACCAGACCATCAAGTTGGAACAAAAAATCAAGCCGTCGGACATTTATGAAGAAAATGCGGTTGTTTTCCCAGTGCTTCATGGTCCAATGGGGGAAGATGGCTCTATGCAAGGCTTCTTAGAAGTTTTAGGAATGCCTTATGTTGGAACAAATGTTTTGTCATCAAGTGTGGCCATGGATAAAATCACTACCAAACAGATTCTTGAATCTACAGGAGTTCCCCAAGTTGCTTACACAGTTTACATTGAAGGCGATGATTTGGAAGCGGCTATCTCAGATAGCTTGGCAACTTTAAGTTTCCCTATCTTTGTGAAACCAGCTAATATGGGATCATCTGTGGGGATTTCCAAAGCAGAAGATGAAGCAGGACTTCGTGAAGCCATTGCTGAAGCTCTTAAGTTTGATAGTCGTATTTTGATCGAACAAGGGGTTAATGCCCGTGAGATTGAAGTTGGTATTTTAGGAAATACAGAAGTTAAAACGACGGAAGCTGGTGAAGTAGTTAAAGATGTTGCTTTTTATGATTACAAGGCTAAATACATTGATAACAAGATTACCATGGCTATTCCAGCTGCTATTCCAGCCGATGTCATGACACAAATGCGTAGCTATGCTGAAAAAGCCTTTAAAGCACTTGGTGGTTGTGGTCTATCACGTTGTGATTTCTTTTATACAGAATCTGGTGAAATCTTCTTGAATGAATTGAATACTATGCCTGGTTTTACCCAGTGGTCAATGTACCCATTGTTGTGGGAAAATATGGGACTAGCTTATGCTGACCTGATTGAAGAGTTGGTCAGTTTAGCACAAGAGATGCATGACAAGCGTGAAAGTCATTTGCAATAACAAAAAAGTTTCCAATCGGAAACTTTTTTGTTTGATAAGATCAGCGTAGGATGAGGCGCTGATCGAGACTTAATTTTTGGGGTTTAAGAGTTTGCGGTATTCTGGAATACGCGTTAATTGAGATAAGACAGTCATCGTTACTACAATACGAATCGGAATCTCAAAGATCTTAATCCAACGTCCTGCGATGAATTGTGCCAAAATAGGGACATGATAATAGTGTTGGATCAACCAAGGTGTCATGATAAAACTTCCGAGGATAGTAATGACTGTCATGGCTAGAGACACATAAAGCCAGTCTTTCTTAGACGACCAAGAAAATGATTTCCCATAGAAGAATGCTCCGTAGATGAAGCCCAGGATAGCTTCCATAATCGTCCAACCGATGAGGAACATGCCAGCTTTCTCAGAGAAAAGAGTATCGATAACATCAAAAATACCCAAGGTCAAAAAAGCGAGTAGTGGTCCAGAAATACTACCGATAATGCTTTCGAGAATAAAAGTGAAACTAAGCACCAATTGTTTGGGGATAATGGTGATGGAAAATCGACCAATCAGATAACTAAGTGCTAGTAATATCCCGATGGTTGCTAAACGGCGTACGCTTAGTTTTGGAAAAGCAAATAACGTTTTCATAATAAAAAAGCTCCTTAAAAAATAGTGGAGCTGTTAAGATCTATCTAGTCCTCTTTTAGGAGGAACTTAGATATAACTAACAGCGGATGCAATGATTTATCGCACGTTTCGTTTCGTTATGTGACAACATCCCATTCACATACACTTAACGCAAATCATTTACTCTGTTGATTGAAAGAACAATCTTATCTATCATAACATAAGTCTTGAAAATAGCAAGACATCATAGCCTTTATGAAATCAGTTAGATAAGAAGTCTTTCTTCTCATTGAAAGAGCTTTGGGAAAAATATGATATAATGGAAACATTATTGAACAAGAAGAAGGATTGTAAGATGAGATTGCGATTACATGAGGTCGCCAAAGTTGTTGGCGCTAAAAATGATATCACAGCATTTGAAGATGTTGACCTGAGTCAGATTGAGTTTGATTCGCGAAAAATTACTGATGGCGATATCTTCCTCCCTCTGAGAGGAGCGCGTGATGGGCATGATTTTATTGAGATAGCTTTTGAGAATGGTGCTTTAGCCACTTTTTCTGAGAAAGAAATTGAAGGTCATCCTTATCTCTTAGTTGATGACTGTTTGACAGCTTTTCAAACCCTCGCCAGTTATTATATTGAGCGTAGTCGTGTTGATGTTATTGCTGTAACAGGATCAAATGGGAAAACAACGACTAAAGATATGATTGCTCAGCTCTTGTCAACAACATACAATACTTACAAAACACAAGGCAATTACAATAATGAGATTGGCTTGCCCTATACAGTCTTACACATGCCAGACAATACCGAAAAGCTGGTCTTGGAAATGGGACAGGATCATCTAGGTGACATTAAACTACTATCAGACATTGCCAAGCCACATATTGGCGTTGTGACACTGGTAGCGGAAGCTCACTTAGAATTCTTTGGTAGTCGTGACAAGATTGCGGAAGGTAAAATGCAGATTACGGATGGCATGGATAGCGATGGTATCTTGATCGCTCCAGCTGATCCGATTATTAACCCCTATTTACAACAAAATCAAACGACCATTCGATTTGGAGCGGATGAAGATATCTATATCACGGAATTAGAAGAAGCTAAAGAATCCCTAACCTTTAAGACAAACTTTTTAGAAGAGTCCGTATTTCTTCCTGTTACAGGAAAATACAATGCGACAAATGCTATGGTAGCAGCCTATGTGGCTAAGTTATTGATGGTATCTGATCAAGATATTTATCAAGCTTTTAGAGATTTAGAACTAACGAAGAATCGTACCGAGTGGAAAAAAGCTGCCAACGGTGCCGATATCCTATCAGATGTTTACAATGCCAATCCAACTGCTATGAAGCTAATTTTAGAAACCTTTTCAAGTATCCCTAGAAATGAAGGGGGTAAGAAAATTGCTGTACTTGCTGATATGAAAGAATTGGGAGAACAATCTGTCCAACTTCACAATGAAATGATTATGAGTTTGTCTCCTGAGTATATTGATACGGTCTTATTCTACGGTCAAGATATTGCAGATTTAGCTCAACTGGCTAGTCAAATGTTTCCGATAGGACATGTTTACTATTATCAAAAGACGGATACAGAGGATCAATTTAGCCATCTTTTAGCAAAGATTCAAGAAATGCTAGAGCCTAATGACCAAATTTTACTAAAAGGTAGTAACTCTATGAAGTTGGCTGATATTGTAGCAAGTCTAGAAAATGCTAAGTAGGTACCTATGTTCAACATTATGTCAATCATAACAGGAACAGCTAGTCATGCTCCGAGAGTAACACCGGTTGTTTACAGTTTTCTTATGAGTTTAATCCTTCTTTCTATTGGTATGACACGGATTTGTTATAAGATGCCTGCTTACCAAACATTTTGGAAGAGAGTGCAGTATTGTCAGATTATTGCCTTGTATTCTTGGTATCTCTTAGCTCACTTTGATATCACAGAAGCTCTTCCTTTTTACCATTGCCGCATTGCGACCCTAGCCATTCTCTTTCTACCCAAGGGGAAGTTAAAGGCTTATTTTGCTTATCTGGGAATTGTAGGTGCTATCTGTGCTCTTTCTTATCCTGTTTTTGATCCCTATCCATTTCCTCACCTGACCATCTTGTCTTATGTATTTGGACACATGGCCTTGCTAATCAACGCTTTGATTTATCTCTATCAGAACAACTCTACTACCCAGCTTTCTTTTAAAAACATTCTTCAAATAACATTTGCTATGAATATGGTGATTGGTCTTGCTGACCTGGTTTTGCAAGCCAATTATGGCTTTTTACGAGAAACACCAGTTTTGGCAAGTCAAAATGGCATGGTGAACTTCTTAGTTGTTAGTCTAGTCATCGCTATATTAATAACACTGGTTCAAGCACTTATGTCAAGGGAAGTGGAACGTTTGGCAGTGAGAGTTTGACTTGCTAGACAGACTTGATTTAGCTATAATAAAAGAGTTGCCACCGATGCAGCTCTTTTTATGTTGCAGTCAAAGCAAAAATTAATGCTATAACTCATCTAAATCAATCAATTTAACTGACTAGAAAAGGATAACTATGTCAATTCAAGACGAAATCAAACGCCGTCGTACCTTTGCCATCATCTCTCACCCGGATGCAGGTAAAACGACGATTACAGAACAATTACTCTATTTTGGTGGTGAGCTTCGTGAAGCTGGTACTGTCAAAGGGAAGAAAACAGGAAATTTTGCCAAATCTGACTGGATGGATATTGAGAAACAACGTGGTATTTCGGTAACATCATCTGTCATGCAATTTGACTACGCTGGCAAACGCGTCAATATTTTGGATACCCCAGGTCACGAGGATTTCTCAGAAGATACCTACCGTACCCTTATGGCTGTGGATGCTGCTGTCATGGTCGTGGACTCTGCTAAGGGTATCGAGGCGCAAACGAAAAAACTCTTTGAAGTTGTCAAATACCGTAATATTCCGGTCTTTACCTTTATCAATAAATTGGACCGTGATGGCCGTGAACCACTAGATCTTTTGGAAGAATTAGAAGAAGTTCTAGGAATTGCTTCTTATCCTATGAACTGGCCAATTGGTATGGGACGTGCTTTTGAAGGGCTCTATGACATTCATAACCAGCGTCTAGAACTTTATAAAGGGGATGAACGCTTTGCGGAAATCGCTGATGGTGACACGCTTTTTGCCAACAATCCCTTCTATGAACAAGCTAAAGAAGATATTGAGCTTTTAAGTGAAGCAGGTAATGATTTTTCACAAGAAGCTATCTTGGAAGGTGATTTAACACCGGTCTTCTTTGGCTCAGCTCTTACCAATTTTGGTGTACAGACCTTCCTTGATACCTTCTTAGAATTTGCGCCAGAACCACATGGTCATAAGACTACTGAAGACAGGATGATTGATCCACTAGATAAGGACTTTTCTGGATTTGTCTTTAAAATCCAAGCTAATATGGACCCTCGTCACCGTGACCGTATTGCTTTTGTTCGTATCGTTTCGGGTGAATTTGAACGCGGTATGGGTGTTAATCTCCCTCGCACAGGTAAAGGCGCTAAGCTTTCAAACGTGACCCAGTTTATGGCGGAAGCTCGTGAAAATGTCGAAAATGCTGTTGCTGGTGATATCATCGGGGTTTATGACACGGGAACTTACCAAGTTGGAGATACCCTAACAGTTGGTAAAAACAAGTTTGAATTTGAACCACTACCAACCTTTACACCAGAGATTTTCATGAAAGTAGCTGCTAAAAATGTCATGAAACAAAAATCCTTCCACAAAGGGATTGAGCAATTGGTGCAAGAAGGTGCGATTCAGCTTTATAAAAACTATCAGACAGGTGAGTATATGCTCGGTGCCGTCGGTCAACTTCAGTTTGAAGTTTTCAAACACCGCATGGAAGGCGAGTATAACGCAGAAGTTGTGATGACACCAATGGGTAAAAAGACCGTACGTTGGATTAAGCCAGAAGACCTTGACGAACGCATGAGTTCAAGCCGAAACATCTTAGCTAAAGATCGTTACGATCAACCAGTCTTCCTCTTTGAAAACGACTTTGCCCTTCGCTGGTTCGCAGACAAATATCCAGATGTTAAGTTAGAAGAAAAAATGTAGGGAAGATAAGAAAAATAATAATTTTCCGATCAGATTGGTTCGCAGACAAAAACCTTAAAATGGGACGGAGAGATTTTCAAAGCTAATCCCAAATAGAAAGCAAAATATGATCCAACCAACACCTTTTAATCCTTTAAAATTGGGAGCTTATTTAATTTCAAAGATACCAACCCGTGTTTTGGGAGCTGCTGTAAAACCAGTGGTGAACCAAAAAGGAGATCATTTAGACCCTGCGGTTGCTCTTTCCTTAAGTATTCTCAACAAAACTAATCATGATTTTATTACGATGTCACTTGAAGAAGGACGCAAAACCATTGATCGTGAAGGTCAGTTAGCTGACTTTGTCTCACGACGAGGTATTGACATACAAGATGAAAATGTAGCTGGGATTCCAATCCGTCGTTACAGATATCAAGGAAGTCACAAAGGGACAATTGTTTTCATCCATGGTGGTGGATGGGTTCTTGGATCGATTACTTCGCATGATTCCACATGTGCTTATTTGGCTCAACAAACAGGTGCTGAGATCATTAGTTTAGGTTATCCTTTGGCGCCAGAACACCAATTTCCTAGTGCAGTCAAAACTATTGACGCATTCCTTGATCATGCTATAGAGGTGGATGACATCATCCTAATGGGAGATTCAGCTGGTGGAAATCTAACCCTTACGGTTACTTTAGATCGAATTATGAACCAGAAAAAATTACCTTTAGGTTTAGTACCGTTGGTACCAGTAATTGATCTTGCGGATATGTCAACAGATTCTTATCAAGAATTTAAAGAAGGTTATTTCTTAACGGCAAATCAGATGCATTGGTACAAGAATCATTATGTCAACCCAGACGACGATGTCAAGAATCCTCTGATTAGTCCAAAATATGCTGATGATACGCTACTCAAGCAGTTACCACAAACTCATATTTTTTCAGCGGGGTTTGATGTTTTGCGTGACGAAGGGATGCAATTTGGGGAACGCCTCAAAGCGCTTGGTTCAAATTATAACTTTACCTTACTTGAAGATACGGTACATCCTTTTGTTAATTCGGTAGGTTTATGGCCAAGTGCCACAAAAGGTATGAATCAAGTTTGTCAGACCATTAATCGTATGTTGGAAAGCAAAAATAACTTATTGTAAGATGAGAAATCTTTGTTCTCTTATCTACTCTAGTGAGGGATTTCTTGGTAGGATAATTTTTCTTCTATTTTTTGGTATTACTTGATGAAATGTAGCATAAGGGTAGTTCATCTCGTGTTTAATATATATTTAAGATTCTTTGTTTATACTAGAATTCTCGTAAATAACTTTTCTTTTTCATATGCCTGGCTTTGCCAGGTATTTTTTTGACAGTAAAAATCAGAAAGCTCTTTTTATTTTTGATACAATAGTGTCATTAAGAAGAAAGCGAGGAAAGCAGATGGGATTATTTTCGGGTCTTTTGGGAAATGCGTCGCAAAAGGATAATAATAAAGTTGAAGAGCAATTACGAGATGTGCTTGTACCAGGAGAACAAGTTGACTTGGCATTCGCATTAATTCGTGATTTGATAGTATTTACAGAAAAGCGGTTGATTTTAGTGGATAAACAAGGGGTGACAGGAAAGAAAATCTCTTACAAATCTATCCCTTATCGTTCCATTTCTCGATTTACCGTTGAGACATCTGGTCATTTTGATTTAGATGCAGAATTAAAAATTTGGATATCGTCTGCTATGGAACCAGCAGAAATCTTACAGTTCAAGAGCGATAAAAATATTGTCCAGATCCAACAAGCCTTAGCAGCAGCAGTCTTAAAATAAAAAAAGTCGATTCGTTAACGTATCGACTTTCTTATTTTTAGCAACCAATAAGGAACCCAAAACAGAAATGTGTCATTTTTGTTACAAATATTTCGTTTACATGTTGAAAAGATGGCAAAGTAATGCTATACTAAATCCTGCTAGTAAAGAGTATCAACCAATAGTTATCATTTGCATCAATTTGCTATTGGGTGAGAAAATATCATAAATCAGGAGAGGTTTAAGTATTAGAAATGGTATTTTTAAAAATTCTTTATAATCTTGCAATCATGGGATGTTTTTTATTGATGCCACATACGAGCAAAGCTTATCGATCATTGAGGAAAATCAAGTTGGTATTTTTATGGACAATCCTGTTTTTAATAGTGATTAGTATGTTTAAAGCTACTTATATCTGTCATTGGTTAAGTCTTATGGCATCCTTTACCGGGTTGATAGTATTAGCAAATGTTCCTTTTAGCACTTTATCGCCGTTTAAAAAAGGAGTGTTCCTCTTAAATTATATTGTTTTAGTTATCATTCTTTTAAAATTATTTGCTTATGCATGGCATCACCTGATGTTATAGTTAACATATCAAAAACCATGACAGAGTTAGGTGAATTGAATGAAAACGTGTTTATTATCATTACAAACATAATTTCTATCAATTTAGGGATGATTGTGTTACACTAGATAAGTTGTCATAATTACTAGCAGATGTGTTGGCTAGAAACCTTAATACTCATCGAAAAAAAATAAAAATCAGACGTTGTCAAGTTTACCTTGATGGACTTCAGTTTTATCTGTGGCTCTTTTCTTAGTCAGATTTTATTTTTCTTTGAGTATAAAAACGTTGATTTGCCAAATTTTTGTCCCATAAGGATTTGAATGGGCTTTTAGTGAGCCAATTATCTGCACCAGCCTAATAGAGTGGCTTCGCACCGCTTTTAGAAAAGAGAAACATTTGAAATTTACAGAATTAAACCTTAGTGAAGATATCCAAGCAGCCGTTGTAACCGCTGGTTTTGAAAAAGCATCACCTATCCAAGAATTGACGATTCCACTCGCACTAGCAGGAAAAGACGTGATTGGTCAAGCTCAAACCGGTACTGGGAAAACCGCTGCTTTTGGTTTACCTACCCTTAACAAAATCTCTACTGATAGAAATGTTATTCAAGCTCTTGTTATTGCACCTACTCGTGAGTTAGCTGTTCAATCACAAGAAGAACTTTTCCGCTTTGGTCGTGATAAAGGCGTTAAAGTTCGTTCGGTTTATGGTGGCTCATCTATTGAAAAACAAATTAAGGCTCTTAAATCAGGAGCACATATTGTTGTTGGTACGCCGGGACGCTTGCTTGATTTGATCAAACGTAAAGCCTTGAAATTGGATCATGTCGAAACATTGATTCTTGACGAAGCTGATGAAATGCTTAACATGGGATTCTTAGAAGATATCGAAGCGATTATCAGTCGTGTACCAGACGATCGTCAAACCCTTCTTTTCTCAGCTACTATGCCTGATGCCATCAAACGCATCGGTGTTAAGTTCATGAAAGAACCTGAGCATGTTAAGATTGAAGCTAAAGAATTGACGAATGTCAATGTAGATCAGTACTACGTTCGTGTGAAAGAACAAGAAAAATTTGATACGATGACACGTCTTATGGATGTTGATCAGCCTGAATTATCCATCGTCTTTGGTCGTACCAAACGTCGTGTTGATGAGTTGACCCGAGGTTTGAAGCTCCGAGGTTTCCGTGCGGAAGGTATTCATGGTGACCTTGATCAAAACAAACGTCTCCGTGTGATCCGTGATTTCAAGAATGACCAAATTGATATTCTTGTAGCGACAGACGTTGCAGCACGCGGATTAGATATTTCTGGTGTCACACATGTTTATAACTATGATATCCCTCAAGATCCAGAAAGTTATGTTCACCGTATTGGTCGTACAGGCCGTGCTGGAAAATCTGGTGAGTCAATCACGTTTGTATCACCAAATGAGATGGGTTACTTGTCAATGATTGAAAAATTGACTAAAAAAGCGATGAAAGGTCTTAAACCTGCGACAGCAGAAGAAGCCTTCCAAGCTAAGAAAAAAGTAGCACTTAAGAAAATCGAACGTGATTTTGCGGATGAATCTATTCGTGCAAGCTTTGAAAAATTCAAGGGTGATGCTATCCAGTTAGCACAAGAATTCACACCTGAAGAGTTGGCACTCTATGTTTTGAGTTTAACTGTTCAAGATCCAGATAGCATGCCTGACGTTGAAATTGCTCGCGAAAAACCATTACCATTCAAGCCATCAGGTGGCGGTTTCGGTGGTAAAGGTAAAGGTGGTCGAGGTAATCGCGATCGCAACCGTGGTGGTCGTGATAATGACCGTCGCCGTAGTGGACGTGGTGATCGTCGCCGTGATGATCGTGATGGTGGTCGCCGTGACTTCAAACGTCGTGATGATAAGTTCAAAAAAGACAACCGTCGCCAAGATAATAAAAAACCACACAAAAACACCTCAAGCGAAAAGAAAACAGGATTTGTTATTCGCAATAAAGGTGAGAGATAATAAGTAAGAAAAATCAAAGTAATATTTAAAAATCGTATAAAACCAGCAATCAAGGAGAGAGGATTGCTGGTTTTTTAGTTTTATAGATACGTTACAGGGTATTTTTTTAAGTTTTTCAAAAAATGAGCCAGATACTTAGGTACTAGGCTCACTTTGAGTTTTCTTTAATATAATTTAACTTTTGCTGGCGTGTTTTTTGTTTGAAATAGGCTTCGGCACTTTGGGCTTCTTGTTTGCTTGGGAAGCTTTCTTGATAGAGGAGTTTGACTGGTAGCCGGGCTCTGGTGTATTTGGCACCTTTGCCAGCATTATGTGTGCTCAAGCGACGCTGAACGTCTGTTGTGTAGCCAGTGTAGAGGGTCTTGTCAGCACATTCTAGGACGTACATGTAGGCTTTGATTTCAGTCATTTTTGCTCTCTTTTTCCAAAGTATATCTCGAAAATCTCATCTGTATAATCACCGTTGTCTTTGTGAACAAAGAGTGGTGGTAAAATTTTTAAACCATCTGTAGAGCCATCTTTGATGGCTTCAATCAGCAGCATATTGGCATCTTTCCCCATTTTAGGATAGACAAACTGAACACGTTTGGGCGCCAAGTTATACCGTCTTAAGGTATCAAGAATGTCCAGAAAACGATCGGGACGATGGACCATAGCCAAGCGGCCATTGGATTTGAGGGCATGCCTGGATACCTGGCAAATCTCTTCTAAGTTAGTGGTGATTTCATGGCGTGCCAAGAGATAGTGCTCGGACAGGTTTTTCTTGGAGGTTTCGGTGGATTTGAAGTATGGGGGATTGCAGAGGATGAGGTCTACTTGAGAACGAGGGACGTGTTCTAGGAGGTTTTTGAGGTCATCCTGAACCATGGTTACTTGCTTCTCTAAGTGATTGAGCTGGATAGAGCGTTCTGCCATATCAGCCAATCGTTCCTGAAGTTCCACCAAAGTAATAGGGGCTTTGGTTCTGGTACTGGCAAAAAGACCGACAGCTCCATTTCCTGAACAGAGATCCACAATGAGTCCTTTGGAAGGAATTTTGGGGAAGCGAGATAGGAGGACACTGTCGATAGAATAGCTGAAAACAGCCTTGTTTTGAATGATTTTAACATCTGTTGAGAAGAGCTGATCAATGCGCTCCCCTTCTTTTAATTGCATTTGAGACATGTTTTTATTATAGCAAAAAATAGGATAACTGTGGCTACCTCTTGCTTTTGACTGTATCTATTTTTGGATTAAAATTTTGATAAAGAGATGTGGTATTCAGAATGTTAGAATCGGAAGTCTCTTTGCTGTGCATATTTCTATAATAATGAAAGTGTCTAACGCTAAAATTATCAGAATTTTAAGCTGATATTTACCTTGACAGTCAAAGTAAAATTTTCTAAAATTCTCCATAGATTTTTGTTCAAAAGGAGACACTATGTTTTTAATATACTTATTTTTAGGACTAATGTTTATCATTCGACTGGTTTTTTTACGCTTATCAATTCGAAATGAAAAGGTTATTTTAGCTAACGGCGGTAAAGAGTACGGTGAAAAGGTTTCTAAAGCCATTACGGTTTTACATATTAGTTTTTATCTTGCTGTAGCGATTGAGGTTTATTGTCGTCAGTCTTCCTTTGATACGACGTCATTACTAGGTTTGTCTTTGATGATTTTTTCAGTTGCCATCTTGAGAATTGTCACAAGTTTGTTAGGACCAATTTGGACCATTAAGTTGATGTTGGTCAATGACCATCAGTTTGTAGATCATTGGTTATTTAAGACCATTAAGCATCCAAATTATTATTTAAATATCATGCCAGAATTACTCGGAATCTGTTTATTAGGACATGCTTGGACATCTGCAGTGATTATTCTTCCAATCTATTTGCTTGCTTTAATGCTTCGCATTCGTGAAGAAAACCGTCTGTTAGTCGAAGTCATTATTCCCAATACCCGCTTAAAGCAGTAGTCATAAGATAGAGGATGTGACCGAAAACGGTAACGCGAAGGGGGCGATTTCCCCTCAGTAGTCGCTCCTTTTTTGGTTTGGGCTAAGACAGTTTCTTACCAGACTGTCTCGCTATTACCTCTGAACCATTCAAACAGTCAGGGGAGGGACTATTTGAAGTTGAAAAATTGATAAGCAAGGCTTTCTTAGTTCGTTAGAGCTGTAAAAGTTGATGACATCAGCGCTTATAGATCAGACTTGCTTTGCAAGTCATAGTTTTCAACCGTCAAGGCTTATATGCCTTCAAACAGTCAATGATTGTGTCTGGATTAGCTGACGGAATAACCTAAAAAAGCAAGGACTTTTGTCCTAGCCTCTAGGGGTTATTATTGAGCCAATCGTGGTATTTTTCAACAAGATTGATAGCCATTTGTGTGGCAAGAGCTGCAGAAAAGCTTTCAGTACCTTCCAAGTTGTCACCAGCGACTTCAAGTTTTGTTTCGTCGTAGATGGCTTTGAGGCTATCTTCAGAGAGGGTGGCTTTAAAAGCTTGGAATTGGTTCATAAGACTATTACCTCCTTTAGTGAGTTTTTATTTTACTGTCATGATATAGAAAAGGTTTTCAATAGTCAAGTGAAAAGGGCATGAGATTTGTTGTCAGTCTTCTTGTTTTCCAAATGGTGATAACATGCTATAATAAGGAGACTTTGTATGGAGGAAATAAGATGTTTTATGCCTATTTACGTGGTTTAGTGGTCTTCTTGCTTTGGGTTTTTAATGGCAATGCTCACTACCATAATGAAGAGAAAATATTACCTGCTGAGGAAAATTATATTCTAGTGGCGCCTCACAGAACCTTCTGGGATCCAGTTTATATGGCCTTTGCGGCTCGTCCGAAAGAATTTATCTTTATGGCTAAGAAGGAATTATTTACCAACCGTATCTTTGGTTGGTGGATTCGTATGTGTGGTGCTTTTCCTATTGATCGTGCTAAGCCTGGTCAAGATGCGATTAAGTATCCGGTCAATATGCTCAAGAAAGCCAATCGCTCGCTTGTGATGTTTCCAAGTGGCAGTCGCCATTCACAAGATGTCAAAGGTGGTGTTGCTGTGATTGCTAAGATGGCCAAGGTAAAAATTATGCCAGCTGCCTATGCTGGTCCGATGTCGCTTGGTGGTCTTCTAAATGGTGAGCGTGTGGACATGAATTTCGGAAATCCCATTGATATTTCAGATATTCGTCGGATGAATGATGAAGGGATTGTAGAGGTGGCTCGCCGTATTCAGGCAGAGTTTGACAGACTTGACGCTGAAAACGAGAGCTTCCGAACGACCAAAATGAAACGAAATCCCTTAACTTTAATTTATCGTATTCCCTTGGGTATAATCGCTGTCCTTGCTGTATTTCTGACCCTTGTGTTTAGTTTTGTTGCCAGCTTTATTTGGAATCCAGAACGTACCGTTAAAAAGCAATAATAATCAAAACTTCAGATTTTCTGGAGTTTTTTTTGATTTTCTTTCGAATGAAATAAGTAGGAGGAGAATCATGTTTGAGGATATTGTAGAGAAAATCCAAGCTAATAAAGTCATAGCTGGTCTGATGGGATTGCTTATTTTAGTGGTCATTTCTTGCTTTTTTCTGTTGGGAAATCCTTCAAAGAGCACTCAGGAAGAGCTCTTGCCATCCTGGTCAGGACAGTCAGAAAGTCTCAGCAGTGCAGCTATTTCTTCAGAGAAGACTACAGTAGAAAGTGACATCGCGTCGTCACGGACCATTACGGTCGATATCAAAGGGGCAGTCAAGAAACCTGGTGTTTATGAGTTGCCAAGTGATAGCAGGGTCAATGACGCTATTTTACTAGCTGGTGGGGTAACAGCAGAAGCTGATCGACAATCGGTCAACTTTGCCCAGAAACTCAATGATGAAGCAGTTGTTTATGTGGCAAGTCAGGGGGAAAATATCTCAGTTGTTGCGACGAACACAACGGTAACAAGTAGAATTGAAACTGCAGGAGATACTTCGGATAAGGTTAATCTCAATACAGCAACTCTTGCGGATTTACAGACAATTTCTGGAATCGGTCAAAAACGAGCTCAGGATATTCTTGATTATCGTGATAGTAATGGTGGGTTCAAATCGGTTGATGACTTGTCCAATGTCTCTGGCATTGGTGAAAAGACACTTGAAAAACTGCGCGAGGAAGTAACTGTTGACTAAACTAGTGATGTTAAAGCCAATCTATTTGGCTTTTTTAGTAGCTTTGACCTATTTTATGATCTTGACCAAATCCTGGGTTGTCTTTTTGCTAGCTTTGCTTGCAGCTATCGCTTTATTCAGACAATATTCTAAAAAGGCAATTATACAGACGATTATTATCCTCACTCTATTTGTTGCGTATTTTACTTTTTTGGGGAACAAGCAGATTCAGCTGGAAAAGCAGCTCCCAAGTCAAGTGTCGACCTTGCGTGTAATACCTGATAGCATTTCTGTAGATGGTGACTTATTATCTGCGCGTGCTGAAGAAGGTAAGCAAAGGTATCAGCTTTATTATCAATTACAGACGGAGTTGGAAAAGGAGTATTTTCAAAATCTTAATCAGCTGATCCTTTTAAAGGTAATGGCTTCAGTCGAGAAGCCACAAGGTCAGCGCAATTTTAAAGGTTTTGATTATAAGACTTATTTGAAACGAGAAGGCATTTATGGGATCGTTCAAGTTGAGAAAGTCAACGCCATTCATACGGTTGCTCCTCAAAACCCAGAGGAATGGGTTAGACTGTGGCGGAGAAAGCTTCTGGTCCACATCAATCAACACTTTCCTGAGCCTATGAAACATTATATGACGGGACTTTTGTTGGGGTATTTGGATAAGTCTTTTGACGAGATGAGTGATATCTATACGGATTTGGGGATTATTCATCTTTTTGCCCTGTCTGGCATGCAGGTGGGCTTTTTTGTCGGTATTTTTCGGACGATCCTTTTACGTCTAGGGCTTTTGAGGGAGCATTTTTTGTATGTTCTTCTGCCATTTTCCTTTATTTACGCCGGTCTAACAGGATTCACGATTTCTGTGGTACGAAGCTTATTACAGGCCATTCTCAGTCAATTTGGCTTGCGAAAATGGGATAATTTAGGAACAACCATCTTGATATTGTTCCTGCTATCGCCCCATTTTTTGGTTACAACAGGAGGTGTTCTATCTTTCGCTTATGCCTTCATACTGTCTACCATAGATTTAGAAACTTTGTCAGGATGCCGCAAAGCAGTAGTAGAAAGTATGGTACTTTCACTAGGCATTCTACCCTTGTTGGTATTTTATTTCGGGACTTTTCAGCCTCTGTCAATTCTTTTAACAGCATTCTTTTCAGTGATTTTTGATGTCTTTTTGTTACCCTTGTTAAGTCTTGTGTTATTAGCCAGTCCGATAGTATCTCTAGACTTTTTTAATCCTTGCTTTTACTTTTTAGAATCAGTTATCAAGTGGACGGTACATCTGTCTCCTCGCCCCTTGGTTTTTGGTAGCCCTAACTTAACTGTACTTCTATTAATGCTTATTTCTTTAGCTGTTGTACATGATTTTTGGCATGATAAAAAATTGAGGTACTGTTTTTTGATTGTTGTAGTTGCCTTGTTTGCTGTGACGAAAAAACCTTTAGAAAATGAGGTGACTGTTCTAGATATTGGGCAAGGAGATTCGATTTTCATTAGGGATATCAGAGGGAAAACCTTGCTTATTGATACGGGAGGCCGAGTTGATTTTACTCAGAAAGAGGAGTGGCGCAGGCGGCAGAAAACAGCTAATGCTGAGCGGACGTCTATCCCCTATCTGAAAAGTCGAGGGATTTCGTCCATCGACCAGCTTGTGATTACACACACTGATGCAGACCATATGGGAGATCTGGCAGTTCTAGCCAAGCAGTTTAGTATTAAGAAAGTTTTGGTTAGTCCAGGTGCTCTGACCAATCCCTCTTTTGTAAACGAACTAAAATCATTAAAAATCAAAGTAGGCTTGCTTCAAGCTGGGGATCAGATTGCGATTATGGGGTCTTCTCTTCGAGTTCTCTACCCGTGGGATCAGGGAGATGGTGGGAATAACGATTCCTTGGTCTTGTATGGAAAGTTATTAGATAAGCGATTTCTTTTTACGGGAGATTTAGAAGTTGATGGCGAAAAATCCTTGATGATGAGATATCCTAACTTACCCGTTGATATTTTAAAAGCTGGTCACCATGGCTCTAAAGGATCCTCTGACCCAGACTTTTTAAAACATATCGGAGCAAAAGTCGTTTTGATTTCAGCTGGTCTTAATAATCGTTACCAGCATCCCAATGATGAAACCTTAGAACGCTTTGAGGCAGAAAAGATGATGGTTTATAGGACCGATCAAGAAGGAGCGATTCGTTACAGAGGTGTAAAGACTTGGAAAGTTGAAACGGTTCGTTGAGAAGGGGAGCGATATGTTATGGTTCCCTATGATGTATTTAAGAATGATTCTGAAATCAACTGGTAAGAATGCTATTAAAATGCTAAAATAAACCTAAATAATTTTTTCACAAAGAGGTTTATATGTTTAAAACTATTACTTACCGTCCCCTTAATCTCTATAGACAGTTCAAGGAAGCAGCCGAAGAGTTTCCTGAGACTGCCATTATTTTAGACAAATCCTACGCAGCTTTTCCACAATTGCCAGCAGAGTCTACCTACAAAGAGGTTCATGAGGCTATTCTTCAAATGTCGGGTCGTATGTCCGCGAAAGGGATTGCCAAAGGCGATAAGGTCATGCTCTATAAGAGTGCTTCTTTTGAGACTTATCTTTTGGCGGTTGCTGCGACCTACCTCGGCGCTGTGCCAGTCATGGTATCCTACCATCTGTCTAGTGCAACCTTGGATGTTTTTGCGAAGCGTTTGGAAAAATCATTTATAGTTTATGATGACGAAACTGCAGGTCGAGTTTCTGATATGTTAGCCAAGGACTTAGTAACGGAAATATCCGTAGCAGAGCTATTAGAGACAGAAGCAGTAGCCGTTTCAGAAAATCTTTTGGCAGAAGATATTATTCAATACATGACCCATACCTCTGGGACGACAGGTATTCCCAAATTGATTTGCCACACCGGTCAAAGCATGGGCTGGCGTGTGGCATGGCAACAGACAATTTTTGTCAAAATGAAGGAACGAGGCCTTCTAGCCTTTCATATTTCTCCAGTTCATTCCCGTTATAATATTGGTATTTCGTCAGCCATTAATCTTGGCTTTCCCATTTTCCCTCTGTCATCAGCCCAAGCCTCAGAAGTGGAAAATCAGCTAAAAACCTACAAGCCTATGGCTCTTGAAACGCATCCCAATAACTTTGTACAATGGGCTCGTTTGGCCAAAGAAAAGCCAGTTGTTTTTAGTAGTGTGAAATTCTATCATTCGACTTTTGATGCCATCAATAAGGCAACTATGAAAGCATTTCTCATCGCTTCAAAGGCAAACAATCCGGTCTTTATGCAGGTTTACGGACAAAGTGAATGTGGTCCGATGATTCTACGCTATCATCGTTTGGAAGGTATTGACAAAACCAATGCGCGTGATATGGGAGTAGGACTTGAGGGATATACACAAGCTCGTGTGACAGACGATAAGGGACAACTCCTAGAGGCAGGTCAAAATGGGCACATTCAACTTTTTTCAAAAGGAAGAGCGATTACCTACTATAAAGAAGATGCTCGTTTTCAAGAAAATGTTTATGACGACTGGTGGGATTCTGGAGATTACGGTTGCCTAACCGAAGAAGGAACTTTACTATTGAAAGACCGTCAGGTTGATGTCATTGACCAGATTGATAGTAATCTAGCCTTGGAAGATATGCTCATGGACCAGTTGGATTTCCTCAGTGAGGTGGTTATCATTCGTGATGGAGATGGACGACCGCAACCAATCCTAGCGCTAGCTGAAGGTGCAAGCATGAATTGGGAAGCTTGGTGGTCAGCAGTGAATGATTTGCCCTTACTGAAAGAGCCTGTTCTCATGGCCTATGAAGACATTCCACGAACAGCAACGATGAAAGTTCAACGTTTGCAGATGGAAGCAAAGTTGAAAGAAGAGGGGAACCTGTAAGATATCATATGTCAAGGAACTGGACAAAAGCTAAAATTTCCTTCCGATTAAAATTTTAACAATCAAAAACAGCTTAGAATCAACGTTCTCGACAACGTCATTCTAAGCTGTTTTCTATTTTTAAGACTTTTTGCCTAACCACTTTTCTGAGAATATGACAAATGTCATGTGATGTCATGACAAGTAGGGCTAAAAAAGAGTTTCAATAAAAGATAAACTATCTTTAAGAAATGTGATGGAGGTAGTTTAAATGAAAGCGTTGGTTTCTGTAAGTGACATTAGTAAAACCATCAAAGGAAAACAGGTTTTAGATACCATTTCTTTTGAGATAACTCGTGGAGAATGTGTTGCTTTGATTGGTCAAAATGGAGCAGGAAAATCCAGTTTACTAAAGTGCATAATTGGCGATTGGAATGTTAATAAGGGGAGTATAGTAATCCAACAACTATCACCTACGAATGGTCAATTGAAAGGGAAGATAGCTGTTTTATCACAAGAAAATACCATCCCGATTAATTTAAAAGTTAGAGAATTAATAACATTTTTTCGTTCAGTAGTCAGTCATCCTCTTTCCATTGATAAGGTCATTTCTTACTTAGGATTTGATCCAGAACAGTATGATGATTTAGCAGGGAAGTTATCGGGTGGTCAGAGAAGATTGTTAGCTTTTATATTATGCTTGATAGGACAGCCAGAAATCTTAATCCTAGATGAACCAACTGCCGGAATGGATACAGCTACTAGAAAAAGATTCTGGGAGATTATAGGAGAACTAAAAGAACAGGGCATAAGTATTCTGTATTCTAGTCATTATATCGAAGAAGTAGAACATACAGCGGATCGTATTTTGGTACTGCATAAGGGGCGTTTAATTCGTGATACAACCCCTTACGAAATGAGATATCAAGAAGATAAACAGGTAACCTTACCTCTCAGTTTTTTAGATGAGATTCAAGGACGTCAAGATTGTTACGATCTGTTACTTAAAAAGGATTGTTTCCAATTCAGGACTAAAAATTTAGTGGTTATTTGGGATGAGCTCTATAAAGAAGGTCTTGCGATTACAGATATCGAAATTCAAAATAAGACCTTACTAGATACATTATTTGAAACAACAAAGGAGATTGAACATGAAAGCCTTGCTTAAAATAGAATGGATTCAAATTTGGCGTCAGTGGACAGTATTTATCATGGCTATAGGCATGCCAATTGGCTTTTTTATCTTTTATTCTGGAATGGAAATGTCGCCAGATCCTAAGATGCAAGAGTTATTTGTTAGGCATTACATGTTGACTATGACAGGATTTTCCATGTCTAGCTTTGGTTTCTTTAGTTTTCCTTTTATGCTAGTGGAAGATAAAACCAATCATTGGATGAGTTATATTAGACATTCTAGATTAACCATGGGTCATTACTACCTATCAAAATTATTTCGGGTCTTAATTTATTTTATCTGCTCAATTATAGTTACTTTCTTAGTTGGTGCCTTTTATCGTCAGGTGACCATGTCATGGGAGAAGTGGTTAGGATCAGGTATATTGTTATTAGGGTCGAGCCTTGTTTTTTTAGCATTCGGTCTCTTGATTTCTCAATTGAAGTCGCAGCAAGTGATGTCAATCATTAGTAATATTTCATTTATCTTACTAGCCATTATCGGTGGTTCGTGGATGCCGATAGAGACTTTTCCTAACTGGATGCAAACCATTTCGAAATGGACGCCTGTTTATCACGTTAATCGACTTGTTCTCGATTGGTCAGATAAGGAAGTAATCAATATCAATTCTATCTTGATAATGTTTGCCTATGTGGTATTATTAGTGGGAATAACCTATCTAATCAAAATAAGAACGGAGGTGGATTGATGTTTAGAAGTCGTCAGAAAAATGATATTCTCTTTTACATGGCGCTCGTTTTTCTGCTTTTTCCGATACTTGGGATTTTCTGGTTTGATTATCCGGTTTGGACGATTTTTCCTACAATTGGATTTGCTCTTGTTTACTTAGTCGTCGTTCATCTAAAGGATGATTATCAAACATTATTAATGCTCTTATGGATTTATTTATTAGGTTATATTGTATACATGGCATTAGTCATAGAAGGTTCTATTATTTGGTTTTTCTTCTACCCGAGTAATCTCTTAGTTTGGCGCTTTGGAGATAGCTTGAAATCTTATCGTGCTATTAGCTTTTTAATTTGTTTAAGTATAGTAGTTGGTAGGTGGCTCTTGTTTTCAAATAGTTTTGTTTCAAAAATGAATGCTATTGTCGTTGCTGTTTTTATATTGACAATGACTTATTCACAACATAAGATGCAAGTTGAGGAAGCTATGAAAAGTGAGATAGAACGCCAGAATGTCTATATCAATACTTTAGCAGCTGAAAATGAACGAAATCGCATTGGGCGAGATCTGCATGATACCCTTGGACATACTTTTGCCTTGATTAGCTTGAAGTCAGAATTAGCCATGAAACTGTTAGAACAAAAAAATATGGATAAGGTCCGACAGGAGTTGAGTGAGCTTCACGATATCAGTCAGAAGTCCATGAAGGATGTCAGAGAATTGATTAATCAATTGAAATATAGAACGCTTAGTGAAGAAATTGAAACTCTGTCAGAAATGTTGGATTTATCTGGCGTAGTGGTCTCAGTAGAAAATCAAATCTTAGATGAACAATTATCACCTAAAGTACAATCAGCTTTAACCATGATACTGAGAGAATTGGTTACAAATGTTATCAAACATGCAGAAGCATCGACTTGTCAGATAAGATTACGGAAAGATGATCGGATTATATTGCATTTTAGTGATGATGGTAGAGGATTTCCTAAAATAACTGGAGAAGAATTACAGTCTATCAAGGGGAGACTTGTTCAAATGGAAGGAACTATTGACATTGTTTCCTCTAAGCATCCAACGATGATTAAGATTGAGATGGAGGATAAGGTTTTATGAGATTGTTAATTGCGGAAGACCAGTCCATGCTAAGGGATGCCATGAAACAACTTTTATTGATGGAAGATGATGTTGATGCTGTTTTTGAGGCTCGAGATGGATTGGAAGCATTGGAGCTTCTACGAAAAGAATTAATTGATGTTGCTATACTAGATATTGAAATGCCTAAAATGACAGGTTTAGAAGTTTTAGTCAAAGCTAGACAAGAGGTTTCCGCTAAGATTGTTATCGTAACGACCTTCAAAAGAACAGGGTATTTCCAAAAAGCATTGGATCATGATGTTGACGCTTATGTCTTGAAAGATCGTTCGACAGCAGAGTTGATGGCGACTATTCACAAAGTTTTAAAAGGACAAAAAGATTATTCTCCTGAATTGATGGAAGGAATTTTTCATAATGATAATCCACTTAGTACTCAAGAGATTAGAGTTTTAAATCTAGTGAGCCAAGGAAAGTCAAATAAAGAAATTGCTCAAGAGATGTTCTTATCCAATGGTACTGTTCGTAACTATGTATCTTCTATTTTTAACAAACTCTCTGTTAATTCCAGAATTGAAGCTATGTCGAAAGCCAAAGAAAAAGGCTGGATTGATTAATTAATTAATATGTTTCCTAATTGGGTAATTTATTGTTATATATACCAAAACCTCCACATGATGAATATCGTGTGGAGGTTTTGGTGTTATTATTCAGCCCCTTGTGCCCATTTTTTAGCCAGTTGACGAGAATAGGTCGAGATGGCAAAGTTGATGACAAAGTAGATGGCTGTGATGATGAGGTAAAGGGTGAAAACTTGACTTGGTTCAAAGTATTTACCCATCAAGATTTGGCTTTTTCCGAAAAGTTCTTGAAGTGCGATAACAGAGTAGAGCAAGGAAGTGTCCTTGATAACTGTTACGAATTGAGAAATGATGGCTGGCAACATTTTACGAATGGCTTGTGGAAAGACAATGTAAATGAAGATTTGCCAGTGGGTCATTCCCTGTGAAAGACCAGCTTCTGTTTGACCGTGATCGACGCCATTTAAGCCCCCACGAATGATTTCTGCCAGAGCAGCCGATGTGAAGACGGTAAAGGAAGTGATACCTGCAGGCGTTGACTTCATTTGGAAAACCAAGAAGATAATGAAGATCCAAAGCAGATTAGGTACGTTACGGACAAATTCAATGTAGATGCTTGATATCCAGCGAAGGATTGGGTTCTTCCCATTACGCATAACAGCTAAAATCGTACCGATAATGGTTGACAATACAATCGATAAGAATGAGATGTAGAGGGTTAACCAAAGTCCTTGAAGAATAAAGTTAATATTAGTTGGTGTTAAAACTGACATCATTTATCCTCCTAATTGTATGCTTTCTTATTTTCTTCTTCTTTACGTCGTGCCCAAGTTGCTAGTGGGAAACAAACGATGAAGTAGAGTAGTGCTGCACCAGCAAAGGCAGGTACATAGTTAGTAGTCTCGTAGGCCCACGCTTTTGACACAAACATGATATCTGCCCCAGAGATAATAGCGACCGTAGAGGTGTTTTTAATCAAATTCACTACTTGGTTGGTCATTGGTGGCAAGATGGTACGAATGGCCTGTGGTAGAATGATAAGCTGCATGGTCTCTTTGTAAGTAAATCCTTGGGATAAGGCAGCTTCTGTTTGACCTTTAGGCACAGCTTCAATACCAGAACGAATCACTTCTGAAATATAGGCACCGTGATAGATACCAACACAGATGACTGCTGTCCAGAAAGCTGAAATCATGATGAAACCATTTGTCATGATGGCTAAACCATAATAAACAACCACGAATTGAACTAATAATGGTGTGTTCTGGTAAAGCTCGACATATACGCGAGCAATAGTTTTTAAGGTTTTATTTTTAGAAGATGACATGGCGCCAAAAATCAACCCTAAGACGAGAGAAAGAAGTAGAGCGCCGATGGACATGCCTAGGGTGTATGCAAAGCCTTTGGCGAAATCACCAAAATTGGCAAAAAAGTCAGCCCAGCGAGAAAGGGCAAAGGGACTTGCTACTAAGTAATTCATATTTATCCTTCCTTTCTCTTATTCCTCAGCCTTAGCTGGTTTTAAATCGTATTTTTGATAGACTTTTGTCAGACTACCATCCTTAGACCAGTCTGAAAGGAGGTTGTTGATATAGTTTGTTAGCTCTTTGTTGCTTTGTTTGCTAGCGATACCGTAGCTCTGAGTATTGAATCCCTGATCAAGGATTTCTGTTTTCTTGCTACGGTAACCGGATAAAATGGATTTATCAACTGAGAAGGCTTGGATACGTTTTGAATATAGCGAAATAGCTAGTTCAGGGTAAGATCCTAATTGAACGTAATCAAAATGTAAATCATTAGCTTTAGCATATTCTTCTATAAGACCTTTGGTTGTAGATCCTTGAGCAACTCCAATCGTTGCACCATTCATATCCTTAATAGATGTGTACTTGCTAGCTTTATTAACCAAGAATCCGACTTCATCTGTATAGTAAGGGTTGCTAAAACTATAAGACGCCTGACGTTCAGGAGTGATGGTATAGGTACCGATAACGATATCAACCTGTCCGTTATCAATAACGGCTTCGCGGGTTTGCGCTGTAACAGGAGTAAATTCTACTTTGACTCCGAGACTTTTAGCAATCTTACGTGCGATATCGATTTCCATCCCCTCATAGCTATCTGTTTCAGCACTGAAATAGCCAAAGTTTGGAACATCCTGTTTGACTCCAGCTTTTAGAACTCCAGCTTTTTTAATCCGCTTAATCACTTTAGAAGATAGCAGTTTATCATTTGTTTCAGCCTTTGCTTTTGGAACAAATGAGAGAACTGATAAAGCTAGAGTTAGGGATAAGCATGCAATAAGAAGTTGTTTGATTGATTTCATCTCACACCTCCTATTTAGCTTTGCGTTCTTTTTTCTTGGCAGTGACTTTTTCACTAGCGTGATTGATAATCTTGCTGAGGAATTGCTGAGCGCGTGGTTCTTTTGGATGGTCGAAGAAACCTTGAACATCAGTTGTATCTTCTAGAATCTCTCCATCAGCCATAAAGATGATACGATCAGCAACTTCACGGGCGAAGCCCATTTCGTGAGTTACAACCACCATGTTCATTCCTTCAGCAGCTAGATTTTGCATAACAGCCAAAACATCACCGATGGTTTCTGGGTCAAGAGCAGAAGTTGGCTCATCAAAGAGTAGTAGCTCAGGATTCATGGCGAGTCCACGAGCAATCGCGATACGCTGTTTTTGACCACCAGAGAGCATTCCTGGATAAGAATCTTTGCGATCCCACATATTAACGTAGGTTAAGTATTTTTCAGCAACGGCCTCAGCTTCTTTGCGAGACATGCCTAAAACTTTAATTGGTGCCAAAGTAACATTTTCTAACACTGTTTTATGCGGATAGAGGTTAAAGTGCTGGAAAACCATACCAACTTCTTTGCGAAGTTGCACGAGGTCTTTATTGCTAGCATTGGCCAATTCATGACCGTTTACTTTTAGGCTACCTGTTTCAATAGATTCAAGAGCATTCATGGTACGGATAAGTGTTGATTTACCTGATCCTGAAGGACCTAAGAGAACAACGACTTGACCTTTTTCAATCTCTAAGTTAATGTTACGAAGAGCATGGTAGTCACCGTAATATTTTTCAACATTTTTATATTCGATAAGTGCCATTAGAAACTCCTTTTGATAATAATTGTCTACGTCAGAAAACATAACATAGATAAGTTACTATACCATAGAGAAATGATATTGTCAATATCTCGTTTTAAATATTCTGAAAATTATTTAGGCTTTGTTCTGCAAGAAAGAGCGGACATGATAAAGATTGGTGATAATGGAGGGATTTATAGTCAAAGTTTTCCATTTAATGGATATTTTGTTATAATCAGAAAAAAGGTAGGTACAAACTATGAAAACAATTCTCGTTGTAGATGATGAAAGACCCATCTCAGACATTATAAAATTTAATCTGAGTAAGGAAGGCTATACTATTGAAACAGCCTTTGATGGTCATGACGCGGTTGAAAAATTTGAAGATATTAAGCCTGACTTGGTTATTTTGGACTTGATGCTACCAGGTATGGATGGTCTTGAGGTAGCTAAAGAGATTCGTAAAACAAGTCACACGCCAATTATTATGTTATCGGCTAAGGATTCTGAGTTCGATAAGGTGATTGGCTTGGAAATCGGTGCAGATGATTATGTCACAAAACCCTTCTCTAATCGAGAGTTATTGGCGCGTGTGAAAGCTCAACTACGTCGTGTTGAGACCATTGAAACTGTGGCAGAAGAATCTCTTCAATCCTCTCCGACAGAAATCGAGATTGGGAACCTTCAAATCTTACCAGAGGCGTTTATTGCTAAAAAGAACGGAGAGGAAGTCGAGCTGACGCATCGTGAGTTTGAATTGCTCTATCATTTGGCGCAACATATTGGTCAAGTGATGACACGCGAGCATCTCCTTGAAACGGTTTGGGGATATGACTATTTTGGTGATGTTCGGACAGTTGATGTGACTATTCGTCGCCTCCGTGAAAAAATCGAGACAACTCCAAGTCGTCCGGAATACATTCTCACTCGTCGTGGAGTGGGATACTTTATGAAAGCTCATGACTGATCAATTTCTTTTTTCATTTCGAGATGTTATTATTGCAGGGCTAATGTCAATTTTAGTCCTGATTTATGTTTTTTTAATTATTCGAGATACTTTAAATAGTCGACGTGTGCAACAATTGACGGAGCAAGTTCAAGCCTTGATTTCAGGTGAGTATGTGGTCAATCAGGTAACACGAGGAAGTGCTGAAGTTAAGGACTTAGCTGAACATTTGAACGATCTATCTGAGGTTTTTCGTCTAACACATGAAAATTTAGGACAAGAAAAAAATCGTCTTTCAAGTATTTTATCCTATATGAGCGATGGGGTTTTAGCAACAGACCGTCGTGGTAATATCATTATGATTAATGATATGGCAAGGCAACAGTTGAACTTATCAGAAGAAGGTGACCTTGCCATCAATATTATGACTTTGTTGGAAGATACCTCGTATACTTATCATGATTTAATAACCAAAACACCCGAAGTAACGCTTCACCGTGTCGATGAGTTTGGTGAATTTACGGTGCTGAGGGTCAATTTTGCTCTTATCAAGAGAGAGAGTGGTTTTATATCTGGTTTGGTAGCCGTTTTACACGATACAACAGAACAAGAAAAAGAGGAACGTGAACGTCGTCTCTTTGTTTCCAATGTTAGTCATGAATTACGGACTCCTCTAACATCGGTAAAGTCGTATCTTGAAGCCTTGGATGAAGGGGCCCTTAAGGAAGCTGTTGCCCCTGGGTTTATCCGTGTTTCTTTAGATGAAACAAACAGGATGATGCGGATGATTACAGACTTGCTATCCCTATCACGTATTGATAATAATAATAGTGAATTAGAAGTTGAACTGACGAACTTTACAGCTTTTATCACCTATATCCTAAATCGTTTTGACCGCATCAAGTTACAGGAAACACATGCAGGAAAATCTTATGATATTAAGCGCAACTACGATCTGACTCCTGTTTGGATTGAGATTGATAATGATAAGATGACCCAAGTTTTCGATAATATTTTAAACAATGCTATCAAGTATTCACCAGATGGTGGGGAGATTAAGGTGAGCATGCGAACGACTGATACTCAATTAATTGTATCGGTATCTGACCAAGGATTGGGAATTCCTAAAAAAGACTTGCCTTTAATTTTTGACCGTTTCTACCGTGTTGATAAGGCAAGAAGCCGTGCCCAAGGAGGCACTGGACTCGGTCTAGCAATTACCAAAGAAATTGTTAAACAACACAATGGCTTTATTTGGGCTAAAAGTGATTACGGTAAGGGATCAACGTTTACCATCGTTTTACCGTATGAAAAGAATATTTTAGAAGTAGACGAAGAATGGGAGGTAACTGAAGACTAAGGTGGCTGATAAAGGATTTAAATACAGTATTTTAGCTTCAGGGTCGACAGGTAATGCTTTTTATCTGGAGACACCAAAGAAACGTCTTTTGATTGATGCTGGATTGACTGGTAAGAAAATTACCAGTCTTTTAGCTGAAATTGATCGACGACCTGAGGATTTAGATGCTATTTTGATTACACACGAGCATTCAGACCATATCAAAGGAGTTGGGGTTTTGGCTCGCAAGTACAATCTTGACTTGTATGCGAATGAAAAAACCTGGGAAGTTATGGATGCCAAAAATATGCTAGGTAAGATAGATAATTCACAGAAGCATATCTTTTCGCGCGAAAAAATGATGACTTTCGGAGATATTGATATTGAGTCTTTTGGCGTTAGTCATGATGCGGTAGATCCGCAGTTTTATCGTTTTATGAAAGATGATAAAAGCTTTGTCATGTTAACTGACACGGGCTATGTTAGCGATCGTATGGCAGGGATTGTTGCCAATGCGGATGGTTATTTGATTGAATCTAACCATGATATTGAAATTCTCAGAGCGGGTTCCTATCCATGGAAGACCAAACAAAGGATTCTTTCTGACTTTGGACATTTGTCCAATGAGGCTGGTGCTCAGGCTATGATTGACACGCTTGGTAATCGTACTAAGAAGATTTATCTTGGACATTTGAGTAAGGAGAACAATATCAAGGAGCTAGCTCATATGACCATGGAGTCAAATCTGATGCAAGCTGACTTGGGTGTTAATCATGATTTCAAAGTATTGGATACCTCACCAGACACGGCGACGCCATTAGTCGATATTTAATGTCAAATTTACAGTCTAGCCCTAGTGGCTAGACTATTTTTTGGTATAATAGAAAAGACTGTGACAATAAGTTGTGGTCACTTAAAGTTGTCGTTAGATTATTATCTGTAAGGTGAGGACTCGATGATGAGTTGCTGTGCGAGTTGGATTATTCCAAAGAGATGATATATCCCAGTTTTATCAAAAGTCCATGGTTTGAGTACCCCCATTTTAAAGGAATAAAGGAGAGTCTTATGGGACAATTAGAAGAGCTAAAAGCAAAATTAAAATCGGATTTTCATATTGAATTTTCGGATTGTAGCTTGCTTGATACGGCTTTTACTCACACATCATATGCCAATGAACATCGTCTCCTAAACATTTCACACAATGAACGTTTGGAGTTTTTAGGAGACGCGGTTCTTCAACTGATTATCTCAGATTATTTGTACCGAAAATACCCTAATAAGCCAGAAGGGGATTTATCTAAACAACGTTCTATGATTGTTCGCGAGGAGAGTTTGGCAGGATTCTCAAAAGATTGTGGCTTCGATGCCTTTATTAAACTAGGTAAAGGAGAAGAAAAGTCAGGCGGTCGTCAGCGTGAAACTATTCTTGGAGACCTTTTTGAGGCTTTTTTAGGTGCTCTTCTTTTAGATAAAGGAGTAGAAGCAGTTAAGACTTTCCTTTATTTGGTGATGATTCCTAAGGTTGAAAAAGGGCAGTATGAACAAGTCAAGGACTATAAGACAGCTCTTCAAGAAGAACTTCAAGTAGATGGAGATATCAAAATTCGTTATGAAGTTATTGGTGAAGAGGGGCCTGCCCATGCCAAGTGGTTTGAAGTTCGTGTTACTGCCAATGGCAAAGAATTGAGTAATGGTAAGGGACGTTCTAAAAAAATGGCAGAGCAGGAAGCTGCTAAAAAAGCACTCCACCAACTAGGTGAGGACTAAGATGTATTTAAAAGAAATTGAAATTCAAGGATTTAAATCCTTTGCAGACAAGACTAAAGTTAGCTTTGACCAAGGTGTGACAGCAGTCGTAGGACCAAATGGCTCTGGAAAATCAAATATCACAGAAAGTCTTCGCTGGGCTTTAGGAGAATCATCTGCTAAGAGTTTACGTGGTGGTAAAATGCCGGATGTTATTTTTGCCGGAACAGAGACACGTCGACCGCTTAATTATGCGCAAGTTCGTGTCACGCTTGATAATAGTGATGGCTTTATTAAAGATGCGCCAGAAGAGCTTTCTGTTGAACGTCATATTTACCGAAATGGTGATAGTGATTACTTGATCGAGGGGAAAAAGGTCCGGCTTCGTGATATTCATGATCTCTTTATGGATACTGGTTTGGGGCGTGATTCTTTTTCCATTATTTCTCAAGGTCGTGTTGAAGCCATTTTCAACAGTAAGGCTGAAGACCGTCGGGCTATTTTCGAAGAGGCTGCGGGAGTTTTAAAATACAAAACCCGTAAAAAGGAAACCGAAAGCAAACTATCTCAAACTCAGGATAACTTGGACCGTCTGGAAGATATCATCTATGAGTTGGAGCAGCAGATTCGTCCGTTAGAAAAACAAGCACAGACAGCAAAGCAATTTCTTTCCTTGGAAGAAGAGCGTAAGGAGCTTCATTTGCAAGTGCTTGTTCATGATGTTTCATCAGGTAAGGAGGAACTTCAGTCATTAACGAATCGCTTAAATGAGGTTAAAGAAAATCTTGAAACTTATTATCAGGATCGTCAAAAACTTGAAAATGATAATCAGAATTTAAAGACTAAACGTCATCATTTATCTCAGAATTCTCAACAGCACCAAGATGATCTGGTTGCTTTAACCAGTTTGATTGCAGATTTGGAGAAACAAATCAAAGTCAATCAGCTGCAACAATCTCAATCACAAGAAAAAGAGAGTGATTTAAAAGCTCGTCTGGAGAAGCAGGAGACGCTGATTAGTAGCTTGCAGCTCTCTATCAGCGAGATTGAAGATAAACTAGCTCTTGTTATCAATGATAGTCAGAAAAAAGCAAAAGCGATCAAGGAGACAGAAGCAGACTTGACAGAGTTTGCCCAATCTCCTGATCAAATTATTGAAAGTCTACGTGAGCAGTTTGTTGGGCTAATGAGTCAAGAGGCTGATTTGTCTAACCAATTGACAGCTCTTGAAAATCGACTTTTACAGGAGCAGCAGCAGTCAGAACAGACGCAAGCCGAGTTATTGGACTTAGAAGAACGTCGTAGGATTGTTACAGAAACGGCTAAGGAAAGTTTAGCTAGTTTTGAAGCGGCTAAGGAAGCTGTTAAAGTCTTGTTGGATGATTATCGACAGCAATTGCAAGAGGTGAAAGCCAAGGATGACCTCTATCAAGGACATCAAGCAGCGCTCTTTGATAAGTATGATGCTTTAAAAGGCAAGACTGCTCGTCGCAATAGTTTAGAAGCTATTCAAAAAAGTCACAGTCAGTTTTTTGCTGGGGTTAAGGCTGTTTTACAAAATAGTGAACGCATTGGTGGTATTGTTGGTGCTGTTAGTGAGCATTTGAGCTTCAAGGCAGAACATCAAACTGCTATGGAAATCGTCCTTGGCGGTGCTGCACAAAATATCATCGTAGAGGATGAAAGGACGGCTAAGAAGGCTATCCAATTCCTGAAAGATGGACGTCATGGTCGCGCTACTTTCTTGCCTCTAACAACTATTAAAGAGCGTTCCTTGAAGCCTGCTTTTAAAGATAAATTGCCACAGCAACCAGGTTTTCTTGGTTTGGCTAAAGATTTGGTATCGTATGATAGTCGTTTGGCTAATATCATGGGAAATCTTCTTGGTATGACAGCTATTTTTGATACGATTGATCATGCTAATCAGGCGGCGCGTGATTTCCAATATCAGGTGCGTATTGTTACTCTTGATGGTACGGAATTGCGTCCAGGCGGCTCATTCGCCGGAGGAGCTAATCGTCAAAAGAACACAACTTTTGTCAAACCTGAGTTGGATCAATTGGAAGCTGATATTAACCAGATGTCTGCTGAGATAAAAGCAGATGAGGAAAGATTAGCTAGCTTAAAAGAGGCTTTAGAAGCATCTCGTCAACAACTAGCTGAATTGAAGCAAGATGGCGAGGAAGCCAGACTTGCTGAACAAAAGGCTGACTTCGCTTATCAACAAGCTGCTGGTCAAGTGGCTGACCTTAATAAACTCTATCAAGCCAAGTTAGCTAACCAGCAAGGATTGGCTACTTCAGATGACAGTCAGCGTAAGAACGAGTTAGAGACTCAATTAGATGCCATCCGTTTGCAAAAAGATCAATTGAATCAAGATATTGAAGCCATCAAGACGGATAAGGACAGTATTGAAGAAAAGCGTCAAAGATTACAAAATCATTTATCTGAATTAAGGCTATCGGAACGTGAACTACAAGGTGAACGGCAATATTTATCTCGTGATTTAACAAAGCAAAAAGAATCTTTGGAAGAAGCTAAAGTTCTAGCTGAGAATTTAGCTTATAGTCTAGCTCATCATAATGATGCTCTAGAAGCAGATAAGATTCCAGAATGGCAGGCGCAATTAGAAGAGGCGAAAGAACGCAAGGTTAAGCTAGAACAGGAGCAAATTCGACTGCGCTTTGAATTGGAAGATTTGGAAGCACAGGGAGAAGATATCGCGGAACACCTGCAAAAATTGAGCCAGCAAAATGAAACTTACATTCGCCGTCAAGCTGAACTTGAGTCACAAGAAAAGCAGGTGAGACAAAGATTACAGTCTATGGCACAAGATTTGATTGATTCCTATCAACTTTCTTTCTCAGAAGCACAGGAACAAGTTGAACCCCTGGAAGATATCAACCAAGCAAGACTAGCTCTCAAGGATTTACAAAAAGCGATCAAAGCCTTGGGTCCAGTCAATCTGGATGCTATCCAGCAGTATGATGAGGTTGGGGAACGTTTGACCTTCTTGTCTGGTCAGAAAGCTGACCTCGATAAGGCTAAGGATTTGCTTTTAGAAACTATAGCTGAGATGAATGAGGAAGTGACCAGTCGCTTTAAAACAACCTTTGAAGCGATTAGAGCATCTTTCAAAGAAACCTTTACTCAGATGTTTGGTGGCGGTTCTGCCGACTTGATTTTGACCGACGGTGATTTGCTTTCAGCCGGAGTTGAGATTTCCGTACAACCTCCTGGTAAGAAAATCCAGTCGCTTAATCTCATGTCAGGTGGGGAAAAAGCCTTATCAGCACTAGCTTTGCTCTTTGCGATTATCCGTGTCAAAACCATTCCATTTGTTATTTTGGATGAGGTGGAAGCGGCGCTTGATGAAGCAAATGTTAAGCGTTTTGGTGATTATCTCAATCGTTTTGATAAATCTAGCCAATTTATCGTTGTCACACACCGTAAGGGTACTATGGCAGCGGCCGATAGTATTTATGGGGTGACCATGCAGGAATCTGGTGTGTCACAAATTCTTTCGGTTAAACTGAAAGAAGCAGAGAACATTAATGGTGTTAATTAGGGATAATCTCTGATATATTTGGATATCTTTTAAAGAAGATAAGTGGTTGGGCATGATGCCTAACCCCACTATGTGAAATTCGTTCAAACCTCTTACAAATCTGGAGTGGTTTGAACGAATTTTTAGTTATCAAGAGTATTTTCTCACTCTCTTTTTCTAATATTTCCTTGTAAGCGGATTTTTTGGTACAATGGTAGGGATTATGTAGGTATTTAGTATAGTCTTTTGAATTAAATTTGATACATCGTCACTTTCAACTTGCCGTACTTCAGTACTGTCTGCGTCTCAGTTCATTGGCTGAAAGGTAATTCATTTGACTATAGTTAAATCAGTATTGAGAAGTTGGAGGAATCTTGTGTTTAAAAAAATTGTAGCGTCTGATATGGATGGGACCTTTTTAAGACCAGATGGTACTTATGACAAGGAAAGATTTGCTGTTCTTCTGGAGAAATTGACTGAAGCTGGCTATCTCTTTGTAGCCGCGAGCGGCAGGTCGCTCCTAACTTTGAAAGAATTGTTCCAAGAATTTGAAAATAAGATGGCTTTTATCGCGGAAAATGGCTGTATTGTTGAGGATGAAGGACAGATTATTTTTGAGGCTGAGATGGTGCCTGAGGATTATCAGCTTATCTTAGCTGAATTGCAGGCTGATCCTCATTGTCAGGGTTATCTTTTGTCTGGCGAGAAAGGTGCTTATGCCCCACTTGATGCTTCAGATGACTATATCAAAAGGGCGCAACATTTTTATGCTAATGTTCAGAGAGCTGATTTAACCGCTGTGATGGATAAAATCTTAAAAGTGACAGCTCGCTTTGATGCGGATAAGATTCATGATTTTACACAAGGCTTGAATGGGAAATTAGCTGATTTTCAAGCAGTTGTCACTGGTTTTGATGGAATGGATATCATACCTAAAGCCTATGATAAGTCGACTGGCTTGGAGGTTCTTTGTGAGAAACAAGGGATTTCATCGCAAGATGTGTATGCTTTTGGAGATAATTACAATGACCTTGAACTGTTAGATTTTGCTGGTATAGCTGTGGTTCCTGACAATGCGGTAGAAGTAGCTAAAACCTTAGCTGACGAGGTTATTGGAGATCATGCTAGCGATGCCGTTTTGACTTATTTGGAAGGTTTGGTTTGAGATGACAGAAATAAAATTGGTTGCATTAGACTTAGATAATACCCTTTTTGATGATGAGAAAAAAGTATCAAAAGCTAACAGAGAAGCTATTAAGAGAGCTACTGAATCAGGTGTCAAAGTCGTGATTACAACAGGTCGTCCTTTAAAAGCTATTGGTGATTTGCTAGAAGAGTTAGATTTGAACCATCCTATGGATTATAGCGTGACTTTTAATGGCGGTTTAATCCAGAGAAATGATGGACATATCTTAGCCCAACAAGCTTTGTCACGCCACGAAGTTGAGTCTATCTATCAACAACTATCAGCTTTGGGTCTTCCTGTTGATATCTTGAGTGAGGGGACTGTTTATAGTTTGCCTGCACCAGGTCGTCCGTCACGTTATCCAGAAGCTAATCCTTTACTGACCTTTAAAACTTTGGAACAATTAGCTGATTTACCGGAAGGCATCATTTATAATAAGATTGTCATTGTGACAGATAAAGACTTTTTAGATGCTAAAATCAAGGAAATGCCTGAGCTGATTTTTTCCAATTTTGAAGCCTTTAAATCACGCGAAATTATTTTTGAAATTATGCCAAAAGGTGTTCATAAAGCGTCTGGTTTAGCTAAATTATGCGACCTCTTAGGCATTGATAGAGAAAATGTCATGGCTGTTGGTGATGAAGAAAATGATTTGACCATGATTGATTGGGCAGGTCTGGGAGTTGCGATGAAAAATGCAGCGCCTATTGTCAAGGAAACAGCTAATGTAGTAACGAGCAAGGACAACAATCATTCAGGAGTGGCGGAAGCCATTGAAAAATATGTATTAGGTGGAGAATAAAATGGGATTATTTGACCGATTATTTGGAAAAAAAGAGAAAAAAGAAGAGCAAGACCTTTCGCAAGAAATGCTTGAAAACAAAGAAAGTCTCACCGATGAAGTGGAACAAGACAATCAAAATTTTGTCCAAGAAGATATTAGCACTTCTGAAGAAGAAAACCTTGTTATCGTTTCAGAAGAGGATGTCCAACAGGATCCAACGTCTGAAGATGACTTTGTAGAGCAAGTGGATTCAGCTCTCGATGAGCTTGATAGTAAAGAATCAAGTTCTGAAGTAGTTGCTATTGAGTCTGAAACTAGATCATCAGAGTCAATTGACTGGAAAGATAGTTTTGATTTTGAAGAATTGGAAGAAGGAGATTTTGAGACTCCTTTAGGGTCTGAATTTAGCATTCCAGAACATCAAGCGGATCCGTCTGTTGATTGGAAGGATGAAATAGTGGTTGAACTAGACAAGGAGCAAGCTAACCATACTGTTGAGGAAGACATTACTGAGGCAGCAACCAGTCAGTCTTTAGAGACATTATCCGCTTCTGAAGAAACTAGTAGCTCTGAAGCTGTCCTTGAGAATCAGGTAGAAGTTCTATCGACGACTGAGGTAGCCTCCCAATCCAATGACCCTCGTTTTGAGTCACTGATGGCTGATTATTACGCCAAAAAAGCAGCCGTTGCGGAAGCAGCCGAGCGGGGTGAAACCTTGAGCTTTGAGGCTATGTCAACACGTCAAGTTCAAGAATTATCCAAGGAAAATGCTCCAGCAAGCACACTAGAAATCGAAGAAACAACAGAAGAAAAATACAATCGTAGTTTGAAAAAAACACGAACAGGCTTTGCTGCTCGTCTCAATGAGTTTTTTGCTAATTTCCGTAAGGTAGATGAAGAATTCTTTGAAGAGTTGGAAGAGATGTTGATTATGTCTGATGTTGGTGTGACAGTAGCAACACAGCTGACAGAAGATTTACGTCAAGAAGCTCGACTAGAAAACGCTAAGAAACCAGAAGATTTACGTCAAGTCGTTATTGAGAAACTCGTTGACATCTATGAAAAAGACGGTGTTTATAAGGAGACTATTAATTTTCAAGATGATTTAACAGTGATGCTCTTTGTTGGGGTTAATGGTGTTGGTAAAACGACTTCTATTGGGAAATTGGCTTATCAGTACAAGAACCAGGGTAAAAAGGTCATGTTGGTTGCGGCAGACACCTTTCGTGCAGGAGCCGTTGCCCAGCTGGTTGAGTGGGGACGCCGTGTGGATGTTCCAGTTGTGACTGGTCCTGAAAAAGCTGATCCTGCTTCGGTTGTCTTTGATGGTATGGAACGAGCAGTTGCGGAAGGTATTGATGTCTTGATGATTGATACAGCTGGTCGCTTGCAAAATAAAGACAATCTCATGAAGGAACTTGAGAAAATTGGACGTATCATTAAGCGTGTCGTGCCAGAAGCACCTCATGAAACCCTTTTAGCTTTGGATGCTTCAACGGGTCAAAATGCCCTCAGTCAAGCTAAAGAATTTTCAAAAATCACGCCTTTGACAGGTCTAGTATTGACTAAGATTGATGGAACAGCTAAGGGTGGTGTCGTTCTAGCCATTCGCCAAGAGTTAGACATTCCAGTTAAGTTGATTGGTTTCGGAGAAAAGATTGATGACATTGGTTCATTCAATTCAGAAAATTTCATGCGAGGTCTGCTAGAGGGCTTGCTTTAATGTTAACAGCAAAAAACCATCTGAAAGTTAACTTTCAGATGGTTTTGTTTTGACGATTGTTATTTCTTTTGTTTATAAAGGTAGACAGGGATTCCTAGGGCTGTTAGAAGAATTCCAACTAGAGCAAGGATGAATTGACTCTTCAAAGTCAAAAGAAGAATGAAAATGCCACCGATAATAGCGATACTTGGGATAATTGGGTAAAAAGGAACCTTGTAAGGACGATGAAGATTAGGCTCTTTTTTGCGCAAACGGATAACAGCGATAAATACCAGGGTATAGAAAATCCAAATGACAAAGATTAACATGTCGGAAAGAATATTAAAACCGCCTAGGCAAATCATGATAATAGCAATAATAGCTTGCAGCCAACCAGCAATATGAGGAACCTTATGTTGGTTTAATTTAGACAACTGTTTTGAAAAAGGTAAGAGATTTTCAAGGGCAAGTGTGTAGGGAAGGCGCATTCCCGTCATCGTGTAGCCATTGATTGTCCCGTAAACAGAAACTAGAATACCGATTGTGATGATTTTACCTCCCATTGACCCAAAATAATATTGGGCAACCTGCATAGCGGCAGCATCATTTCCAGCTAATTGAGCAAGAGGCATGGCTTTTAGGTAGGCAAAGTTGATGAGCCCATAAACAATCATGATACCAAGCATTCCAAAACCGATAGCTTTAGGTAAATCACGTGCAGGATTTTTCAGTTCACCGGCGATATTCCCAACATGAATCCAACCATCATAGGCGAACATGGTTGCCAAAAGACCTGAACCAAGAGCAGTAACTAGTCCTCCAGTTTTAGCACCGGCTTCTATAGGTAGGATGTTGACATGAACATTGGTGTCCGCAAACAAACCGAAGATAATAATAGCCCCAATAGGAATAAGTTTAGCGACAAGAGTTATTGACTGCATCCTTCCACTTGCCTTAGCACCTAAAAAATTAATTAGAGTGAGGGATAAGGTCGTTAAAATAGCTATTGGCAAAATAGTTATGGGTGAAAGTACAAGCAGGTTTTTGACTTGGGTTGCAAAAATAATTGCCAAGGCTGCAATATTAGCTGGGAAGTAAATGATGACTTGTGCCCAGCCAAGAAGAAAGCCAGGGAATTTCCCATAAGCTCGTTCGATATAACGAATCATACCTCCCGTTTCAGGAATAGCAGCAGCCAACTCAGCTCCAGTTAACCCTGCACAAAGTGATATCAAACCAGCTAGTAGCCAAACAAAGAGATGGAGACTGGTTGATCCTGTTGCGCTAGCGACACTAGTGGCTTTGAAAAAAACACCAGCACCAATAACCGTTCCCATAACTGTTGATAGAGCAGGGAAAAATGTCATGGTTCTTTCCAAACCATCCTGAGAGAGCCCAGGACTAGGCTGGTTGTGATTAATTTCCGACATGGAAAAATCCTCCAAAAAAATCAGTTATTGACATTGTCATCTTTTGATGATGACAATGAATGCCTTTATTAATAGGGCCCATGAGATGGCTTTCAAAATAAGACAACACTCTAGTATAACCTAAAATGATTGAGATACAAAATGATTGTTTTTGAAAGATTTTTCGCAATAAAAAGTTACGGAGTGGAAGAACTGTCACTTTATTTAATAACGATTCTTAGCCGAAAGATACTAGCTTAACAGTATCTAACACTCGAAAAATCAAAATCTGACTAGGAAAGGCGTAAAGTTCATCAAGGTAAACTTGACAACATCAGATTTTGATTTTCAATGAGTATAAGTTTACTGATGAGTGTTGCTTTCTGATACTGTTTTGTTCGCTAAACATTAGAAATAGGTTGGGCAATTTTGCCCAACCTACGAAAAGCTAGAGATAAGTTAATGATTATAGCTCTGCTAAATGATGTTTAAAAGACACGATAAACATAGGGATTCTCAGGTTCTGAGACAATCTGACTGTTTTCAATATGAAGCACTGGAAGAGTCTCTTCTAGTTGGCTATTGTATTCGGTTGTGATGGTACCATTAACCTTGAGCCAAGTATTATTGGCATAGCTTTGGCTATTACCTGTAGTAGATAAGCCATAGACGCCTGAATCAGCGATACAATGAATAACTCCAAAACGAAAGAGATACTGGTAGCCCTCGTGCCCAGGTTCATTATAAACAAAGCCTGTAAAAGAAATCTGCTTTCCTGAAAAGACGTCAGGATAGAGGTAAATCAGTTCCATAATCTCCATATAATTCTCAGACTTGATATCAATGGTATCGAGATTTTTGTAAGCTTGCAACTCGCGCTGCATCTCTTTTTGATAGGCATTTTTCGTGAAGTAAAGACTGGTATCTGGCTTCAAATATTGTACTCTAGTACCATCGTCTGATTCTCCCTGACCGACGGAACCAACAGCAGTTGGGAAGGTATATCCCTTAGCTGAAACTGTTGTGGAATCAAGGGTAACTGTTGGTACTAACAATCCAACTAAAACTGGAAAGACAAGAATCATAGGACTAGTCAACTTGGCGAATTTTCCAGACAAGTGCGAATGGAGCCTAAGACTTTTCATCCAAATCATGAGTTGAACAACTGCTAGAATGAACGATAGAATCATAGCAATAAAAGCCAAATAGGAATAATGAGTATTGATGTATTGATCCAGCTTACCGGACAAGTAAAGATACATACTGAGCTCAAAATAACCAGTTAAGATTAGAAATCGAATCATGCGAAAACTCCTAAAGCGAGACAATAAAGGGTTACAATGATCGCAGAGACTGCGATAAACTGGAGGATAAAGTTCTTTTTGAAACTGTTCCACATCATCATGAGATTTTTGATGTCAATCATGGGACCGATGAGGAGGAATGCCATAACAGGTGCCGCTCCAAAGCTAGAGAGAAGGCTAGCCCCGATAAAGGCATCGGCTTCGCTACAAAGAGACAAAACGAAGGCTAAAATCATCATGACAAAAATCGCTGTTAAAGGATTACCGCCGATAGTTGTCAAAATTCGTGTTGGAAGGTAAATTTGCATGGCAGAGGCAATGAGACTCCCAAAAATTAAATAGCGACCCGTATCAAAAAATTCATCTATAGCATGCGATAGGGCATAAAAGATTTTTTTAGGTTGGCTATGGTCAGAATAGTCGTGGAAATGAGGCGCTTTTTTTGGCGGTATCCTAATATCGTCATCCGTTAGATAAGCTAGAAGAACACCAAGAGCAACTGCTACCAAGATAGCACCTGCTAGACGCCAGATGACAAACTGCCAAGAATTCCCAAAGGCTGAATAAGTTGCCAAAATGACGATGGGATTGATCACTGGGGCTGTCGCTAAAAAAGGGATAGCTGTGTAACTAGGCACTCTTTTTTCCATGAGACGATTGACAATTGGTACAATACCACATTCACACGAGGGGAAAATGACCCCAATAAAAGTACCGAACAAAATGCGTAACAAGCGGTTTTTAGGAAGATGCTTCAAAACCTTATCAGGAGTGACATAGACTTCGATAAATCCTGTTAAAATAGCACCTAGAAGAACAAATGGCAGTGCTTCAATAATAATGGACATGAATATAGCCATCCATTGTAGAACACTGTCGGGCAACTGATTAAAAAATGACACGAAAAACCTCACTTCAACCAAGACTTGGCATAATGGAAAAGGACGCCTAAGCAAAATGCAAGGACCATTATGATCAGTAAATTAACAATAAAAGACCATAGAAGGCTATCTGTTAAAAGGATAGCTAATGAACCAAGGACCATATAAAAAATAAGGTCGATTTTAGAAAAATTAGTTTTTACTTTCTTTTTGGTCATCGTCTTTTTTCTCTTTTTTAGGGTCTGAATCCGTATTGTCAGGTAGTTTAGCAAAGCTTGCAAACATGCTTTCAAGTTGATCTTCTTTTTTATATGAAATAGCCATAAGGCACCTCCAAATTGATGTTGTTTCTATTATACTATCATTTCCTTAAATAAGAGAGAAGAAAAATTATCAAGAGCGTGATATACTAGTAAAAACAACAAGACGAGGTTTCTGATGATTACAAGAGAACATTTCGATAGCTTTAGCTGGATTGATATTGATATCGATGAAGTTAGAGATGCTGAAAAAATTGCTATGGATTATGGTATCGACCCTGAAGTAGCAGCTTATGCCCTTGATAAGAATGAGCTTGCTCATGTGGAGTACAACCGTAAAACGGGTCAGCTCCTCTTGATTTATAATGTTTTAAAGCTTATTAAGGAAGATAACAGTTTTCAAACGGTACCAATTACCTTTATTGCTCAAGATAATCGCTTGATCAGTATGTCTACCAAAGAAACAGACTACATCGTCAGACGCTTACAAGCCTTAGCCCAAGATAACCATGATATGAGCCTGTATGATTTTTTATTTTCTAGTCTTGTGGAAATTTCAACACCTTATTTTTCAGTGATTGAAAAACTAACCCATGAGCGCCAAGTGATCAATCAGCAACTCCGTGCCAAAACAACTAAACAAGGGCTTCTAGCATTATCCGATATTGAAACAGGCAATGTTTTTCTGGCTTCTGCCTGTCGACAAAATGCGGTGAGTATTGAGCGGATCAAGAATCAATCCCTCTATTTTCATCTAAATGAAGAAGAAAAAGAGCAACTGGACGATGCTTTGGTTGAAGCTAAGCAGCTGGTTGAGATGACCGAGATGACATCTGAGATTTTGGCACAATTAACCGCAACTTATAATAACATCTTAAACAATGATCTAAACGATACCATGACCATGCTGACGATTGTGTCCTTACTCATGACTATCCCAAGTGTTGTGACGGGCTTTTTCGGGATTAATGTTCCCCTACCAACAGTTTTTACGGAAAGTAAATATGGATGGATTTTGGTTATCCTTTTGTCGGTCTTCTTATGGATGGTCATGTCTAAAATGTTGACCTACATGATGGGGCAATCCTTCTTGATGAGCTTCAAACAATTCTTTAAAATGGCCTTTAAAGGGAGACGTAAATCATAGTATTGTATCAAAAGACGCTAGTATAATGCTATCGTGTTGTTTGTTTTTCATTTATAATAAAAGAAAAGACTAATACTTGAAGAAAATCACAACCTGACTAGGAAAGGCGCCGCAGATAGAACGAAAGTTCATCAAGAGAAACTTGAGAATGTCAGATTTTGATTTTCAATGTGTATAAAAGAGGTATCTCAATGAATTTAGTAATAGAACATGTTGGTCTTTGGTGCCAAGATTTAGAAGCTATGTGTCATTTTTATGAAACTTATTTTGAAGCAAAATCATCAGAGAAATACCACAATCCAACATCCGGTTTTTCATCTTACTTCTTAACCTTTTCATCAGGGGCTCGTTTAGAACTGTGTCATCGTTCTGATATTAAAGAAGGTGATAAGGCTACCTTTGGATTAACGCATTTGGCTTTCTCATTAGGGTCAAAAGAAGCGGTAGATGCCTTTGCTGACAAGATGCAAGGTAGTGGCTTTCCTATGGTCAATGGTCCAAGAACGACAGGAGACGGTTATTATGAAGCGGTCATTTTTGACCAAGAAGGCAACCAGTTGGAACTAACTATTTAGAGATGAGGTGTTTTAATGACGAAACCTGATTTAAAGGATTTCCAGTGGACGCGTCCACCCCAAAATTATACTGTCACGGAAGATAAGGTGACGATTACTACAGAGCCTGGAACGGATCTTTGGCAGAAGACCTATTATCATTTTGTTAATGACAATGCGCCGCTTTTTCAGATGAGAACAGAGGAACCTTATTTTTCTTTTACGGTCAAGACAAATTTTGAAGATAGCCATCATCGTTTTGATCAGTGCGGTCTGATTCTTTATCAAGATAGTGAGAATTGGATTAAGGGCTCCATCGAGTACGAAAATGACAACTTCCAACATCTGGGTAGTGTGGTGACCAATCATGGCTATTCGGATTGGGCAACTACCGAAATTTCAACAGATGTCAAAAGTATGTGGTATCGCTTGAGCCGTCGCGAACAGGATTTTTGTATTGAATGCTCTACTGATGGCGTGACATTCCAGCAGATGCGCGTGTGTCATCTCCATCAAGCTGACGGACCTGTTAATATTGGCATTTACGCCTGCTCGCCAGAAGAGTCTAGTTTCACTGCGGTCTTTAGTGACTTTGATTTCGGTCCTTGCCAGTGGCAAGCGCATGATGGGCAAGCACCGGATTAAGGGGTGGATGCAATGACAGTAACAGTATTTGCAACAGATATGGACGGCACCTTTTTAAACTCGCAGAATGATTATGACCGTCTTCGTTTTAAGAAGATTTTCGAAGAGATGCAAGCTTCAGGAGTCCGTTTTGTGGCTATTTCGGGTAATCAATACCATCAGATCCGTTCCTTTTTTAAAGATGTTGAAAATCAGATGACAATCGTTGGTGACAATGGTGCTTATATTGTTGAGAAGGGGGTTCTTTTAAAGTCATTGACGATTTCAACAGATGTTATCCGTCAAGTTATCGCCTTTGTAGAAAAAGAAATTCCTCAGTCTCAGCTATTACTTTCAGGTGAGAAGTCAGCTTATGTCAAAACCTCCATGCCACAAGCTGATAAGGATTATTTCAAACTATATTATCACCAGTTTAAAGAAGTGCCATCATTTGAAACGCTTCCTGATGATAACTTTCTCAAACTATCTATTAATATTCCACCTGAAAAGACAGATACCATTAATGCTTATTTTAACAAGGCTTTTCCTGGTCAGATTACAGGAACATCTAGTGGCAATGGTAACATTGATTTAATTGCGACGGGTGTGCATAAAGGTGCTGCATTGGGCTATCTTTTAGCAAAATGGGGACTCAGCTCAGACCAGCTAGCAACTTTTGGGGATGGCGGAAATGATATAGAAATGTTGGCAATGACTGATTACTCCTATGCTATGGCTAATGGGTCTGACAAGGTGAAGGCAGTAGCCAATTTTCAAGCTCTATCTAACGATCAATCGGGTGTCTTAACGGTTATTGAAGACCTGCTTTGCAAATAATGATGTCATTTTTACGAGAGAAGTTAACCAAGTAACCTAACTTTTAGCAGGGCAAACTTAACTTAAAAAAATAGCCTATTTTGCCGAAGAAAAGGCTGGTCAAAAAGATTAAAATATAAAATAGCTTAGAATGATCTTGTTCAGAAATGTCATTCTAAGCTTTTTATATGGTTTCATGAGAGTGGAATAAAAATCGGTAACTCGAAGGGGTCGATTCCCTCTATTCATTCCTAGATAGGGCTAAAACGATCTCTTCTCAGCACTACCTCCGCACAGCTCAAATAGTTTATTAAAGGGGTTGAGTGTCTGCGTCTCAGTTCCTCTTATCTGAAAGCTAATCCATTTGACGATAATCTAAAAAGGCAAGAATTTTTGTCTCAAGCTTCTTGCACTTTCACTCGCCCTTGTATTCTCTATTAAGTCATCGCTATCTTTATTAATCTTGGTTTAAGTAATTGTTCTGCTTATCGATAGAGAGACTGTTGTTATCTCTATTGTTAAAAAGAGCTCAAGATCTTTTATATTTATACTTGAATGCTCTAGTAGATTTGGCAAGAGTATTTTTTGGAAATTGATCTCTCAGAATGAGACATGGATAGAGGTGTTTGTTGTGTCATATAGACAGTACAGTATATCTTGACTTTTTTAACTGCCCAATGATTGGTTAAGGAAACGCTGCTAATGAAAATAGTAATCCCTTAGAATCCTTATTCATTGGGGAAAAGTCGAAAAATGCCATCTAAACTACGGTCGATTTGTTTTTTATATGCTTTTGGTGACCAATGTTGAATGGGATTAACCAGTCCAAGCAGATGGTAGCCTTTCTTAAAAAGGAGATCATAATCAGGATGGCGTGAGATGAGAATAATTGGTGTTTTATCATCATAGCGACGGATACTGTCTAACAAATCATATATTTCTATAGTTGACATAAAATAGGACTGGACAATGAAGTAGGCCTTAGGGTGGGGCTGTCGTTGAATCCTCTCTGTGACTGATACCCCCGTCTGTTTGTGGCGTTTATGATTGACCAAATAAAGATACACGATGCAGCTTGTGAGTAAACTTAAAAGTGACGACGATGAAATAAATATCTTGCTTTGTTTCATAGTCTTATCCTAACAGAAGATTGCTCAGCTTTTGATTCAAATCCTGAACGGTTCTTATTTTGTTCTGAATGGTTGTTCCTACTTAAAAATGACTTATTTTTGCTCATCATGTCATTTTATTAGATGATTTATGATAAAATGATGAGGGTTATATAAGTTTTAGTCCCTATATGATGAAAAATATAAGGGTAGTATTGTCATATTTTAGTGACTTTTGAAATGATAATTGGTGGTAAGCAATTTAACTTAAAAATGAACTGAAGGAGTAGGTGTGAACATATACATATTGGAGGATGATCTTTTCCAGCAATCGTATTTAGAATTTTTGGTTGAGGATATTTTGGCAGAAAAACACTTAACAACTAGTAGTATCTTTTCTTTTGATGAACCAAAATCATTATTAGCTGCTATTTATGGTAAGGGGCAGAAGCACATTTTTCTGTTAGATATCGAGATTCACCAAAATGAGCAAGCGGGCTTACAGTTAGCACAAGCTATCAGAGAGCAGGACCCTTTAGCTACAATCGTTTTTATCACGACCCATACTGAAATGATGCCACTTGTCTTCCAGCTGCAAGTCGGTGCCATGGATTATTTAGACAAGGACCTTTCCAGAGAAGACTTGAAGCAAAGGCTAACATCTTTGTTGGAAAAAATAAACGAGAGTAATGAGCTAGTAGATTTGGAGGACTACTTTATCTATGAGACGGAGTACACAGAGGTCCAACTCCCCTTTGCTAAAATCAACTACATCGAGACCTCACCAAGACCCCATAAATTAATCCTCCACACCAACACAGACCGTATCGAATTTACGGGGAAACTGCAAGAAATTCTCCAAAAAGAAAAACGTTTCATCAAGTGTCATCGCTCTTATCTAGTCAATCCGAAAAATATTAGTAAGATCGACATCAAAGAAAGAACAGCCTATTTTAGTGACGGCAGTTCTTGCATCATTTCACGAACAATGGTGAAAGAGTTGAGGAGAATAGTGAAAGAAGGGAGAGAGGTGTGAGTATTCTTGAAGCAGTTGATATTATCCTCAGCCTATGGATTCCCATATATCTTTACACAAAGGTGAATGGATTTCGTTTACACCTGAAAGAATCCCTACTGTATATAGGAATTCAGCTAATTACAGGGGTTTTAGTAGCAGTTAGCCAAGTACATCTTTTGGATTATGCTAAATCAATGTTTGATATGCTTATCTTGTCCTTCATTATCGGAAGAGATATCCTGAAAGTATTGGTCATTTTTTATGCCTTATTTCCGCTAACCCTAAAAGAAATCTTTAGAAGGTTATTATTCTTTTTAATTTTGCCAGTTTTCGGTGACTCTGAGAAATTTTATGACAATTATGCTAATAGTATTATTCTCTATATCATGTCATTTTTATTAGTTTTACTGTTTTTGAGGATTTTTGATTACAATTTTAGTCATTTAAAATCAGTAAGCATCAGAAAAAAAGAAAAATCATTATTGCAATTTGCCAATATGTCGATGCTTATTTATTATCTCTTGATGCAGGTACTGACTTATAATGAATATGAAAATCTGATTCATACAGAGGAACTGCGAAAATTCATCGTTGTTTTTTATTTGTTATTTTTTATTTGGCTGATTAATGCACTTGATAAAGAATTACGAGCAAGATTGCAGGAGAATTTAATCTTTCAAAAAGAACTTCAAGTTAGGAATTTAGTTGATTATACCGGTCAGATTGAGAATCTTTATAAAGAGGTGAGAAGTTTTCGCCATGATTACAATAATATCTTGAGGACTATCGAAATAGGGCTTCAGACCAATGATATAGTGATGATTAAATCGATTTATCAAAGTGTTCTAAAGGAATCCAATCAGAAATTTAGAACTCAAAAATATGAAATTGGAAAACTTGTCAGTATTAAGTCGGAAGCCTTAAAAAGTTTATTGGCTGCCAAATTGGCGCAAGCTGATGATAAAAATATACTGGTAAAACTTGAAATTCCTAATGATATTAACCAAGAAGGGATGGAATTACTAGATTTTATCACGATTGTTTCGATTCTATTTGATAATGCTATTGAGGCTGAAAAACCTAGTATTGGGATAGCTTATTTTGAATCAAAAAGCAAGCAATATTTTATTATCACGAATGCTATTAAAGAAGAATCTATTAATATTGCCCATTTATATGACTATGGAAATAGTAGTAAAGGTGTTAAGCGGGGCATTGGACTTTATAATATCACTAAAATTAATGAAAAATATCAAAATGTTACCCTTCAAACAAAGAGCGAACACTATCAATTTAGGCAAGTTTTAGTAATAAGCTTGTAATACCTCTTTGACATTTTGACAACATGATAAAAGCACAACTAGTCGTAAATGATTAGCTGTGCTTTTTGAGATTTTTAAGTTTATCTGGCTTTTCGGTCTTTTTGAGCATTTTTGAAAAAGTTTTTTAAATCTCTCCAAAAGTCGCGATTTCCTCCGACAACTTGTGATAAGTCATCTTCAGATAATATTTTAAATGTTTTCGGTGTTTTTAACGTCATTGTAACATCTCCTTTCCTTAATGCTATCTAGTATAAACGAAAAATAACCATTCAGGATTTTTAATCCTGAATGGTTATTATTTTGTTCTGAATGGATAAAAAACTAAGAAATTCAAGTTAAATATAGCTTAAGTAAGTAGTATCGATTTTATCGCATATCATTTAACATCTTATCCTTGTAATAGTTAAAGAATGTTTTCTTTCCAATGATACTTGTGACTCTTCCTTGCATGCCATATTTGAGAATGCGGCTATCAGCTTCTGAAATCTTTGCTTGTGCTTTAACTTTAAAAAGATTTCCTTCTTTGGTTTCAGTTGAAGAGGCATCAATAGCTTTGACTTTACCAAGAAGGACGATGTCTTGACTACTGATTTTATCCAGTCTAAGACGGACAGTTTGTCCTCGTTTGATCGTCGCAATGTCATTAGAATTGACATAGTAGGTAATCATCACCTTTTTGGTTTGATTCATATCAGGAAGAATTTGCGCTATTTCTGTTCCTTTGGGAATGATACTGGTTTTAGATAAACTTTTTAGGAGATGAACAATGCCATCTTGTGGGGCTTTAATCGTATTATTTTGAACTTGAACATCAGCTTGTTGCAGTTTTCCTTCTAATTCTGCAATTTGATTGTTAATAGTGGTCAATTGGTCATCCGTTTTTTGGATATATTCTGTCCTAAGGATATCAATTTGTGATTGACTGTTTGAGGAAGCATTCTCTGTTAAAATGAGACCGTCTTCAGTTGATGCATTGGACTTCACACTTCTATTAGTTGTGAGCGTTAAAAGAGTGATTTTAGCAGAGCTGGTAGTAGACATAGCTGTTTGAAGAGATTGTACAGAAGGCTTTTGTGGGACTTGTTCCTGTATGCCAGTTGTTATATCAGGTTGATTGTTAGGGATGCTTGGTACTTGTGGTTCTTGCGATGGTATTTCTGCATCTTGTTGCGGTATTTGGTTAGGGTAAGATTGATTAGCATAGGGTTGTGACGGTGTCACCTTAGGTTCTAACTCTTTGACTTTAAGCATAAAACTCTGATAAGTATTGAGGTGACCAAATTCATCTACACCATCGTCAATGAAGAAGTTAACACCTTGTTTTAAACTGGCTTTTAAGGTTTCGAGTCCAATTTTTTGGCGTTTTGCACTAGCTAATTGCGTCTCCAGAGCTGTTTTCTGGGATTCATCCATGGTTTCAGAATAACTTAGGAGAAGATCGTCTTTTTTTACGACTTTATTTTCCTTGAGTTGGTGATTAGATAAGGGATTATCACTGGTAGATTGAATGGAAGCAATCACACTGGTTGGTGTGATTTCACCAACGGTTGAGACACTAATTTCTTTCTTAGCTATTAAGGAAAAGATAACTAGGAAACCAACTAGTAGTAGTAACGGGTAAATCAGTAAGGTCGCAAAGTTTTGGTAACGACGTCTATAAAATTCAGCACTTTGAAAAAGATTTGGATTCATAAAATCTCCTTATTTACTAAATAAATGATAATAAAAGCCTTGGCGTCTCACCAAATCGCTATGGGAGCCTTCTTCTACCACTTTGCCTTGGTCTAAGACAAGGATTTTCTCAGCTCGTTGAGCAATGCTGAGACGGTGCGCCACAAAGATAATAGTTTTATCAAGAGCTAAGAGGTTGTCAATGACTTTTTTCTCTGTGAGAACATCCAAGCCACTTGTCGCTTCGTCAAGAATGAGAACTGGTGCTTTTGTGAGCAAGGCGCGGGCTAGGGCAATGCGTTGTTTCTGTCCACCGGATAAGCCTGCGCCATCTGATAACTCCGTTTGATAGCCCATAGGCATTTGTTCAATATCCTGACGAATTTCGGCAATCTCACAAGCTCTTATAATGTCTTCTTGGCTAATCCCTTCTTGAACTCCTAGGGTCAGGTTGTCAAGGATGGAGCCATCAAAAATATAAGCCTGCTGGGGTAGATAATTAATATGGCGGCGTAGCACTTTCTTATTGAGTGTTTTAAGATCGTTACCATTCACTCGAATCGTTCCCTGATAAGGCTCATAAAAATTGACAATCATTTTAGCGAGAGTTGTTTTACCAGAACCACTAATGCCCACCAGAGCAACTTTTGTTTTTTCGTTGATGGTAAGGGAAATATCAGATAAGGTATCGCGTCCAAAACCATATTTATAAGAAACGTGATCAAAAATGATATCGCCATTAAGCATCGTAGCATCCGTTTCAAAGGTGTTGTCTTTAAATTCAGAATCAACTAGGTAAACTTCATTGAGGCGGGTATTGGCAACTTTTGCAGATTGTAATTTGGTTTGGAGGTTGATGATATTTTCTAAAGGATCCGTAAAATAGCTTAACAAGGTGTTAAAGGTAATGAGTTGACCAACGGAGATTTTTCCTTGAATCACAAGTCTTGACCCTAACCAAAGGATGAGGACATTGAGAATGAGTTGAGCGCCTTGCTTCAAAGCGGACTGAAGAGTAGACAGTTTGCTTAAAATGAAAGATTTATCGAGATAATCCACAAACTCACGGTCAATCTTTTGGTAACGCACTTCCTCACTGGTTAATGATTTAATCGTCTCAATCCCGTTGATATCCTCAATAATGGCTGAACTGACCATGGCATTACTTTGCATCACATCGTTATTCATCCGTTCAAAAGGTTTCATAAAGGCAAAAATAATGACAAGATAGACTGGAATAGAAACGAGTGACAGTAAGAAAAGATGAGGGTTTTGCAGTAACAAGACCCCACCGACAATGACAACGATTGAGACGTCTAGAAAAAGAGATAGGATAGTGGACGCTAGAGCATCAATGATAGCAGTGGCATCTGTAAAGCGTGACGTGATTTCTCCAGTACGTCTAGTCGCAAAAAAAGACATGGGAAGGTCAAAAATGTGCTTGATATAAGACAAAATAACATCGATGGTCAAGCGCTGACTGAGCACGGTAAGCAGATAATCCCTGGCAAAGGTCATCACTTGTTGGATAACATAAGTCACAATCAAGCCAACAGAAATGATCCCAAGCGTGGAGAGCATATGATTGGGAATATAATCATCTAAAATAGATTGCAGATAATAAGAACCAACAATGTTAATGATGGTCACAAGGAGGCTAGCAATGACAATCTGACTAATAACAGCTTTCTGCTTAAAAATGAGGGGCAGAAAACTGGTCAAGCCATTCTTTTTATCCTTATGGGGCTTGTAGGATGGTTTAGGTCCCATAAATAAGGCAACACCAGTCCATTCAGAAAGGAAGGTATCGTAGGACATTTTAGTGACTTTGACACTAGGATCAGGATCACCAATGACTAGCCCTTTCTTGCCAGCCTGATAGACAACATAGTAGTGTTGTAGTTTTCCTTCCTTATTGACATGTACGATGAAAGGATAGGGAACATCATCCATTTCAAAGAGACTAGCATCCGCTTGGATGGCTCGTGTTTCAAAGTCGATTTCTTGAGCAGCCTTGACTAATCCAAGAGCGGTGGTGCCCTCCTTATTGGTTTTAGCGAGTTCTCTTAAGTGAGCGAGTGAGTACCTAGACCCATAAAAAGCAGCAATAGAAGCCAAAGCTGCCACCCCACAATCCCTAGCATCAACCTGAGGGATAAAGGTTCGTTTGTATCTTGACATTAAAACTCCTCTAATCTTTTAATTTATCGTAAGCCATTTAATACTATCAAAAATAAAGTAATGAAAATGAAAAAATCCTAAATGGTTATCGAAACATCTTAAATGGTAAGAGAGCATAGGATGTATAGTGAAAAAATACTTCTTAAATGGTCTTTTTAGAATCTCCAATGGTTAATAATGACTATTTAGGAAAGTTCAACGACAATTTAGGATTTTGTATAATCTTTTTTTAAACAACTGCTATAATGAACTTGTGGTCGCGACCCACAACATAAAATAAGGAGGTATTCAGATGAGTACAAAAAAATGGAACAATTTGAAGTGATGGATGAAATGGCGCTTTCAAATATTGAAGGTGGAAACGACGTGCTTATTACAGCAGGTTCTGCTATTGCAGGTGGAATTGTTGGTTATTTGGCATGTTCAGCTAGTATTGTAGCTGCCCCAGTAGCTGGAGCCTGTGCTTATACTGGTGCTAAAATCGGAGGCGCTGGCTATTTAATTGCAAGACATAGTTAGGAGTAGTTATGGGTGAACTAAATTTTGAACAATTATCTCAAATAAGAGGTGGAGGAAAAAAAGCTGCAGATATTTATGTATCAGCAATATCTGGAGCTGCTCAAGGAGCAATGCTTTGTGCTCAAACTGGAGTAGTCGTCCAACCAGGAGTAATTTTAGGATGTGCTGGGGCTGGAGCAGTTCTTGGGGTAATGTTTCCTAGCTAAATAGAAAATTATAATACTTATGGAGGAAAATATGGATAAACTAAAACGTCTTCTTCGATGTGGATTTGTGTTGTGCTTGGTTATTGACTTGATAGTCTTTTATTTATTTTTTAAAACGATTGTTGATGACACGAGTGATTTAACAGTTTATTTCTTGTTATTGACAACTTTACATATATTAGTTGTTGTATGGGCTTATGTTATGTTAAAACGTTATAAAGCAAACTATGGCTTTTTAAATCAACAAAAGAAAATCGCTTTTTTAGGAGCAGTTGCCTCAGTTATAGTAGTTATTCCTCTTTTTATCTTAGGAGAGGATGCTATACCAATAGCAATGCTGTTAATAAATAGTGTTATATTCCTTCTATATCCAAATCGAAATCGTTATATTGGTCCAATAAAATAGATTGGGGACAATGTCCAGATTGGTTAGATAGGTCTCATATAATCTTTCATAAGTGGAAAATTACTGTGAATCAGGATGACTATGAATGAGTTATCTTGATTTTTTAGTTTAAACAATTGGACTGACCAAAAATAATCTTTTTCTTACCATTCACAACATTAAACCGACCGTTTAGGATTTATAGGATTGGTTTGGTTAAAGATATGATAGACTTGGTATAACTAAAACTTGGAGGATGCTTTCATGGGAAAATTAAAATGGTTTTCAGGTGGAAAAGAGCGAAAAGATAATGCTTCTGAATTAATTCAGAATTTAATTTTTGATTTAAAGAAAAATTCAGATACCAAGCAATTAGAACAATTACTTATATCCTATAAAAGGGAGTTGGATGAGGAAAAATCATCTGTACCTTTTATTCTAAGCCGATTGAATATATCTATTTCAAAAGTGTTGAGTGAAAATAATATTGTTTTGACAAAAAGTCAGAAAGAAATGTTGAAAAAATTAAGAGCCTTATCACATATCCGTTATGGGTATTAATATGTTTTAAACAACAAAAGAAAATAGCTCTTTTAGGGGCAGTTACCTCAGCTCTAGTAATTGTTCCTCTTTTTATCTTAGGAGAGGATGCTATAGCAATGGTAATGTTGTTAATAAATAGTGTTATATTCCTTCTATATCCAAATCGAAATCGTTATATTAGTTAAGAAGGCTAGTAATAAATTAATATTAACTAGTCTGAATGCCATATAATCTTTCATAAAAGGAAAATATCTGAAAATCAAGAAAACGTTTAATTAGTTTTCTTGATTTTTATTCGTTAGGAAAGTTTTTTAAGAAGAAAATTTAAACACAGAGGGGATGTTAGATAGTGAGAGATGATTTAAAAATTAGATGAAGAAAATATGACATGATAATTGAGTTTTTATATCGAGACATTATTGCTGATACTATTTGGCGATTTACATTATTTTTATTACTTAATAAAGTGGCAAAGCTTTTCCATTTAGGAAAGTTAGATGACCATTTAGGATTTGGTCATTTTTTGTCCAAAAAGTAATTAAAATAGAATTATAAAAACAAAGGAGTATGGTATGATTAAGAAAAATCTAAGTGAAAAAATAATTCTTGTAAGTTTGGTTGCAGGGGGAGTGTTAAGTGGAACAGTTGTGTTAGCAGATTCAAACACAGCAGCTGTCACCATGATAAATGATACAAGTGTGGCATCATCGAATATCTCAAATACCGAAATTAGCACAGAGCCTAAAAGTGACTCTGAGATTGAAAAATTGGCAGAGTCAATTGCAGACAATACAGCAGAGGATAATATCAGCATGGATATTTCCAAAGCTCCAAATACTTTAACTGAATCAAGTACTATATCAGATGATAATATCTCCGTAGATAATACAGAAACTATTGAGAATTCTAATGAATCAATTGTAGATGAGAAAATAACATTAGCTTCAGATAATACAGTGGATATTGAGCGCGAGGAGTACGAGGAGAATGTTTCTGAGTTTAAGAAAATCAGTATTAAAGATGTCGAAACATCTATTTCTGAAGACAGTTTATCTCATATCTTGTATTTTGGAAGGAAAACATGCTATTATTGTCGTCAATTTTCACCAGTTTTAAAAGAGTTCAACCAATTAGTAGGTGGTAGTATTGAATATTATGATCTTGATGGAGAAGATTTTGATGACAGAGCGAGAGATTTATTGTTTAGTACTATCGGTATTCCAGGGACTCCAACTGTATTGGTTATTAATAATGGCGTAGCTATTTCAGGATGGATTGGTGGAGGAATCAATGCTCATGAGCTGTATGATTATTTATTTTTAGGAATTGCTCCTAAGAATTTATTAATAACCTCTGATTCGGAAGAAGCAGCTTTACCTGATGAGGCAGAAAGGGCTGGGAGTGGAAGTGAAGCTTCTATTGATAAAACTAACATTCAAATTGAAGAAAAGGTTGATTATGAAAGTACTATTCTACCAAATAAGCTTAGAAAAACAGATGTTAAAGAAGAGATTTTCCAGTTTTCTAAAAAGCCATATAGATTAGACAAAAAAATAACGCCAAAAAATTGGGTACTTCTAAATGTGGATTCTACTGTATATCATAGCACGAGCTCTGATGGATTTCTTGACAAGAAGAACTTACCAGAAACGGGAGAAAACGAAGCATCTATCGGTTTAAAAGTCCTTTTGGGTTTTATTTTTGCAGTTATTGGACTACTTGTAAATAATAGGGAATCTGAACGAAAGAGTAAAAACTAGAATAAAGTTAACATTAAATTTTCTGCTCTCTTTATGAGTAATGTTGTTTAATAATTTTCCTATAATATTGATTAATCATCAAAAATATACGCTAATTGCTTTGCAGTGTGCATTATCTGTTGTTTAATTGTAATAATTTGAAAACTATGTAAATATCATTGAAAAAGAATGCTATGTCATTTGAAGTGACTCTAAAAAGTTAGATATTCTATTTAAGCTAAGAATATAGTTGCGTATTTCACAGAACTCAGTACTTTTCTACCTTTTGTCAAGGATATCAAGGTTTTAACTGAAGTAATGTTATGGATACACTTGAGAAGAATCTTTGTACTGACCCCAAAAAGTTGGACAACTCATTATTGAAAGGATTTAGTTCTGTATTGGACAGGACTAAGTCCTTTTAGTTTTACTTTAATGCGTTTGTTGTTGTAGTAATAAATATAGTCTATAATAGCTTCTTCAAGCTCGTCAAGGGATTGATAAGATGTCTCGAGTCCATAAAACATTTCAGATTTGAGAATGCCAAAGAAAGATTCCATCATGCCATTATCTGGACTATTTCCCTTGCGGGACATAGATGGCAGAATGCCTTTAGACTCTAAAAAATCATGGTAGGACTGGTGTTGGTATTGCCAACCCTGGTCACTATGAAGAATAGTTCCACTGTATGAATCTGCTGGAAATGCCTTATCCAGCATGGTCTGAACCTGTTTCAAGTTAGGAGATCGAGACAGAGTGAAATCAATAATCTCGCTGTTATAGCCGTCAAGAACAGGTGATAAGTAGAGTTTTCCTTCAGGTAAGGCAAACTCCGTCACATCGGTATAACACTTCTCGCAAGGCTTAGAGCCCTCGAATTGACGTTTAATTAGATTATCAGCCTTCTTACCAACTCCACCTTTGTAAGAAGAATACTTGCGCTTACGACGAATGCGGGCTGCTAGGCCCATGACTGTCATGAGACGTTGAACTTTCTTATGATTGACCACAAATCCACGATTTCTGAGTTCTAAATAAATTCGACGATAGCCGTAATTACCTTTATGTTCATCATAAATGGCTTGAATTTCAGTCTTAATTGCTTTGTTCTTGTCGAGTTTATCCAGTTGCTTGACTTGATAATAATAGGTGGAGCGAGGCATTTTAGCTGTCGCAAGTAGGAGGTCTAGTCGGAATCCTTCTTGGACCATGTCTCTAATTGTTTCTGCCGTTCGCGCGCTAGAGCTTCGTCCCTTAAACGAAGTTCTCTCAACTTTTTTAGAAAGGCCACCTCAGTTCGGAGACGTTCATTTTCCTCTTGAAGGCGTTCTAATTCCGTCATTTCATCCCAGGTTTTATTGCGTTTACGTCCCATCTTGCTCGGTCTCCCTCTTGGTTTTTCAAGAATAGTATAACCGTTTTTCTTGTATTGCGCTATCCAATTTGGAAGTATTCCTCGATTTGGCAAGGCATAATCAAGAGAAACTGAGAGTTGAGAACAACCATGAATCAAGACTTTATCTATTATTTCCTCCTTTAATTCGGGAGAATAATACCGATTGTTACCTTTTTCAACGACTTCTACGCCATACCGATCCATGAGGTTCATCATGTATGTGAGATTAGAAATATTAACATCATATTGTTGGCTAATCCAAGGCCACGACATTCCGTTCTTTCTCAGCTCATAGATTTCTAGTTTATCTTTATAACTTAACTTCATAGGAAAAGCACCCCAATCGTTAGATTTTGTGTCTAACTTTTGGGGTGCAGTTCAGATAAACATGTAACTAAGCGTTTTTTGTAAAAAATTAAGGAAGAATATTTTTATTAGCTTTCAATTTATCAATTAGGGTTAAGAACCAATTTGCCCCACCCTCGATATGTTCAAGTTCTTGAGATGTTAAAGTTGGAAAATTATCAATTGCTTTTAAATGTTTATTAGTTTGTTTTTTCATAAAAAAATCTCCTTATTTGTGATAATAAAATTATAGTATGTTTTGTAGCATTATTTATATTATTTCCTAAACAGTCATCGAAACGTCTTAAATGGTAAAAAAATACCATTCACAACATTAAACCGACTGTTTAGGATTTATAGGATTGGTTTGGTTAAAGATATGGTACACTTGTTATATCTCACATTTGGAGGATGCTATCATGGGAAAATTAAAATGGTTTTCAGGTGGAAAAGAGCGAAAAGTGGATGCTTCACTTCTTATTGAAGAGTTACTAATTGATTTGAAAGATGATTCAACTAAGAAGCCACTAGAACAAGTACTGATGCATTTTAAAGAAGAACTTAAGCTTGGGAAGTCATCAACGCCGTTTATCTTAAGTCGTTTCAATCTTGCGGTTTCTAAGGTGCTAAAGGATAATCAGATTTCGTTAACAGATAGTCAGACAGAAGCACTTAAGAAAATCCGAGATTTATCGCACATTCGCTACGGTTTCTAATAGGAGACTTGACGTATGAAAGGGAAACAACCAGACATCTAATCAGCTGAACAGGTAATGTAACGTAATGATCCAATCTTTTTTGTGAGACGATTTTGCTGTCATTTAGACAGCGCTGTGATAGGGTGCCTTAGGGGTATCGTTTGGGACTGATAACCGACCGTTCAGGATTTTATTGGAACAAGGCTATCGATAGATGATATACTTATTGAGACGACTTGTATTTAGGGGATTTAGTAATGATAAATAACCGAGAACGATTGTTAACAAAAGCTTATCATCTCATTTTAGACCCAACAGTCAGTCAAGATGAAAGAGATAGTTTAGTGGCCTTTAAGACTGATTTAGAGCAAGGTTCAGATGACAGTCGTAGTATGATGAAGCTTGCAGAATCATTGCGCTAGTTATCCGTGAAAGGTCTGAAAAACGGGGGGAAATTGTCTCTAAATGTGGCGACATGTTATCGAGAAATAGCTTATGATGGTGAAAAAAGTCCAATCTTGCTAGAGGATTTATGAGTATTGGTATGTGGGGACTTGGTAAATAATTGGGAGGTTTCAGATGACAGTTTTATATCGCAATGAACCTGTTGTGGTTTGGCAAGTTAATCGTATTGCACCTTATCCAGACTGGGTTCAAGAAGCATTTGATAAAAATATTATAGTCTGGGTTGATGACCATGTGAGAATTCTAATGGCTGCCTTACAACCTTCTGCCCTTGAAAATGCTAAAACTGGCGCTGTTGGAACAATGGCAGGTGGATTTGGTGGCTATGGGATGTATGTCCTGGCTTATCCAGGAGATTATCTTGATGTCAGTAATCATCGGGTGGTTTCGGAAAAAACGTTTCAAAAAGAATACAATATGATTTAAAGGTAAGGGAATAATGGTTAGCAAATTAAAATCGGAATTAAAAACTGAGTTGATGACAGTCTTGAGTGATTGTCAGGTGAAGAAGACTAGTGATTTACACTCATTATTCGCAAAATATAGCGCGACATTAGAAGAGGCCAAATCGGAGCGTGAGGTAATAACTATTGCGGCGCAATTAAGTCAATCTCTGTCTATTTATTTAATGGGTCATCGCTATGAGGCACCCAAGTCGGTTGTTGATTTTGGGGTATGGTTGAGTAAATATCCCAGCCTTAAACGTGGGCAACTAGCTCCCCTACTAATGCTAGCCCAGTCATTAGCGGGTCCACTGTAATATCACCCTCATCTCTGGTATGAAGTCGCAGTCTATAAAGGAAGAAAAAATGTCACATCGGACAAAAGAAGTGTTATGTGCTATAGCTATTAACAGTTTGATTACTTTGGTTTTGGGTTACTGTTTTGAACAAAGTCTTTGGCGAATCCTGTTTATGGAATTTATCATGCTCTTTTTGAATATGATTATTTTTTTGGTTTGCCTGCCAACTCGAGGTGAAAAACTAGCATTAAAAGAAGAAGTTATCATGTTTGGTCATTATTTGACTCAGAGTAAGTGGGCATTTATAGCTCTAATCATTTTGACGATCGTCTATGCATTGATATCACCAGAATGGTCCTTCAGTATTTATTTTCTAAGCCATTATGTACTGTTGTTTATCAATTTTGGAGTGATCAGAAGTCTCATGAATGTTCCTCTTAAATTTGATTACGACCGTGATGACGATTATCAAGAAGGGGAGTAGTCGTTGTTTTGCCGTGCTTGGTCTGCTACCTAGCGCTTTTGTTGCTATGGTTAGTTAATAGTATGAGAATTGAAAAAACGGTCTAGAAAGTAATTCTTTCTGATCTGGAAAAATTAGGTATCATGCGAGCTTCTAGTAACAATCGGAAAAATGCTTATTCTTTAATGCTTTCTTTCCAAGTTCGGAGTGAAATAGTCTACTTTTGAAATGATTGGATTCAAAAAAAGTCTTATTGCCTGATTGAGTTCTTTCAGTTAGCAATAAAAGGAATGGTTTGTCTGCTGACAGGTCTGTCTAGCTAAGATCGGTTAGGAACTTTAGACGCAGGTTATGGTTGAGCTAAACGAGCATATTAGATTGAGATTGGGTTTAATCAATCTTTTTTCTTGATAATATAACTAATTAGTAATAAAATAATGCTAAAATCAAAAATAGAGGTAAACTGAATGACCATTGAACTAGGCATCACAACTTTCGGAGAGACAACACCATTGGAAAAAACAGGAGAACTGTTAAGTCATAGTCAGCGTATTCGCAATCTTGTCGAAGAAATAGAAATGGCTGATAAAGTAGGTTTGGACGTCTATGCTATTGGGGAACATCACCGTGAAGATTTTGCAGTTTCTGCACCAGAGATTGTTTTAGCAGCAGGTGCTGTCAATACTAAGCAAATTCGCTTGTCAAGTGCAGTGACAATTTTATCATCGAATGACCCTGTCCGTGTCTATCAACAGTTTGCGACCATTGATGCTATCTCAAATGGCCGGGCGGAGATTATGGCGGGGCGTGGTTCCTTTATTGAGTCGTTCCCTTTGTTTGGTTATGATTTGCGTGATTACGATGAGTTATTTGATGAAAAACTAGATATGCTTCTTCAGATTCGTGACAATACCAACTTGACCTGGTCAGGTAAACATACCCAGTCTGTTGATGAAAAACCAGTATATCCCCGTGCAACACAAGAAGATTTTCCCGTTTGGGTAGCAACAGGTGGGAATCTTGATTCTACCGTTAAAATTGCAGAAAAAGGTTTGCCAATCGCTTATGCGACAATTGGTGGCAATCCTAAAGCCTTTGGTCAGCTAGCAGCTATTTACCGCGAAATTGGCAGTCGACATGGGCATGATTTAAGCCAGATGAAAGTTGCTGCGCACTCCTGGGGATGGCTTGAAAAAGATAACCAATCAGCCATTGATAACTATTATTATCCAACTAAAACAGAAACAGATAATATCGGTAAAGATCGACCTCACTGGTCATCAATGACCTATGAGAGCTATCTGCAACAAGTCGGTCCTGACGGAGCGATGTTTGTGGGGGATCCAGAACATGTGGTAGCAAAAATCATTGGTTTAATTGAAGCGCTTGAACTTGACCGTTTTATGCTTCATTTGCCGATTGGCTCTATGCCACATGAAGATGTGCTAGAAGCTATTCGTCTGTATGGAGAAGAAGTAGCTCCCATTGTTAGAGATTACTTTAAAGAGCGTTAAGTACAAAAAAATATTAGCTCTCTCACTCATTGGTGAGGGAGCTAGTATGTTTTATTTTGGCTTTAAGTCAGCTTTTTCAGAGATAAAAACAAGAAAACCGCCAATTTGAGCTGGCGGTTGATAGCTTTTGAATTTTTAGTTATTTTTCGAAGCTTTTCGGATGTTTTGAATGATGATAATCACAATGGAGACCAACATGATAGGAAGTGTTAGGCCTAAACCGAATACCGGTCCAAAGGGAAAATCACCGGGGTTTAACCAAGCATATAGAAACATCAACACCAGACAAACAATAGCAACCGCAACGGAAAAGTACAAAACCTTTTTAGCCATAATGAACCTCCTTTTCTATCTTACCGTTATCATAGAATAAATCCAGACATTAGTCAATTCTTGATAGACAATAAGACAAAAACTCAACCGTAAGCTACTTCAGAAGACATAAAGGAAGATGTTATTTGGATTGAAGTGTTAGAATACCTAAAACATTATGTCTCCAAAATAGTGATTTAATCAAGTTTAGGTTGAGAAATATTTCGTTTTTAGGTTTGCTGATGTGTCATTTTTTTTGGAATTAATGACCTTACAGATGTTTATACATCTTAGCTGTCAAATCGAAGAACCGTTCAATTAATTGATTGTGTTCTACGATAAGATTATAGAGCAAATCTTCACATAAAAATGTCAGCTTTTAGATGAACTTTATCTCGCTGCTCAATGGCTTGGTACCATTCTTAACTACCATAGAAATGTCTCAGGATAAGATAGTCAGAGTAGTGGTCTTCAAATGCTTTTAGACTAGTGGATAGAGATTCAATGAGTCGTTTCATGTCATGGTATTTATCTTCCAGCAATTGAAGTTTTGGCTAGCATTTGTAATCCTTTGAATTTACTTTCTTTAAAAAATCAACTTTATTTGCTTAGTTGGTGGTAGGGTTGGATTGTGACCGATTGTCCAATGCTGCTGGCAAAAATCCAATCTTCAGAAGCTAGTTGGGCAAAATTTTCAGCGCGACCTGTTAAAATAGCGCCACTAAAAGTGGCTTTATCGATATCTTGATTATTTTTGAGATAATCTTTAGCATCTGTTTCTAGATTGAAATGATAAGAAGACTTACCTTCAGTTGTTGTACCGTAAGTTTTCGCAAACATACCATCTTTGATTGCCTTGTTTAAGTTAGTGCTAAAGAAGTTTAGATCTTCTTGCGATAAGGAATTATTGGCAAATAGACCAAGTTGATCGGAAGGCGGCAAAGTAGAAACGTCAAAATTGCTAGACGTTCCGATCCAGAGCCAGTTAAGCATGAGGTTTTTAGGAAGTTTCTGAGCTAATTCTTTATACGTATAGGGCTTATCAAAGGTGATAGCCACCTCAATTGCCTGCCCTTGCATGTCCTTAGCTATATCTATTTCTTTAGCAACCTTATGGTTTTTACCCTCACTCCTAAAGTTAGTGTTATAAAACATTGGGGATTTGTAATTTTCTTTCATGGTATAAGCAGGACTGCCATCTGATTCTTGAAAAATCCAGTCTGCTTCAGTTGTATCACCATTACGCCACATAGAATAGTTGGCCTCGTAAGTCTCATAAGGGACGGTAATACCATTAATATTTTTAAAACGATCAGAGGTGAAGTTTCCAGTAGTTGTGGAGGTTGGGTTAAAATACCAACTTTTATATTGCACATTTGGATAGGCGATTTGGGAACGAAGGAGATAGTCATCTTTAACACGATTGCCGTGGTAACTGGTCAATTCAGTCATCCCTTTTGCAATCACGACACCTAGTGCTAAGGCTCCGATAATACTGAGACTAACCGTTTTCCAAAGTTGTTTGCGCTTGCTCTTTTTAGCAATTGTTTCAAAGTCCATTGAAGTCTTCATAATAATATCCTTCCATTTCTAATTGTTGTTTTAGTTTTCGACGGCCTCGCATGAGGGTTACTTTAACCTTGCTCTCGGAGAGAGATAAGATATGGCAAATTTCTTTAATAGAAAAATCTTGAAAATAAAAAAGGTCGATAATGATACGATATTGTTCAGGTAAGGTTATCATAGCCTCATACAGGGGATTAAAATCGCTGGGATTTTTCTCGATGACATTTTCGGTTTTAAAAAATTCTTTTTGTAAGATATCTAGATAATTCTGATGACGTCGAAAGCGATCGATATATTTTCTGACAGCTACTCGATACATCCAAGCTCTGACTTTCTCATGTGGTAATATAAGATCACTTTCTAGCATCTGCACTAAAACGTCTTGGGTGACATCTTTAGCATCTTCTATAGCTACACCAGATTTTGTTAAATAAAAGACGATTTCATTAGCAAATCCGACAATTTCTGCTTCATAAGCGTCAAGCTTGATGGTTCTCACCTCCTTCTTTCACTAATATAACGAATGAGATTTAAAAAGGTTACACTTGGATTTTTTATTGACAAGTAAATGCTTACTTTCAGTCCTGATCTTAGCCAGTTCATTGTTAGATTTTTGGAGAAATACAATAGTTTTCCGAGAACATCCTGTCTCAATGACGTCCCAAATCATAGACTATTTAAGAAGCTTTTTTTCACGAATACAGATTCTTAATATCATTTTATATGATAAAGCCTTCCTATACCAGTTATTGCAATATTTTTAAACTATATATTTTTTAGTTTAAAAATATAGTTTTTATTTGTTATACTAGAGGTATCATTATCAAAAGGAGAAATGTCATGACACAAATTCCAAGAATAACTCTTAGAGATGGACGAGAAGTGCCTGTTATCAAGTTTGGCACTGTAAATATCAAAGGGCAAGTCGGTAAACTGGCAATGATGGAAGCTATCAACAATGGCTATCGTTCCATTGATACTTCGACCAATTATCACAACGAAGGGATTGTTGGTCAAGCTATTCGTGAATCAGGGATTCCCCGTTCTGAATTCGTGATAACATCTAAATTACCAGGTATGTTTCATCAATATGATGATGCTCTGATGAGTATTCAAGAGCAGTTGGCTCGCCTTGGACTGACTTATCTGGATGAGTATATCATTCATTGGCCCAATCCTAAGGATGGTCTTTATGTTGAGGCTTGGCAAGCGCTTGTTGACGCACAAAAACTTGGTTTGGTTAAGACTATCGGGGTTTCGAATTTTGAAAAAGAACATTTGGATAAAATCATTGAAGCAACAGGTGTCGTGCCAGCTGTTAATCAGATTGAAATGTCACCCTACTTTAATAATGAAGACCTTCATGCCTACCATCAAGCATTAGGGATTCACTCCGAAGCTTGGAGTCCGACAGGACGCCACATTAGTAATGTCAAGGAAGATGGAGCTTTGGAAACCTTAGCTAAAAAATATGGCAAATCAACGACGCAGGTCATTTTACGTTGGAACTACCAGCGTGGCGTTATTAATGTTGTTAAAGCATCCCAGTCAGCCCATCAACGTGAGAATGCAGCTATTTTTGATTTTGAACTCAGCGACGAAGACATGGCAGCTATTTTTGCCCTAGACAAGGGTGAAGCAGGTCGTGTTGAAGGGCAAAACCCCCATGACTATCATGAATATGATTAAGAGCTAGGCTTGGAATTTTTCACAGTTTAAACACCTTAATGAGCAAGAGTAAGCATTTCAGAATTTTGAAATGACCTCTTGCTCTTTTTCCTTTTCTTAAATGGTCTCTATGTTATAATGAACAAAAGGAGGCAGTATGCAAAAGCGTGTTTTAATCGTGGATGATGAGCCACATATTCTCACTTTGGTTTCCTACCATTTAGCTAAGGAAGGTTTTGAGGTAACGACTGTCGAAGATGGTCGGTCTGCCCTAGAATTGGGACAAGGTCAGCCCTTTGATTTTATTGTTTTAGATATCATGTTGCCACAACTTGATGGTGTTGAAGTTTGTAAAAGACTGCGAAAAGCCGGTATCGAAACCCCTATCCTCATGCTGTCAGCTAAGGGAGAGGAATTTGATAAGGTTTTAGCTCTGGAATTAGGGGCGGATGACTACATGACCAAGCCCTTTAGTCCGCGGGAACTTCTGGCTAGGATCAAGGCAATCCTGCGTCGGACTGAGAAAAATCAACTGTCAGAATTGCTCCAAGAAGAAGACCAGTCTGATACGAAATTTCAAGTTGCAGACTTAACGGTCTATTTGGAGCGTCATCAGATTTACAAGGCAGATCGAGAGATTAGCTTGACGCCTAAAGAGTTTGAACTCTTGGTTTATCTTTTGAAGCATCCTCGTATGACGCTGACCAGAGAACGCCTGTTGGAGCGAATTTGGGGCTATGATTTTGGGCAGGAGACCCGTTTAGTGGATGTGCATATCGGTAAGTTACGTGAAAAAATCGAGGATAATCCCAAGGCACCTGCCATTATCAAAACAGTCAGAGGTTACGGCTACAAGTTTGAAGGAGACAAGTGATGCAGACGCGACTTAAGAAGAGTTTTTTATTCTTGTTCTTGTTAATCCTTTCAATCCTACTTAGTCCTGTTATTGAAGAGCAGGCTCTTTTCTTGAATACTTTAATCATCTTGACTTCCCTTTGTCTCGTTTGGGAATTTTATCATATCTGGCAATGGTACAGGCTCTTTGATAAGGTTAGTCAAGTCAGCGAAGGCTCAAGGCGACTCTTTACATTTACAGAAGAAACAGATGACCTCAGACGGCTAGCTAAGCGCTTGAAAAATTTAGAAAAAGACTTAGTGCTCAGTGACCAGGATAGTCAAGATAAGGACCTGAGTTTCAAGGCTTTTTTAGAGCACATTTCCATGGGGATTTTTGTAGTCAGTCCAACAAAACGCATTGAGTTGCAAAGTCGGTCATTGGGCAATTTCTTTCCTAGATTAGACCCTAAATCTTTTAAAACCCTAGCTGATTTGAGACGCTCGGACATTACTGTCTTGGTTAATCGTGTTTTTGAAGAGGGACAAGTTATCAAAAAAGAACTTGTCGGATTGAGCGATACAGATTTGATCCTAGAAGTTACTGTTGTTCCTATCAGAAATCATCAAGGGCATTTTCATGATGTAATGGTCTTTCTCTATGACCTGACACCGATTCGACTGTATGAGCAGCAAAATATGGATTTTGTAGCTAATGCTTCGCATGAATTACGGACACCCGTTACTTCCATCAAAGGTTTCGCTGAGACATTAATAGAAATGCCAATTGATGAAGATGAGGCTGTGCGCCAGGAGTTTCTTTCTATCATCCAAAAAGAAAGTAATCGTCTAGAACATATTGTTAATCATATGTTGACCCTTTCTAAGCTCAACCAAAGCAAGCCTCAACTGTCTTCTTTTGATTTAGTTGCTTTCTTGAAAGAAGTGACACAAGGATTGAGCCCTAAGATGGCTGAAAAAGGTCTTGATTTTCAACTAGAATTACCAGACAAATTAATTTATGAGACAGACCACTACATGCTCTCGCAAATCATTATCAATCTTCTAACCAATGCCATTCGCTATACTGACCAAGGTGGTCAGATAAGGATTTCTTTACTAGAAAAAGATAAGTCACTTGAAATTTCAGTTGCTGATACAGGAATTGGTATTGGTCCTTACCAACTCGAACGAATTTTTGAGCGGTTTTACAGGGTTAATAAAGGACGAAGCCGCCAGACTGGTGGAACAGGTCTTGGACTGTCAATCGTTAAAGAATTATCAGAAGCTCTTGGAGGAAAAATTAGTGTTAACAGTCAAGTGGGACAAGGATCAACCTTTACCCTAAGCTTACCAATTACGATTGGTATGGGAAGATGACGTGTCATATCAGAAAAAGATCACCGATCGTGGTCTTTTTTTTGATGGCGATATTATTGTAAAAGGAAATGTTCAATCTTTACACAATCTTTACAATAATCCCTAATATTTCTTTACATTTGCCTTATATACTAAAAATGTAAACAAGAGGAACATCAAAAAATAACAGGACTGTCTCTTCAAATGATTGTTAAAAGAGAAAGTGAGTTTACGGATGAAAATGAAAAAAATGATGACTCTAGCAGGACTTAGCTTGGCAGGATTTGCCCTTGTAGCCTGTGGCAATAACAATGCTGGTTCAGGTTCATCAGCAGGTGGTGCCATCGAAGTTGTCTCTCGCGAAGATGGTTCAGGAACGCGTGGTGCTTTTACGGAAATTACAGGAGTTTTAGAGGAAAAAGACGGTAAAGAAGTGGATAACACGAGCAAAAAAGCGATTATCCAAAACAATACCGAGGGAGTCCTTTCAACTGTTTCTGGGAATCCTGCAGCTATTGGTTATATTTCCCTTGGCTCTTTAAATGATAATGTTAAGGCTTTGGATGTTGAGGGGGTAGAAGCAAGTAGTGAAACAGTATTAGATGGTGAATACAAACTTCAACGTCCTTTCAATATTGTTTGGTCAGATGATCTGTCTGAACTAGGAAAAGACTTTATTTCTTATATTCATTCTGAAGAAGGGCAAAAAGTTGTAACGGATAACAAATTTATCGAAGCTAAAACAGAGACAACACCATATAGCGGTGGTGGAAAATCGGGGAAATTATCTCTTGTCGGGTCAACATCTGTAGCACCATTAATAGAGAAACTAGTTGAAGCTTATAAAAAGGAAAACCCAGATGTAACGATTGATATCACAGCTAATGGCTCATCTGCAGGTATCACAGCAGCACAAGAGAAAACAGCTGATATCGGTATGGTCTCTCGTGAACTAACTCCAGAAGAAAGCAAAGATATGCAGCATGATGCTATTGCTCTAGATGGTATTGCCCTCGTTGTCAACAAGGAAAATAAAGTGAACGATGTTGACATGTCACAAATCAAAGATATTTATACTGGCAAAATAACAGAATGGTCAGAAGTAGAAAATAAATAACCTATAAAGGTGTTGCTATTAGAATAATCATCAAAAGTAGTTAAACAACACCACCAGCCAATCAGCCTTTGACAGGGCTGCTTGGCATTTCCTTAGCTTTAGAAGATCTATTCACAGATAACGTTTTCATCTGAATCTAAGTTCAGAACTAGTCTGAAGACTCTCCTTTTGTGAATGCATGTTCTTGATACTAGGGATAGTTATCATTAAGTAAAGTTAAGCAAAAGAAACGCGAATGTTATGCGTCTTTTGGTTTAACCATTTAGAAAGGAAAGCCTGTGAAACAACACCTCAAAGAATCTTTTTTCAAAGGCCTCTTCTTTGCTAGTGCAGCGACAGCTATTTTAGCAATCCTCTTAATTTGTTACTTCATTTTCCGAAACGGTATTCCCTTTATTGTAGATTATGGAGTAGGAAAATTTTTATTTGGCAGTGACTGGTCACCTTCTAACAGTCCTGCTAGCTTTGGTATTTTACCAATGATTGTTGGCTCCATTGTGATTACTTTTGGAGCGATTGTTATGGGCGTTCCAACAGGAATCTTTACGTCTGTTTTCATGGTCTATTATTGTCCCAAGCCCTTGTATCGTTTTCTCAAATCCTCGGTTAATCTCATGGCAGCTATCCCGTCTATTGTTTATGGTTTCTTTGGTTTGCAACTCTTAGTGCCTTGGATTAGGACTTGGGGCGGAAATGGTATGGGCGTTCTGACAGCTTCGTTGTTATTAGGTATTATGATTTTACCAACTATCATCAGCTTATCAGAAGCAGCTATTAGAACAGTTCCTAAAACTTATTATTCTGGTAGTCTTGCCCTAGGTGCAAGTCATGAACGCAGTGTTTTTAAAGTCGTTTTACCAGCAGCAAAATCTGGTATGTTATCTGCTATCATTTTGGGAATTGGGCGAGCGATTGGAGAGACTATGGCAGTCATCCTTGTAGCAGGTAATCAGCCTATTATTCCGACAGGCTTATTCTCAGGCACTAGGACCATGACTACTAATATCGTTTTAGAAATGGCTTATGCTTCTGGTCAACATCGCCAAGCCTTGATTGCTACCTCAGCCGTACTTTTTATCTTTATCTTGATAATCAATGCTTGCTTTGCTTATCTGAAAGGAAAATCTAATCATGACTGATCGTCTGTTAAAAGCTATGGTCTATCTGTTTACCTTGATAACATTTGGCTCACTATTTGTTGTCATTGGTTTTATCTTGATCAATGGTTTACCACATTTAACACCAAGTCTTTTTAATCCTACCTATACTAGTGAGAACGTTTCTCTCATGCCTGCTATTATATCAACTGTCATTTTAGTATTTGCATCTTTATTGCTTGCTCTTCCAATCGGTGTTTTTGCAGGCTTCTATCTTGTCGAATACGCTCCTAAGGATTCTAAGTGGGTAAAATTGATTCGAATTGCTTCTGATACTCTATCTGGTATTCCTTCAATTGTCTTTGGTCTCTTTGGAATGCTCTTCTTTGTCATATTCCTTGGTTTTCAATACTCCCTTTTATCAGGGATTTTAACCTCGGTCATTATGGTTTTACCAGTTATTATCCGTGCAACAGAAGAAGCGCTCTTATCCGTGAATGATAGTATGCGACAGGCGAGTTTTGGCTTAGGGGCAGGTAAACTTAGAACTATTTTTAAAATTGTCCTACCAGTTGCTATGCCTGGGATTTTATCTGGGGTCATCCTTGCTATCGGACGTATCGTCGGAGAAACAGCTGCCCTTATGTATACCTTAGGGACGTCAACAAACACACCGACTAGCCTTATGTCTTCTGGACGTTCACTTGCTCTTCACATGTATATGTTGTCCAGTGAAGGATTACACGTCAAGGAAGCCTACGCAACAGGCGTTGTCCTCATTATTACTGTATTGATTATCAATATGATTTCTAGTTTTTTATCTCGTCGATTTGTAAAAGGAGGCGCTTAATATGGGAACTTTTTCCGTCAAACACCTTGATCTGTATTATGGCGATTTTCAAGCCTTAAAAGACATTTCCATCGATTTACCACAGGGACAAATCACAGCCTGTATCGGTCCATCTGGTTGCGGTAAATCAACCTTTTTAAAAACGCTAAACCGTATGAATGATTTAGTTCCCGGTTGTCGCATTGATGGTGATATCGTGCTTGATGACCAAGATATTTATGGAAAATCCATGAATCTTAATCAGCTTCGTAAACGTGTTGGCATGGTCTTTCAACAGCCAAATCCCTTTGCCATGTCTATCTATGATAATGTGGCTTACGGTCCACGAACACATGGGATTACGGATAAGAAACAACTTGATGTTTTAGTAGAAAAGAGCCTTAGAGGGGCAGCCATTTGGGAGGATGTTAAAGATAAGCTGAACAAAAGTGCCTTATCTCTCTCAGGTGGTCAGCAACAAAGGGTTTGCATCGCGCGTGCCCTTGCTGTCGAACCTGATATTCTCTTGATGGATGAACCGACATCTGCACTTGACCCCATTTCAACACTTAAAATTGAAGATTTGGTACAAGAATTGAAGAAGGATTACACGATTATCATTGTGACCCACAATATGCAACAGGCGTCAAGGATTTCTGATAAAACAGCATTTTTCCTCAATGGTGAAATTTGCGAATTTGGAGATACGGTAGATATTTTCACCAATCCGAAAGACAAACGGACTGAAGATTACGTTTCTGGTCGCTTTGGTTAAGAATGAGAAGAGGTTTTTTATGAGAGAACAATTTGATTTAGAACTGACGTCTTTGGAGAATAACTTCTTAGAAATGGGTCAAGCAGTCCTTGAAAATGGCTCAAAAGCTCTATTAGCTATGATGGATAATGATCATCAGTTGGCTGGTATTGTAATCGACGATGACAAACGTATCAATGATTATCAAATAGCTATCGAAGTTGCCTGTGCCAACCTTCTCGCTCTCCAGCAACCAATGGTATCTGATTTACGATTTGTTATTGCTATTATGGCTTCTTGTTCTGACTTAGAACGCATGGGAGATCATTTTGCTGGTATTGCTAAATCAACGATTCGGTTGAAAGAGGAAGAAAAGCTCCCCTTGTTTGAAGAAAAACTTCAAGAAATGGGTCAAACTGCCTTGGAAATGTTGCACCAGCTGATGGCAATTTTTCCTAAACATGAAGCCAAATCAGCTCGAAAATTAGCTCAGGAAGATGAAAAATTAGATGATGCCTATTGGATGTTATCAAGGGACATGATTTCGCAGATGAAACATCACGATGCCCATATTCGTAATGGGACAGAGTATTTGGCCATCCTTAACCATCTGGAGCGTTTTGGCGATTATGTCGCTAATATTTGCGAACGTTTGGTCTATTTGGAAACAGGAGAACTAGTTGAATTAAATTAAGACAAAGGAAAAGTCGCGCAAGCGATTTTTCTTTTTGTTTAAAATTTAGAAAATTGGCATTTTTTTGAAAAATACTCTTGTTTTCAAGTTTACTTTCATGTTATAATTAGCACACTTTTTTATTAGGAGGAATTCGTGTGAAACAAACCTTATCACGAAAAGATTCATTCTTCATCGGATCAATGCTTTTTGGTATCTTATTTGGAGCTGGTAATCTGATTTTTCCAGTTCATATGGGACAAGAAGCAGGTGCTAGTATTTGGTCAGCCAACTTAGGCTTTCTCTTGACAGCTATTGGCTTTCCGTTTCTCAGTATTATGGCTATTGGGCTCTCTGGTGGAAAAGGTGTCTTTCATTTAGCAAATCGTGTTACGAAGCCATTTGCATACTTTTTCACAGTGGCTTTATATCTTGTTATTGGTCCATTTTTCGCTATGCCACGTTTGGCGACAACGTCATTTGAAATTGCTTTTGCACCATATCTTAGCGATAGTATGAAGGCACCGATGTTGGCTATTTATTCTCTCATTTTCTTTGGCCTATCTTATGTGCTATCTAAGAAACCAGGGAAGTTGATAGATATTATCGGGAAATACATTAACCCAGCTTTCTTATTCGTTCTTGGCCTTGTTCTTCTCCTCGTGCTTATCAATCCCTTAGCCCCAGTCAGCGGAGCAACGATTGGTGAAGCCTATCAAGCAGCACCTTTCATGAAAGGATTTCTTGAAGGTTATAATACATTAGATGTCTTAGCAGGATTAGCCTTTGGTATCGTTGTGATTACTGCCCTTAAACAAAAAGGCATCACACAACCCAAATCATTAGCTATCGAAATGACAAAATCTGGTTTGATTGCCATGGGATTGATGGGGCTTATCTATACCTTGTTGGCCTATGCAGGGACAACAAGTTTAGGTGGCTTTGACATTAGTGAAAACGGTGGGATTGCTCTTGGGCAAATCACCGCTCATTATCTAGGTGCTATGGGAAGTATTATTTTAGCCTTAATTGTTTTCCTTGGTTGCTTCAAGACCTGTATTGGTTTGACAACAGCTTGCTCAGAAACCTTTAACGAGCTATTCCCAAGTAAATCTTATGGTTTCTATCTGATCGTCTTTTCAATCCTTCCAGCCATTATTGCCAATGTTGGCTTGACGCAAATCATCCAACTCTCGATTCCGGTACTGATGTTTATCTATCCTTTAGCGATTGTACTGGTATTATTGGGAATTGCTTCAGCCTGGCTACCCTTATCAACAAAAGTTTACCGTTCTGTGATTGTTTTCACCTTATTAGCGGCTATTGTGGATGGATTGAATGCTACACCAGCCCTTATCCATGATTTAGCACCAGTTCAAGGTTTAATCAACTTTGCAGCAAAAGTGTTACCATTTTTCGAACTTGGTATGGGATGGATTTTACCAGCATTGATTGGATTAGTCGTTGGCTTGGTTTGGCAACAATTCGATAAATCAACATCGTAAGATTATGAAAAGAGGGCAGAAGCCTTCTTTTTTCTTATAGAAAATTGTTTCTATTTAAGCTATAATAAATAGGTTATGGAAAATCAAAATATTAGTAAAATGACCCAGGAACTGGGATTAAAAACACAACAAATTGAACAAGTTCTAGCTTTGACAGCAGAAGGAAATACGATTCCCTTCATCGCTCGTTACCGTAAAGAAAAAACGGGTAATCTGGATGAAGTTCAAATCAAGGCTATTATCGATTTGGATAAATCATTAACCACTCTTTCTGAACGAAAGGAAACAGTTCTCTCAAAAATTGAAGAGCAAGGTAAGCTAACCGATCAACTCCGACAAGCCATTGAAGCAGCTGAAAAATTAGCGGATGTTGAAGAACTTTATTTGCCTTATAAAGAAAAACGTCGGACCAAAGCAACTGTAGCACGTGAAGCAGGCTTGTTCCCGCTGGCTCGTCTCATTTTACAAAATATTCCAAATCTAGAAAAAGAGGCAGGGGCTTTCACTTCAGAAGGATTTGAAACAGCAGAAAAAGCTTTGAGTGGGGCTTGTGATATTCTCGTTGAAGCCCTATCGGATGATAGCAAGCTCCGTTCATGGACCTATAATGAAATCTGGGCTAACAGCCAATTAACTTCTCAACTCAAAGACCAAGCGGCTGATGACAAACAAGTCTTCCAAATCTATTATGATTTTGAAGAAGCTGTTGAAAAATTACAAGGTTATCGTATCCTAGCCCTCAACCGTGGGGAAAAATTGGGTGTTTTAAAAGTTGCCTTTGAGCATAATTTGGAAAAAATGCTACGCTTTTATGAAGCCCGCTTCAAAGAGAAGAATGACTATATCCATAAGATTGTTCAAGAAGCCTGCAAGAAAAAAATCGTTCCAGCTATGGAACGCCGTATTCGGACAGAACTAACTGAGAGTGCCGAAGATGGTGCAATCAGTCTCTTCTCAGAAAACCTCCGCAATCTTCTTTTAGTGTCACCCCTAAAAGGAAAAATGGTTCTCGGTTTTGACCCAGCCTTTCGTACAGGAGCTAAATTGGCTGTCGTTGATCAAACTGGAAAATTGATGACGACCCACGTCATTTACCCTGTACCACCAGCAGGTCAGGCAAAAATCGAAGTAGCCAAAAAAGAACTAGCAGAATTGATTCAAACCTACCAAATTGAAATCATCGCTATTGGAAATGGAACAGCTAGTCGCGAAAGTGAAGCTTTTGTCGCTGAGGTTCTCAAAGATTTTCCACAGGTATCTTATGTTATTGTGAATGAATCTGGTGCATCTGTGTATTCAGCTTCAGAATTGGCACGTCAGGAATTTCCTGATTTAACGGTCGAAAAACGCTCAGCCATTTCTATCGCTCGTCGCCTGCAAGATCCTTTGGCAGAATTGGTGAAAATTGATCCCAAGTCTATTGGCGTTGGTCAGTATCAGCATGATGTCAGCCAAAAGAAATTGGCTGAAAATCTTGATTTCGTTGTAGATACAGTGGTTAACCAAGTTGGTGTTAATATCAATACAGCTAGTCCAGCGCTTTTAGCTCATGTCTCAGGACTGAATAAAACGATTTCTGAGAACATTGTTAAATATCGTGAAGAAAATGGTGCTATTAAATCTCGGGCAGAGATCAAAAAAGTGCCACGTCTTGGTGCCAAAGCGTTTGAACAGGCAGCAGGCTTTCTTCGCATTCCTAACGCTAAAAATGTCCTTGATAATACAGGTGTTCACCCAGAAAGCTATGCAGCCGTTAAAGAGCTTTTCAAACAGCTTGATATCAAGGATTTGGATGAAACTGCTAAGTCTAAGCTACAATCCCTTAATATCGCTAAAACAGCTGAGCAATTAGAGCTTGGGCAAGAAACACTGAAAGATATTATTCAAGATCTCCTTAAACCTGGGCGTGACCTTCGAGATGATTTTGAAGCACCAGTTCTTCGCCAGGATGTGCTTGACATCAAAGATTTAACGATTGGTCAAAAACTTGAGGGAACTGTGCGTAATGTTGTGGATTTTGGTGCTTTTGTGGATATTGGGCTACATGACGATGGGCTTATCCACGTCTCCCAAATGTCCAAGACTTTTGTCAAACACCCGAGTCAAGTCGTTTCAGTCGGTGATATTGTGACCGTTTGGGTATCAAAATTAGACTTTGATCGTGACAAAATCAATCTTTCCTTGGTAGATCCTCGTGATGCTAACTGATTATGTTAAACAGGTATCTCTGGAAGACTTTGGTTGGGAATTTAGGCACCATGCTCACTGGAACAAGCGTTTGAGAACAACAGGTGGGCGATTTTTTCCAAATGATGGTCACTTAGATTTTAATCCGAGACACTTGGAGGTCTACGGAGAAGCGGTTTTCCGCCAGATTGTTCGACACGAACTTTGCCATTATCATCTCTATTTTCAGGGGAAAGGTTACAAACATCAAGATAATGATTTTAAAGCCTTGTTAAAACAAGTTGATGGCATTCGCTATGCGCCTAAACTTAAAGAGTCCAGTGTTAAATATACTTATTGTTGTCAAAGCTGTGGACAAGTCTATCCTCGAAGACGACGGATGAATCTTCAAAAATACCGTTGTGGCAAGTGTCAAGGAATGTTAAGCTATGAAAAAAATGCAAATCAGTCGTAAGGCTGATTTGTTTTTACATGGCTTTGGTTATAATGATAATATGAAAATATAAGACCATAATGATGGTCGAAAGGAGAATAGGATGGGTAATCAATTTTATCGTTTAAAACGTGGCCGAGTGTTTGCTGGTGTACTCGCTGGTCTATCGGATAAATTTAATTGGGACCTTAGTTTTGTAAGAGTTCTATTTATAGTATCGTGTTTCTTTGCGCAATTTCCAATTATTATTTATGTAGTTTTAGCAATCTTTCTACCTTACAAAGAAGATATCGAAAGAGAGCGTTTTGGCGGAGGAAAACGTCATCGAAAAAATGCTAGGCCAGTAGATTCTGATGATGGATGGTTTTGGTGATTACTAGAAATTATTTCTAGTCATAAAAATATTTAAGAAGATGTCACTTTTGGCTCATGCTTAAGGATTATTGCTGTTGAAAAGCTAGGTAAGGATTTGAACAAGAAGTATAAAGGTAGGGACTGCCTTCTGTTTCTGTAAATTGGTTAGCGCTTACTTTTTTCTGAAAATATGATATAATATTCTGAAATAAAGCTTTAGTTAAGGAGACCTTATGTCTGTTACAGTTCAAATGCTGGTAGATAAAATCAAGTGCGATATTATCTATGGCGATGACACATTGCTAGCTAAAAAAATAACAACGTCAGATATTTTAAGACCTGGTCTTGAAATGACGGGTTATTTTGATTACTATGCACCGGAGCGAGTTCAACTAGTAGGGATGAAGGAGTGGTCATACTTAAATGCTATGACGGCACATAACCGTTTTCAGGTTTTAAGTGAAATGTTAAAACCTCAAACACCTGCCATTATTGTTTCTCGTGGTCTGGAGATTCAAGAAGAGATCATTCAAGCAGCTACTAAAAATGGTGTTGCTGTTCTCTCAAGTGATGTGCCAACCAGCCGTTTATCTGGTGAAATCTCTTGGTATCTAGATTCCTGTTTAGCTGAGCGTACCAGTGTTCATGGGGTACTTATGGATATCTATGGTATGGGCGTCTTGATTCAAGGAGATTCTGGTATTGGTAAAAGTGAGACTGGACTAGAGCTTGTCAAACGTGGGCACCGTCTGGTTGCTGATGACCGCGTTGATGTCTATGCCAAGGACGAGGAGACTCTATGGGGAGAACCAGCAGAAATCCTGCGTCATCTTTTAGAAATTCGTGGTGTTGGAATTATTGACATCATGAGCTTATACGGAGCAAGTGCTGTTAAGGATTCTTCACAAGTTCAGTTGGCCATTTATCTTGAGAATTTTGAAGCCGATAAGGTTTTTGATCGACTAGGTAATGGTAATGAAGAAATTGAATTTTCAGGTGTGAAGGTGCCCCGCGTTCGTATCCCTGTTAAAACTGGCCGAAATGTCTCAGTTGTGATTGAAGCAGCCGCGATGAATCATCGTGCAAAATTAATGGGATTTGACGCAACAAAAACATTTGAGGATCGTTTGACTAAACTTATTTCTAGAAATGAGGAAGCAAATGATTGATCCTATAGCCTTTAAGTTGGGACCTCTTGAGATTCGTTGGTATGCTTTGTGTATCGTTACAGGATTGATTTTGGCTGTCTATCTTGCTATGAAAGAAGCTCCTCGAAAAAGGATTAATCCTGATTTAGTTCTTGATTTTATTCTTATCGCCTTTCCCATCGCCATTATTGGAGCGCGTCTTTACTATGTTATTTTCGAATGGTCATACTATAAAGACCATCTTGCTGAAGTCTTTGCTATTTGGAATGGTGGGATTGCTATATATGGTGGTTTGATAGCTGGTGCCATAGTTCTTTATTTTTTCACAAGGCATCATTTTATTAATACAGTGGACTTCATGGATATTGCAGCACCAGGTGTTATGATTGCCCAGAGTTTGGGACGTTGGGGTAATTTTTTCAATCAAGAAGCTTTTGGTAAAACTGTCCAGCACTTAAACTATCTTCCAGATTTTATTAAAAACCAAATGTATATTGATGGTGCCTATCGAACACCAACTTTCTTATATGAGTCGCTTTGGAATCTTATTGGTTTCATTGTGATTGTCAGCTTACGTCGCAAACCCAAATTGCTCAAAAAGGGAGAACCGAGTCTTTTTTACTTGGTCTGGTATGGATGTGGACGTTTTGTGATTGAAGGATTGCGAACAGATAGTCTTATGTTAGCAGGATTAAGAGTCTCACAATGGTTGTCAGCACTCTTGGTTATCATCGGACTAGTCCTCTTTATCTACCGCAGACGTCGTTCTGATACCCCATTTTATCTCAAAAACAGAAATTAACAATAGGAGAAAAACATGAATTTAGTAGGAATTTCAGTATTAATCATTGCACTAGCATTTGTTGCACTAGTTGTTTACTTGATTATGGTACTGAAAAAAGTTGCAGGAACCATTGATGAAGCTCAAGAAACCATTAAGGTACTGACGAGTGATGTTAATGTCACTCTCTTTCAAACCAATGAAATTTTAGCCAAAGCAAATGTTTTAGTGGAAGATATCAATGGTAAAGTATCGACGATTGATCCACTTTTTGTCGCAATTGCAGATTTGTCAGAAAGTGTTTCTGATTTAAATGTCAAAGCTCGTCATATTGGTCAGAAAACCAATGGTGTAGGGAGTGTCTTGGGGACAGTTGGAAAATCATATGTTACTGGTAAAGTTGGTGCAAAATTATTTAAAAAGAAGAATAAATAAGTAATTGTCTAGGAGGATAAGAATATGGTCAAATTAGGAAAATCATTACTCATTGGCGCAACGGTTGGTGCAGCGGCAGCATATTTCTTTAGTACAGCCAAAGGTAAAGAGACTAAAGCAAAAGCCAGTGATTTTATCACTGACTACAAAGAAAATCCTGAAGAATACACTCAATATGCTAAAGATAAAGCTAATAGTTACAAAGACTTAGCCGTTGAAAAGTTCAATGACTATAAGGCTAAGTATGAAAATGGCGAATTGACTCCTGAGGATGTCCTTGAGCAAGTCAAAGAAAAAGCTAACTTGGTAAAAGAAATGGCTGTTCAAAAGATGAATCAAGCTGCTGATTGGGATCTTGAAGATAAGATTGTTGATGGTGATGATGATGTCAAACATGCTGCAGAAGTAGACGATATTGTTATCGACTACTCTAATGACGAGGAAGCTTAATCATATAACAAGAGCAATAAAATCATTGATTTCGATGAGAATCAGATTTGATTGCTCTTTTTTAATATCTTGTATTTTAAGATACTCAATTTTTAGTAGTCATAATGGTGTTTTTAAACCAATTTCTCAGTCTATCCTATCAGGATACAAAAAATAAAATAGTACCTTACATGAAAAGTTGTAAAGTACTATTTTTTTAAAAACGTAATAATCACTTGGTATACAATTGATGTTAGAGCAGTGGCAACTAACATGGCAATTGGAAAAGCTAGATAAGGTCCAAAGTTGAAGCTTAAAAGAACAAAAGCTGTCAATACAGTAAAAATTGAGAAAATCGCAATTTGTCCAAAAAAAGCTAACTCTCTAAGCTTGATGTTATTATGATCAAAGTCTTGATAACTTTGATATTTGTTTTCTAACTCTGTCTCTTGTTGACGTTGCCCATCTGGCAGAGTTTTTTTATTCAATTGACTTGCCATAACAACTCCTAGGTTTGATTCCATATCATCATACCATAATAAAAGGGGTTTGTCACTAATTTTTTGAAATAAAAAGAACAATTTAGTATTTAGATACTAAAACAAAATCTACTGCCTTTTATTGCAGTATTCAAATACTAAAATTTTGCCCTGAATTTAGGAAAAATCATGGTATAATGGTCTTATAATATCGAATAGATAAGTAAGGAGGTTTTTATGGCAGAATTTACATTTGAAATCGTTGAAAAACTTTTAGTTTTATCTGAAAATGATAAAGGATGGACAAAAGAGTTGAACCGTGTCAGCTTTAATGGGGCAGAACCCAAGTTTGATATTAGAACGTGGAGTCCGGACCATTCTAAAATGGGAAAAGGCATCACATTAACCAATGAAGAATTTCAAGTTCTGGTTGAGGAATTTAAAAAGTAAAAAAACAAGATTGGTTCTATTTACCAATCTTGTTTTTATCTTGTAGCCGATCTGCAATTCCAATAATGATGAAAACAGCACCAAGAAAAACAAATAACCACTTGCTAGCAAAGATACCATATAAGATAAAAATAGTAGCGGATAAATAAGCAAGATATTCTCTAGACATGATGACGACTCCTTATAGATGATACAACTAGTGTAACATGTTTGATGATTGTGGGAAAGGAAAATCATCTTATCGAAGAAGGAGTTTAAGGGATTAACAGGTAAGTCTTAGAAATTTGATTTCTCTCAAGATAAAGTAATCCATCAATATACTAGGACTTTAAACGAAGTGGCTTTGTTTTCTTTGATAGAAAAGAAAGCCACCAGTCTAGCTGGAGGCTTTCAAAAGTTCTAAATACCATTACTTCATCGTAGGGAACAAGAGTACATCACGAATAGTTGTGGTATCTGTCAAGAGCATGCAGAGGCGGTCGATTCCGATACCGAGTCCACCTGTTGGTGGCATACCGTATTCGAGGGCTTCAACGTAGTCGTAGTCAATACCAGTTGCTTCATCGTCACCGAGTTCTTTGGCTTTGGCTTGAGCTTCAAAACGTGACAATTGATCGATTGGATCGTTCAATTCAGTGAAGGCATTACCGTATTCTTTTGTCATGATAAAGAGCTCAAAGCGGTCTGTAAAGCGAGGATCTTCATCATTTTTCTTAGCAAGTGGTGACACTTCAACAGGATGTCCGTAGACAAATGTTGGTTGGATAAGCGTCTCTTCAACAAATTCTTCAAAGAAAGCATTAATGATGTGACCAACAGAAGTAAAGTGTTTTTCAAGTGGCACATTTTTCTCTTTAGCAGCTGCGACAGCGTCTTCTAAAGTCATTTCTTGCCAGAAGTCAACACCAGTGATTTCCTTAACAGCATCAACCATGTGGACACGTTTGAATGGTTCGTTGATCTTGATTTCAGTTTCTTGATAAACGACAGGCTCATCCCCTTTAACAGCTTTGGTAACATGTTGGATGATACCTTCTGTCAAGTCCATGATGTCTTGATAGTCAGCGTAGGCTTGGTAAACTTCGATAGAAGTGAACTCTGGGTTGTGAGTTGCATCCATTCCTTCATTACGGAAGATGCGTCCAATTTCGTAAACACGTTCCATACCACCAACGATAAGGCGTTTCAAGTGCAATTCAGTTGCGATACGAAGCACCATGTCGATATTTTGGGCATTGTGATGTGTTACAAATGGACGAGCAGCAGCCCCACCAGCTTCGTTGTGAAGAACAGGTGTTTCAACTTCAAGGAAACCAAGACCATCCAGGTAACGGCGCATTTCTGAAATGATTTTTGAACGAGTCACAAAGCGATCGAAGCTTTCACGGTTAGAAATCAAATCAAGGTGGCGTTTACGGTAAATGGTTTCAACGTCTGTTAATCCGTGGAATTTTTCAGGGAGAGGACGAAGGGCTTTTGAAAGGTGAGTTAATTTTGTAGCTTTAATTGAAAGTTCACCCATGTCTGTACGCATGATGTCACCTTCAACACCAAGGAAGTCACCCAAGTCAGCTTTTTTGAAAATCTCGTAATTGTCTTCGCCGACAGCATCCTTGCGAACATAAAGCTGAATTTGACCTTCACGATCTTGTAGGTGGGCAAATCCAACCTTACCTTTACCACGCTTAGTCATCAAACGACCTGCTACAATAGCAGTCTCATTTAACTCATGCAAGTCTTCCTTGCTCTTGTCAGCGTATTTTTCTTTTAATTCGCCAGAATTTGCCGTACGATCGAAACGTTTACCAAATGGGTCGATTCCCTGTTCAGCAAGGGCCGACATTTTTTCACGACGGACAATCTCCTGGTCATTTAATGCTTCAATATGTTCTTTAGACATGACATCCTCCAATAAATAATCACTTTATTGTAACACAAAAACCTTGATAATTCACTATTATTAGAATGTGGTTTGGTAAAAAATAAAGAAAATGATATAATAGTCACGTTTGAAAAAATAGAAAAGGGATGTAGCATTCATGATAACCTCAATTGTTTTTGACGTCGATGATACGATTTATGACCAACAAGCTCCATATCGTCTGGCTATGGAGAAGTGTTTTCCTGATTTTGATATGAGTCAGATGAACCAAGCCTATATTCGTTTTAGACACTATTCTGATATTGGTTTTCCACGTGTCATGGCTGGAGAATGGACGACAGAATATTTCCGTTTTTGGCGTTGCAAAGAAACGCTTGCAGAATTTGGTTATCGTGAGATTGATGAAGCAGAGGGCAATCATTTCCAAGACATCTATGAGCATGAGTTGGAAAACATTACCATGCTTGATGAAATGCGTATGACGCTTGATTTTTTAAAGTCTAAGAATGTACCAATCGGAATCATTACAAATGGACCAACGGAGCATCAATTGAAGAAGGTGAAAAAGCTTGGTCTATATGACTATGTTGATCCCAAACGTGTCATTGTTAGTCAAGCTACGGGTTTCCAAAAACCTGAAAAAGAAATCTTTAACTTGGCGGCTGAGCAGTTTGATATGAGTCCTGCAACAACCCTTTATGTTGGAGATTCTTATGATAATGATGTTATGGGTGCCAAAAATGGTGGCTGGCATGCCATGTGGTTTAATCACCGTGGGCGTAGCTTGAAAGCAGGTACTAAGCCAGTTTATGACGTGGCTATTGATAACTTTGAGCAGCTTTATGGAGCTGTGAAAGTTCTTTTTGACCTTCCTGATAACAAGTTTATCTTTGATATCAATGATAAGAAAAACCCGATTCTTGAAATGGGACTTAACAATGGTTTAATGATGGCTGCTGAGCGCTTATTAGAAAGCAATATGAGTATTGATAAAGTTGTTATTTTACTTCGTTTAGATGCTAAACAAGAGAAAATTTTACGCATGAAATATGCAAACTAAAAGGTCTTTGGGATATGTCCCAAAGACCTTTTAGTTGTTATAGTGACTGGTATCATTCCAAACTTTTAAGGAATAATGTTCAAAATCATCTGTCTCTAAAATGGTTAGACTAGCATTGTCTAAGCCACCTTCTGCTCGTAATAAGGCTGGTTCAAACCCCAGCAAACTGCGGATGGAAGCTGTTAGATGAGCTCCATGTCCAACGAGAAGTATGTTTTCTAACTCCTTATCAATAGTTTCCTCTAAGAATGCTGCTAAACGATGAGTTGCCTGGTAAACGGACTCAGCTTCAAAAGTCTGTGCTTTAAAAACTCCTAGATTATGCCGAAAAGCATTCATTTGAGAAGGATAGATAGACTGAACTAAACTGATTTTTTGACCTTCTAGCTTTCCGAGATGCCACTCTCTTAAGGACTTGGTTTGGATAATATCACGTCGGCTGTGATTTTGCGCCATGATTAGTTGGGCAGTATCCACCGCTCTTTTTAAGTCGCTTGAATAAACCTCGTCAAAAGTTACAGAAGCTAAACGTTTTCCTAATTTAGTAATGGTTTCGTAGGATTCCTCTAATAAGGGAGAGTCGCCATTAGCACCTTGAAAACGTCCTTCTTTATTCCACTGTGTTTTACCATGTCGTACAAAATAGAGTTTCATTGCTACTCCTTAACAACTCGAATGCCAAAGGGGAAAAGGCTGATTTGTGTGAGTTTTAAACTCTGCCTTGCAAAAGGAATACCAATGATGGTGATGCAAAGGAAAAAGGCTGATGTTAAATGAAGTAGTGCTAGCTCCCAACCAAATAGAAGCATCCAGATGATGTTGAGTAATAGACTTGCCCCACTACTAGAGATAACAACTTGTTTGCCAAATGGAAAAAGACCAAAGCTGGCAATTTTAAAACATTGCAAACCAAGAGGGATTCCGACGATGGTTACGCAAAGGAGGATTCCAACAATAGACCATGAGATAAAAGACCAAAGCCCAGCAAAGATAAACCAAATAAAATTTCCAATAAATGACATGATTACTCCTTTATATCAGCAAATGTTGCTTGAACAAAATCAGCTAAAGTTTGACTGTCGATCCTAATCGAGCGACCAATTTCACCGCCTGAAACAACCATACTTCCTTTTTCAAGAGCGATCTCATCAATTATAATAGGAAAATTATGTTTTTGACGAATACCGACAGGATTGTTTGCGCCATGGACATAGCCGGTCGTTTTTTGCAAATCCTTTTGAGGAATCATATGAACCTTTTTATTCCCAGAGATTTTAGCTAATTTCTTTTCAGATAAATGCTCTGAGATGGGAATAATACCAATGATTGGACCAGTTTTATCTCCAATTAAAGCCAGTGTTTTAAAGATATCTTCTCTCTTGATATCTTCTGGAAGCTGACCTGTTTTGGCATTGACGACAAGACTATCATGGTCAATACCAGCCTTATCGAGAATTTGATCAACTAGTGTCTTTTTGATTCTAGATTTCTTACTCATTTTTTATATTTTCCTTCAAGACGGCTCATCCAAACGCCAAGAGCAATCCCAGCTACAAATAAAATAACAGAAAAGATGAAGGTACCCAGACCTGCACCTGCGTAAGAAATGCTTTCTGCTGAACGAGGATTTGGCAAAATAATCAAGAGAGTACTTGAGGTCACTAGACCTAAAATAAAGTGATAAACGCGAGAGTGGTGATTCTCAAGGGCATGATCCATCACTTTTGAAAAGAGAATCATAGTGACAGCACCACCGATAGCAATCGGGAGAAAAACGCCTGTTAGGTTCAACTGTTTAAAGCCCGTCAACATAGGACTATAAAGTCCCATAATTAAGAGAAGGTTAGAAGGACTTAGACCTGGAACAAGAATCCCTAGAGCGATAAGGGCACCAGCTAAGATAAAACTAGCAAAGCTTGCTGGAATAGTACCAACTAAATCATTGAGGAAGAAAAGTAGTAATCCTGAAACGATAAAAGTAATGATTAAGATAGTCCAGTCTTTGTTGTCACGTCGTCCTTCAACAGTTGCTTCTTGCCACAAAGTTGGTAGTGTTCCGACAATAGCACCAGTAAAAGCCCAGAGGGTGGGAACTTGATGGTTAGCTAGCAACCACTCAAGTGGTGCAGAGAAAAGAGCGATACCAAGAATTCCTCCAATACCAACGGGCAAGAAAAAGAGAATATTTTTTAGAAAATTACGAGTAGGGTGAGCCAAAAAGGCAATAATTTTTTGGTAGAGTCCCAAAATTGATGCCAATACGCCACCAGATACACCCGGTAGAATAAATCCCAATGCAATAATAATACCTTTAGCCAAACGGCCAAACCATGCAAACATAAATGCCTCCAAATAAAAAATAGTATAACTTAGATTATACCATTTTTACGTCTTTATAGTTGATTATAATAGGCTTGAACTAATTGTGTAAAATCTTCAACAGTATAATCCACTCCCCAATAGTAGTTAGCCATACCTCTCCAGTATTCGACGGGATCAGAATGGTCAGTTCCTCCGAGATATCTAGACACCATATCATGTGTCCAGATAGTTCCTTGACCATCCTCTTGCCCTATTGTAACTGGCAGATGATAATGATGCAGTTGTTTAGCAGTATAATAGGCTGCATTAGCTAGCTGATTGGTAAAACCATCTGGGCTATTTTCTCTAGTCATCTCAAACTGAATATAGTTAGGATTGGCCTTAGGCCCAGCACCTTGTGCCATAAAATCAGGATTGGCAATCGTTATGATTTGATTAGCATTGATAAAGCTATGGACGAAAACACCTGATGTGTGATAGTTTTTTATCATGTAGCTAATTTCATTATCAAGTGTTGAGTCATCATTACCAGTCTCATGGATAACAATCCCCTTAGGCTGACGACTAGTATTAAAATAGGGGATCTTTGCAAACCGTTTATTGATTTGTTTTGAGATATTATCTTGGGGATAGCCTAAGTCAGCGACCGCTTGGTTGATAGGATTGTCTTGAATAAGAGTTAGTTGGTTAGCTAAGGTATAATACTGCTTGCCATTAAAAATGAATCCAGCAAAGAGATGAACACTTCCTCTGACTTTTTTCTCACGATATGAGGTGATAGTAATTGTCTCTTGATAAGACATTGGAGATGTTATGCGATGCCATTGTTCATCAAATAGTTCATGACGATGATCAATGCTAGCCATTTGTTGTGTCTCATAGTTCAGTAGCTTTTTAGCATTTACATAATGAATGAATCCAAATGCCGATAGCATCAATACCATAAGCGAAGAGATGATAATGATTGTAGTCTTGAATGTTTTTGGAGTCTTACGGCGTCTTTTATATCTTGGCATAAACTTTATTTTAACACAATATATGTTAAAGAAACCTTAAGATTATTTTGTTAAAAAGAGTCTATTAGCTTGGGCTGATACTAAAAGAATAAGACTAACGATAACCAAGATGAGAGTAGATGAACCAGCGATGCCATTGACACTAAAAGAATACCATAGTGCAGACATTCCTTTAGGAGCGTATGAACCCCAGAAAATGACCCCTGCTAAAAAATGCCAAAAATAGCGAATTCCAACTGCTAACAAGCTGGCAAGACTACCTAAACAGATAGCTTTTTTGGATTCTTTAGATCGAATGGCTGCTTGGAAGGATTGAGCAAAAATGCCTGCTAAGCCCATAGAAACAAAAGCGAGAATATACTCTATTAAGACCTGAGAAAAGGCTAAATAATAAACTTTTCCAAAGATAAAGTGCATAAGTCCCCAAAGCAGACCGGCTAATAGACCATATTTTGGGCCACGACGTAGTGAAAAGACAATAAGTGGGATAGCCCCAAATGAAGGAGAAAACCAATTGGCAAAATCAGGGATAAAAGAAAGAACCATGGCGAGTGCGGCAAAAATGGCAGCTTCAACTAAAGCGTTAAGATTTTTTGACATAAAAAAACTCCTTTTTATCAAAAAGGGAGCCTTACCAAGTACAAAATGACACAATTCCTACGCTGGTACTAACCAGATCAGGTTGATAAGGATTCCACAGACATGTGGTCTCAGCCTAAAGGCACTCCCTTGTGGTATTTAATTTTTCGGTGATTTATCGTTAAAATGACACCGGTTACAAGTAGTCTAGCGAAAAAAAAACAAGCTGTCAACCAGTTTGTTTTTTTTTTCTTGCATATCTTTGCTAGGTTTTCGGCCAAATAATTTTTGGTAAGTAGAACCAATGTCTTTATCCGTTGCAATACGATTTAAGTCCAGAGGTTTTTGGAAACCATCAACAAAACCTTGTGAGGTATATTGGTGGAGATCATGCTCTAAGGACGTATGAGGATCCTCTTCATAAAGACCGGAATCAGTACCATAAGTCGGAAACCAGACGGCATCAAACTTATCAATAGAGATACTATGTTCGTCCATAAAGTAAGTTCCAATGTAGATTCCGATATTCTTGGCCCCTAATCTTTCCAGTTCAGAACGAAAGGCTTCAACCCCTTTATCCATATTGTCCATGGTTTTTTCTTCGACATCTAACCAATAGTAAGTTGGTTTATAGGGGGCTGATTTTTCATAGAGGATACGTGCCTCTTCTTTCATTTCTTTAACATTTTTACCCATAACATAAGCATAGACTGCTACTGGAATATCACGTTTTTGAAATTCAGTAATATGTTTTTTATAAGACTTATCAACCCCTTTGGCATTTGTGGCGTTGTTATCAATACCAATACCTGAACCTCCAAAGACACGAACAATGACGCCAGAAATATTTGCAGACAAGGTATCGTAGTCTATTTCTTCAGGTAACTGCCATCCAGAAACGTCAATGATGGGTTTTAGGGAAGTAATTGGTTCTTCTTTTTCGGTACTTGTTGTCGTTTGATTAGGCTTAGGAGTAGTACTTACAGTTGGAATTGTTGCCCTAGCTGCATTTAGTTGAACAGTTCTAGCAACCATGGCGTAAGATTTTGCGATAATTAATATCAAAATAGGCAATCCTAAGAGTGTAAACGCAACGATTCGCTTAATTCTCTTTCTCATCTTCGTTATATTGTAACTTAAAAAATATAAAAAATCAAAGTAACTTACCTTTAAAAGCGATAGTGAAGCTATTTTTCATCCTGTCAGCGACTATATATAGGTGAAAACTATAAATAACTATAATAAAGTTATATTTTAACGCTATAATTGTTTTTGCTAAAATATAGACATAATATTATTGGGAGAATCATCTATGGGAAAGAAATATTTTGAACATGTAGGGTCTTTTTTGAGACCAGAGATTTTACAAAAAGCTCGTCAGGCTTTTGAATCAGGACAGCTGTCTTCTGAAGATTTAAAAGTTGTAGAGGATATTGCCATAAAGGATCTTGTGGATAAACAGATTGCAGCTGGTTTAGAAAAAGTTACAGATGGTGAATTTCGACGAGCTTACTGGCATTTGGACTTCTTTTGGGGTTTTGCAGGAGTTGATCATATTCAAGCATCCTCCGGTTACCATTTTCATGGAGAAGAAACCAAACCAGATTCTGCTATTTTATCTGGCAAGATTTCTGGAGAAGACCATCCTTTTGTAGAGGCCTATCGTTTCTTGAAAAATTATGTTGATGCTAAAGAAGTTGAAGTAGAAGCCAAGTATACGATTCCAGCTCCTTCACAATTTTATTTTGAGTTAATTCGTGATGAGGAGCATGTAGCCAAACTAAATAGTATTTATCCAGATCATGAGGAACTATACGCAGACATTAAAGCTGCTTATTTACAAGTTATTTCTGATTTGGTTGATGCAGGTTTGAAGACCTTACAGGTTGATGACTGTACATGGGGAGTACTTGTTGATGATAACTTCTTAACGACTTGGGGTCGCATTAATGGTCAAAGCAAAGAAGAAGTTAGAGAAGAACTATCAGCGCTTTTCTTAAAACTTAATAATGATGTGTATGAAAATGTCCCTGAGAATCTTTTGGTGAATACGCATGTCTGTCGTGGCAATTATCACTCCACTTGGGCTTCATCAGGCGGTTATCATCCCATTGCTAAAGAATTATTTGCTGACGAGGCTGCTCAAACCTATTTCCTAGAATTTGATAATGAACGTTCAGGTGACTTTTCTCCCCTATCAGAGTTTACAGATCCTGACAAAGTAGCTGTACTTGGGCTTGTTACTTCTAAATTTCCAGAATTGGAAGATAAGGAGCTATTAATTGCTAGAATCAAAGAAGCTAGTCAGTATATTCCCTTAGAGCAACTTTGGATTTCGACTCAGTGTGGCTTTGCCTCAACAGAAGAAGGAAATATTTTAACTGAAGAAGACCAATGGAAGAAATTAGCGCTTGTCAAGGAAGTTATTGACGCTGTTTGGGAATAACCTAAGAAGATGGATTTGAATTCAAGTCTTGACTTAAGGAGTTCTACAGAATAAATCTTTGGTTGACAGTGAGACTGGTCAACACTTAATAGCATAAAAGGTATAGAATGACGTTATCAAAACTTCCATTCTATACCTTTTTACAATAGACGTTTCTCAAAAGAATAACTGAACTTTAAGGGATTTTCTTTTTATTATAGGCTTTGAAATCTAAGAGTGCAAACAGGTTCTGAGTTGTTTTATTGAGTCTCTTCTTAAGCTCATTTTTCTATGTTCAAACGTAAGATTATTTGCGATAATAAGAGTATGAAAAGTTTTTTATCTATCCAAACCATTAGCAAAGTGGCAATGCTTTCAGCTCTTTGTGTTGTTTTACGTTATATTTTTTCGTCTTTACCCAATATTCAACCTATTACAGCTTTTTTCTTAGTATTAGTAGGAGTTGAAGGGCTTCTCTTTTCAGTATTGGTTATGAGCTTAAGTATACTAGTATCATCATTTTTATTAGGTTTTGGACCATGGGTCATGTTTCAAATCATTAGTTTTGCTCTTGTTCTGCTTTTGTGGAAACTATTGATTATCAAAAGATGGTATCAACATATCCTGATTTTTCTAGCAGCTTGTTTTGCTTTTTTATATGGTATAATAATTGATGGTCTGATGGCAGTGTTTTGGGGAATGCCGTGGTGGTCTTATATTGCTGCAGGTTTTTCTTTTAATCTCTATCATGCCTTATCTACTTTGTTGTTTTACCCTATTTTAGAAAAAATTTTGAGGAGATTTTAAAATGAAAAAAATGTTGAAACCAGTTATACTTGCTAGTTCGCTATTTTTATTAGCAGCTTGTGCAAAGGATGATGCTAATAAAAAGCCAGAAGCCGATGAAGTCAAGGTAACCGTTAGCGTAAAACCAGAAGGTGAAAAAGCTGATAAGAAAGAAGTCATCGTTGATCAGGATGATTCTGTTTTAGAAGCTCTTGACGAAGCTTTTGACGTTGAAGATGATAATGGTTTTGTGACAGAGATTGAAGGTCATAAGCAAGATCCAGCAAAGAATCTTTACTGGATGTACAAAGTTAATGGTAAAATGGCCAATAAAGGTGCTGAAGAAAATATCGTCAAAGATGGTGATAAAATCGAATTTTATCAGGAAGTAAGCAATTAAGAAACGCTATCAGATAATAATAAAAGTAACGGTCTAGTGAAACCGTTACTTTTATTTTTGTCGATAAGAATTGAATGAAAATCGAGCTAGATCGTTAACTGTTCAAGTTGCTGATTTAAATGTTAAATAAGAGCAAAGAGTTATCTAGAGAGGGTTACTTTGGATTAGATCTACAAAGTCTTACAAGTTTAAAATAGTATATCCTAAGAAGACTTTGTTACTATTAGTTTTCGTTTAGTTCACTACTATAAGCGATAATTTGATCGACCGTGTCACTCAAGAATTGGATAGTGTCTCGAAGTGGTTTATCAGTTGAAATATCAGCTCCGATAATCATAGCTGTATCAAGTGGTGTCTTGCTACCACCAGATTTGAGAAGGTCAAGCCACTCCTTAGCCCCATTATCGTTGTTCTTGAGATTGAGGTAACCTGCTGTTGAAAGGACTAAACCAGCAGAGTAGGTGTAGCTGTAGAGCCCCATATAATAGTGGGCTTGGCGCATCCAAGTAAGGGCAGCATCGTCATCAATCTCGACAGCGTCACCCCAGAAGTCTGTTAAGACTTCTTTCATGAAAGTGTTTAGCGTTTCTGCGCCGAAAGTACCTCCAGCTTCAATCAAGTCATAAACCTTACGTTGGAAAGCTGCTTCAAGCAAGTGGGTAATGAAGTTGTGGAAGTAAGTATCCGTTAAGCGATGAGCCAGAGCGAAGCGTTTTTGGCGGGCATTATCAAATTGATTTTCCAAATAATCACTCAGAAGTAATTCGTTGAAGGTTGAAGGAGCCTCAACATAATAGGTTGACATATGCGTGTTGTAATAAGACTGATTATTATCAGAAAAGATGAACTGTCCAGAGTGTCCAATTTCATGGATAAGCGTGTAGACATCAGACATGCGTCCTGTCCAACTCATCAGAACATAAGGGTGAATCTTATAAGGATCAGCTGCATAGCCACCAGAATCCTTGTTTTCGTTAGCAGCGAAGTCAACCCAGCGCTCAGTCTGATAACGTTCAACTTCTTTGGTGTACTCAGAACCTAGTGGTGCGACGGATTTCATAACAAGATCGTAAGCATCATCAATGGAGACTTCAGGATTGAGCTCATTATCAATATCAAGTTTCCAATCAGCAAAGGTCATCTTGTCTAGATCGTTGACCTCAGCGACATGCTTGAGGTATTTTTGTGCTACTGGACCAAACTCAGACATGATTAAATCAATCTGGCGATCAAACATGCTACGATCCACTTCTTGCTCAGCTAAGAGATAGTCATAGACAGAGTTGTAGCCTCGCATGTCTGCAATCAATTTTTCAGATTTGACTTTAGCCAGATAGGCAGCGGCAGCAGCATTTTGATGAGCTCTTAAACCTTTTGAGAAAGAGCGGAAGGCCTTGTCACGAATGTCAGCATTTTCATGATTTTGATAGAAATTTTCATAGGTGACAAAGGAATTTTTATAGGTTTTACCATCAACTTCAAAATCGTCCATGGCAAAATCACCAGCCCGCATCTTAGTATAAATATCATACGGTGCACCCAGAAGCTCTCTCAAATTTGAGAGAGCTTTTTCTACTTCGGGGTCGAGTAAGTGTTCCTTTTGGATTTTTGCCTGGCGAATGGCTGCGCTAAAGTGAGGATTAGCTTCTAATTCATCTAAAATAGCTGAATCAGCAGTAGCGAGTGCGGTGTCAAAGAAGCTGAGCGCTACACTAGCTTTAGTAGCAAAATCATCACCAGCCTTAGCAATTTCAGCAAATTCTTCGCTTGAGAAGTCCGTTGTTTGAGGCATAAAAGCATAAGTTTCAATATGACTCATTTGGATGTAAATCTGTTCAAGCTCCATGAGTGCTTGGGTGAAATCATCAACGGATGTTAAGTTGTTTTCATAATGACGAGTAAAGGTATCGACATCACTCAAGGCTTTTTCAATAGCTAAAAGAAAATCTTGGCGGTCTTTATATAAAGCGGTTAAATCCCAAAGTTCGTTTTCAGGAAATTCTGAACGTTTTTTTAGTTCCATAAATAGCCTCCTTTTCTTTAGTATATCAAATCTTTAGGAAACTGATCAAAAAGATCAGCATTATTTTAAAGGAATTTTAACTGACGAAATAGTAGTATCAAGTGCAGTTCCTTGCAAAAAATGATATGATAATGGCTAGATACCAAAAAGAAATGGAGTGGTTTTGTGGACATCACTAAATTAGAAAGCAGTAGCAATCAAGTTCTTATTCAAGAAGAAGTTGAGATTCTAACCCAACTGTTAGAAGAGATAACTCAAGGGCTTGTTGGCGAAGATGTTTATTCTAAAATAAAAGAATTAACAAACTTATCAAAAGCTGAGGATTATCAAGGTTTGCAGAATGTTATTTCGACGATTAACAACGAAGAAATGGTCTTGATTTCACGCTATTTTAGTATCTTACCGTTATTAATCAATATAGCTGAAGATGTTGATTTAGCTTATGAGGTTAATTATCAAAATAACATTAACAAGGATTACCTTGGAAAATTGTCCACAGTTATGGGAATGATTGCAGAAAATGAACAGGGTGCTGAGGTTATCAATCATTTAAACGTCGTTCCAGTTTTAACAGCCCACCCTACACAGGTTCAACGTAAAACAATGCTTGAGTTGACCAACCATATTCATGAGCTTCTAAGGAAACATCGTGATGTCAAATTAGGTCTTATCAATGAGGAAAAATGGTATGCAGACATGCGCCGTTATATCCAGATGATGATGCAAACGGATATTATCCGTGAGAAAAAACTAAAAGTTAAAAACGAAATCACCAATGTCATGGAGTATTACCCATCTTCCTTGATTAAAGCGATCACCAAGCTAACCCAAGAATACAAAGCTTTAGCGGTTAAAAACGGTATAGCTCTTAAAAATCCCAAGCCAATCACGATGGGGATGTGGATTGGTGGTGACCGAGATGGGAATCCTTTTGTAACAGCTGAAACCTTACGACTATCTGCAACCCTTCAAAGTGAAGTGATCCTAACCTACTACATTGAAAAAATCTCAGAACTTTACCGTCAATTTTCATTATCAAGTAGTTTGACAGCTGTGTCAGATGGTGTTTTGGAGTTAGCCAAAAAATCTTTGGATCATTCAGAGTTTCGTGAAAACGAACCTTATCGTAAAGCGTTTAGCTATATTCAAGCAAAATTGGTTAATACATTGGTTGACATGAAGGGCCCAGAAGCTGATTTTTCAAAGGATTTAAGCAAATTAGGACAACAGTCTCGTCAACCACACACCGCTGATTATCACTTGGCTAATGCTGGTCATTATAGACTAGTTAATGATTTATATATCAGTGTTGAGGAATTTAAGGCTGACTTGAGAATTATCCAGGATTCCTTAGAAGAAAATGGAATGGCTAGTCTAATCAAAGGTGATTTTTCAGAAATATGCCAAGCTGTTGATGTGTTTGGTTTCTTTTTAGCAACGATTGATATGCGTCAAGATTCTAGTGTTCAAGAAGCTTGCGTCGCAGAACTTTTGAAAACAGCTAATATCGAGAGTGACTATAGTTCTTTATCTGAGGAAGAAAAATGTCACTTGTTATTGAAAGAATTGGTAGAAGATCCTCGTCAGCTTTCAGCTACCAATGTGACAAAGTCAGAATTGTTGGAAAAAGAATTAGCTATTTACCAGACAGCGCGTGAGTTGAAAGACCGTCTGGGTGAAGACGTGATTAAACAGCATATCATTTCTCACACAGAAACCGTTTCAGATATGCTTGAATTAGCTATTATGCTTAAAGAGGTAGGACTCCTAGATAAGGACCGTTCTCGTATTCAGATTGTACCTTTATTTGAAACCATTGAGGATTTGGAAAATGCGAAAGGCATTATGACTGATTACCTCAATCTTGATATTGTGAAAACATGGCTCAAAGACCATCAGGGCTATCAAGAAGTCATGCTAGGCTATTCAGACTCTAACAAAGATGGTGGCTATTTAGCTTCTGGATGGACACTCTACAAGGCTCAAAACGAATTGACAAAACTTGGTGAGCAATTTGGTGTTAAGATGACCTTCTTCCATGGTCGAGGGGGAACCGTTGGTCGAGGTGGTGGTCCATCTTATGATGCCATCACATCACAACCTTTTGGCTCTATTAAAGACCGCATTCGCTTAACAGAGCAGGGTGAAGTTATTGGAACAAAATACGGTAACAAGGATTCAGCCTACTACAATTTAGAAATGTTGATCTCGGCAACCCTTGATCGTATGGTAACTCGGATGATTACAGATCCTAGCAAAATAGACGATTATCGTTCTATCATGGAAGGTATTGTAGCGGACAGTAATTCGATTTACCGTGATCTTGTTTTTGGAAATCCTCATTTCTATGATTATTTCTTTGAAGCAAGTCCAATCAAGGAAGTTTCAAGCCTTAACATTGGTTCGCGCCCTGCAGCCCGTAAAACCATTACGGAAATTTCAGGACTTCGTGCCATTCCATGGGTATTCTCATGGTCCCAAAACCGTGTCATGTTTCCTGGCTGGTATGGTGTTGGCTCTAGCTTCCAAAACTTTATTGATAAGGATCCAGCGAACTTAGCTATTTTGCAAGAAATGTACCAGTCATGGCCATTCTTTAAATCACTTTTGGCTAATGTGGACATGGTTCTTTCAAAGTCAAATATGAACATCGCTTTCCAATACGCTCAAATGGCTGAAAGCCAAGAAGTTAGAGATGTCTTTTTAACTATTCTAGATGAATGGCAATTAACCAAAAATGTTATTTTAGCTATTGAAAAGCATGATGAGTTAATAGAAGATCTTCCTAATCTCAAAAATAGTTTGAATTACCGTTTGCCTTACTTCAATGTTCTGAATTATATTCAAATTGAATTGATTAGACGTCTTAGAGCAGGCAAACTTGATCCTAGCCAAGAAAAATTGATTCATATTACCATCAATGGTATTGCGACTGGTTTACGTAATTCAGGTTGATGCCTAAAACGAGATAATATGTTTAGTTTGTTTAGGAAAAGATCAGGCACCTGAAAATACTAGTTTATTTGATTATGCTTCGGGATATAAGAGGAATAGTTTGCAAGGATGGGTTTATTGTTGATAAGCGATTGTCCTTGACTTATTGTTCCTGAGTTTATTGACGTTTCAAAGTCTTATCAGAAAATCAATTCATTTGATATTGTCTTCTGGTATTTGAATCCTGAAGATTATAACATTGGTAAAGACTGTGACATTTTGTTTCAGTCTTTTTTGTGAGTGTTTAATATCAATACTGCTTACCTAACATATCAAAAAGTAGGAGTGATATCGTTCAACATCGCTAGTTTATCACGCGAGTGTCAACAATATAGGCCTTAGAAGAATAGGATACTAGCTTCTGATTTTTCTTTTTCTAGAAAGATGATATAATGCTAGTGTTATTAATGGAAAGATTATAAATTATGCATATCGAAAAAAAACATCTCCTAAACTATTCGATACTCTTGCCCTATTTGATTTTATCGGTATTAGGCTTGATTATTGTTTATTCTACTACCAGTGCAACCTTGGTTAATTATGGATTAAATCCTTTTAAATCAATGCTTAATCAAGGGGGTTTTTGGATCATTAGCCTCTTAGCTATTTTGTTTATTTATCGGCTAAGATTGAATTTTTTAAAAAATTCAAAAATCCTTACTGGTGTTCTTCTTATAGAGGTTATTCTCTTACTAATAGCTCGATTTTTTACACAAGAAGTTAATGGTGCACACGGTTGGATCGTTATTGGACCGGTTAGCTTTCAACCAGCAGAATATTTAAAAATCCTAGTTATCTGGTTTTTAGCGTTTACATTTAGTCGTAGGCAGAGGTCAATTGCTGTCTATGATTATCAAGCTTTGACACGGAGACGCTGGTGGCCTCGCAATGCTAGTGATTTCACTGATTGGCGACTAATTTGTCTATTTTTAATAGGTCTTGTCGCAGCTCAACCTGACCTTGGTAATGCTGCTATCATCGTTTTGACTGTTCTCATTATGATTACTGTGAGTGGTATTGGCTATCGTTGGTTCTCAGCTATTTTTCTTAGTACAACAGCAGCATCAGCACTGTTTTTGGGAATAATTGGGGTAGTCGGTGTAGAAACAATGGCTAAAGTACCAGTCTTTGGCTATGTTGCCAAACGTTTTAGCGCTTTTTACAATCCTTTTAAAGATTTGACGGATTCGGGACACCAGTTAGCACATTCCTATTATGCCATGAGTAATGGTGGTTGGTTTGGAATGGGTCTGGGCAACTCCATCGAAAAACGTGGCTATCTTCCAGAGGCAACGACGGACTTTGTCTTCTCCATTGTAATGGAAGAGTTTGGAATGATAGGGGCATGTTTGATTTTAGCCTTAGTTTTCTTTTTAATTTTGAGAATTATTTTGGTTGGTGTAAAAGCAAAAAATGCTTTCAATGCAATGATGGCTATCGGGGTTGGTGGCATGATGTTGATGCAGGTTTTTGTTAATATTGGAGGTATCTCTGGCTTAATTCCATCCACAGGGGTTACATTTCCTTTTCTGTCACAAGGAGGAAATAGTCTTCTAGTCTTATCGGTAGCCATAGCTCTCGTATTAAATATAGATGCTAATGAAAAACGTATGGAAATCATTGAAGAATCCGAAAGAATGATGTCTGAAGACTGATAATGAGCTGGGATAATCCCAGCTTTTTGCGTATCTGAGAAATATGATTCAATCTCAATAAGTAGCTACCTGATGATTTTAGTTCTATAATTATTGCGATAATTAGATTAAACGTTGAAGAAGAAGGTAGCTAAATACTTGTAATATCTTGCATCTTATTTCTCTCTTTCTCCTTAGTAGATACCCAAAAATGGTGAAAATACTGAAAAGTGTATAAAACACTTGCAATTCTATGACATTTTGATAGAATAAGAGGGTAAAGTTAGACCGTATTGCCTACTGTCTATCTATAAAATATATTTTATTGGAGGCTTTTCCTAAAATGGCAAAAGAAAAATACGATCGTAGTAAACCACACGTTAACATTGGTACAATTGGACACGTTGACCACGGTAAAACTACATTGACAGCAGCTATCACAACTGTATTGGCACGTCGCTTGCCTTCATCAGTTAACCAACCAAAAGACTATGCGTCTATCGATGCTGCTCCAGAAGAACGCGAACGCGGAATCACAATCAACACTGCACACGTTGAGTATGAAACTGAAGCTCGCCACTACGCTCACATCGACGCTCCAGGTCACGCGGACTACGTTAAAAACATGATCACTGGTGCCGCTCAAATGGACGGAGCTATCCTTGTAGTAGCTTCTACAGATGGACCAATGCCACAAACTCGTGAGCACATCCTTCTTTCACGTCAGGTTGGTGTTAAAAACCTTATCGTCTTCATGAACAAAGTTGACCTTGTTGATGATGAAGAATTGCTTGAATTGGTTGAAATGGAAATCCGTGACCTTCTTTCAGAATACGATTTCCCAGGTGATGATCTTCCAGTTGTTCAAGGTTCAGCTCTTAAAGCGCTTGAAGGTGATACAGCTCAAGAAGATGTTATCATGGAATTGATGTCAATCGTTGACTCATACATTCCAGAACCAGAACGCGATACTGACAAACCATTGCTTCTTCCAGTTGAGGATGTATTCTCAATCACTGGACGTGGTACTGTTGCTTCAGGACGTATCGACCGTGGTACTGTTAAAGTTAACGACGAAGTTGAAATCGTTGGTATCAAAGACGAAATCTCTAAAGCAGTTGTTACTGGTGTTGAAATGTTCCGTAAACAACTTGACGAAGGTCTTGCTGGAGATAACGTTGGTGTTCTTCTTCGTGGTGTTCAACGTGATGAAATCGAACGTGGTCAAGTTCTTGCTAAACCAGGTTCAATCAACCCACACACTAAATTCAAAGGTGAAGTTTACGTTCTTTCTAAAGAAGAAGGTGGACGTCACACTCCATTCTTCGACAACTACCGTCCTCAGTTCTACTTCCGTACAACTGACGTAACTGGTTCAATCAAATTGCCAGAAGGTACTGAAATGGTAATGCCTGGTGATAACGTAACTATCGAAGTTGAGTTGATCCATCCAATCGCCGTTGAACAAGGTACTACTTTCTCTATCCGTGAAGGTGGACGTACTGTTGGTTCAGGTATCGTTTCAGAAATCGAAGCTTAATTTTAACAATTAAGTTTTCCCAAAATAACAATTAGAGTCAGACAACTTCTAATTGAGCACTTCCTTAGGGGAGTGCTTTTTTATGTTTGAGAGTAGGAATATGAGGTATAATAGTTAGCAGTTTATAAGTTCTTGTCTAGCTAGAGGAAAATACTAAAGGTCATCAGAAGAAGAGGCTAGTGAGATGAAAATATTTCTGAAAGTATGTGAAAACAATAGCTAAATTTACTCAATTCCTTTAAATATATAGGATTTTATGGTAAAATGTAAGCATACTATAAAAAATAGAAGAGGTATGTGAAATGTCACGTAAACCAATTATTGCCGGAAACTGGAAAATGAACAAAAACCCTCAAGAAGCCAAAGCTTTTGTTGAGGCAATTGCAGGTAAATTACCAGCAACTGACAAAGTAGAAGCAGCTATTGCAGCACCAGCTGTTGACTTAGTAGCCTTGCTTGACGCTAATGTTGAAGGACTTAAAGTTGCTGCTCAAAACACTTATTCAGAAGATGCTGGAGCCTTCACTGGTGAAACATCTCCAAAAGTATTGTCAGAAATGGGTGTTGATTACGTTGTTATTGGTCACTCAGAACGTCGTGACTACTTCCACGAAACTGATGAAGACATCAACAAAAAAGCTCACGCTATCTTTAAAAATGGTATGACGCCAATCATCTGTTGTGGTGAGTCTCTTGAAACTTATGAAGCTGGTAAAGCCGAAGAGTTTGTAGGAGCACAAGTTTCAGCAGCATTGAAAGATTTGTCAGCTGAACAAGTAGCATCACTTGTTATTGCTTACGAACCAATCTGGGCTATCGGTACTGGTAAATCAGCTACTCAAGACGACGCTCAAAAAATGTGTAAAGCTGTTCGTGATGTTGTTGCAGCAGATTTTGGTCAAGAAGTTGCAGACAAAGTTCGTGTTCAATACGGTGGATCAGTAAAACCTGAAAATGTTGCTTCATACATGTCTTGCGAAGATGTTGATGGTGCACTTGTTGGTGGAGCATCACTTGAAGCTGAAAGCTTCCTTGCTTTGCTTGAATTCTAAATCTAAAATAGAACTAATTCGAAAACAATTCAAGATTTCTTGGGTTGTTTTTTGTCATTAAAATTAGCTAGAACAAAATAACCCTTGGAAAGAATGTGAAAACTTTCCAAGGGTATTTCTTACTTAAAATGCTGTTAATCAGCCGCGTCTTAGAATGGTTTTTAAAAGTTGGTAGCATTTGTATTTGAAGGGGTTTGGATAATAATTAAAACTACCTGGTCTTCTTTCGATATAACCATTAAAATTTTGTTTGAAACGAAAAATACCATCACTACCATCAAAAGTACCTTCGACACCTAAAAGGTTGTAGTTTAGGATGCCTTTTTCAATACTATCTTTCATGATGTATTCTTGAAGAAGGGCAGGGGCATAAAATTTATTGAATTCAGGGTAGGAGCCACTAAAGAAGTAGGTTGTTTCTTGCGGCATTTGAATAAAGAGGCTGCCTGCTAAAATGATATCTTGATCACCATATTTTGCAATGAAATCATTTGCTTCAGCTTTTCGAGTGTCAAATGTTTCGGATTGACTGCTAAATTCACGGTGTTGATTACGCTTTTTCTCTGAGTTTGGATTTTGTTCTAAATCATTCTCGAGTTTTCTAATTTTTGCTTTTAATTTATCTTGATCTTTGGTTAGGTGATCAAGGTAATCTTGGAAGTTGAGACTGGCAACAAGAAATTTTGCTTTATCTTTGAAGCCATCATATAAATATTCGTAGTACTCAAGTGGTTTATCGTCATAATCACGGCGATCAGATGTAGCAGAAGTAACTTTTTTGAACAAATCTAATTCATGACGTTCTAGTTGACGGATGCTAATACCGAAAGTGTTGGCTTTTTTTACCAGTGCCTTACCTTTTTTACTAAAACTATTTAGGAGTTTAGAGGGCTCAATGTTTTCCAATGATTTAACATAATGCCAGTCACTACTCTTGAAACCAGTTGTTAATCCTTGAAACTCATAGCCAGCTTCTTTGAAGGTATTTAGTAATTCTTGGTTTTTATCTGAGATTTCATTGCCATTGTCATCATAATGTTGATAACTATCGTAAGGTTTAACAGCTAGTTCAATAGTATTGTGTTGCTTAACAAATGCTTTTAACCCTTCAAGGAAAGGTTTTAAGTATTGACTGTCATCATATACAGGACCATAGTGGATTTCTGAATAAAGACCACCAGCTACAGGTGTACTATATAAGATGGCTGCTACTTGAACAAGGTTATTGTCGTCGACATAACCGACAGGAGATACCTGATAGCCTCGCTTTTCGAGAAGGTAGCCCATTTCAGAAGATTGTTCAAAACTGCGATGTTGGGCTTGATTAACAAAATGATCAAAAATGTCCCAAGTTAATGCTTTTACAGGCATCTTAATGTTTGCTCCTTAATTTTTTACGTAGTGTGTAGGCAGTATTGGATAAGCGATATAGAAGTGGATTGACAGGGATATTAAATTCTCCAATAAATTCTTCAATCATTGGATTGAATTTTGATTTGAATTGGTACAAACCGCCGTCTAGTTTATTTTCAATGCCTCCCATATTTTGCCATTTAGCTCCTTTTTCAAAGGCATGCCTTGCGGTTTCAAACCAGGTGATAAGAGGAGCGTTGTACTGTCTGTATTCTTCGTCCATACCTGCATAGATATTTTCTGAAGTGTCTCCGTAATTAATAGAGAGGGTTCCTGCTAATGGGACTATTTCTTGACCACTAGCTAATTTTTCATTGAAGAAATGGATCTCTTTTTCGAAGCGTTTGATATCGTTCTCGGTTGATTTGACTTTATTTTGACGATTTTCTGAAGTGAAAGTTGCTTGTAATGCCAGAGCGTCTTCGAGTCCTTTTTCAGCGATGGCTAGGCGTTCTTTGAGATTGACCTTTGCCATGGTAATAAAGGCATCGTCGCCGTAAGTTTTTAGTAATTTTTCGTAGTAATCCTGCCCACGAAGATGAATTTGTTTACGATCTTCAGTCTTTTTCATGAGTTTGGCAAAATCATCAACTAGATCTACACTTCCAAAAACAATGTCAACACCTTTATTACGCGAAGTACGAATACTTTGACGGATTTTTTTAGGTAGAGCTGCTTCTGAGAAACCTTCTGCATAGATATTGGCTTGAAAACGTGGTTGGATATTTTGAGCTAAATCCTCTGTTCGTCCTGTCCATTCAGCACCAGCATCGGTTAGATTGTTGATAACATCGTGACCGAATAGTTTCTCATTTAATTCTTCATTGACGTGATGATCGGCTAAGAGGATGAATGGATCGCATTTGATAAAGAGGGCTTTTTTCTGCTTACCATATTTTTTTAACTGTTCAAGAACAAATGTTAGAAGCTCTTTATTGCCATAGTCCATAACAGGTCCGCGAGGGATATAAATCATGGTAAAGCCCAGCGGCAGTGGTTGAACCAAGACAGAAGCAACAGCAACTAGCTGCCCATTATCGTAAAACCCTATGCGATCGTTTCCCCAACTATCTTTAACCTTAGCCCAAGAACTAGATTGCAGTAGGTTTGTTAAGGGATGATGGATGACAAACTGGTCGTGCTCTTCGGGAGAGATACCAATTTTTACAGAATATGTCATTACTTCAATACCCACTCTCTAATAGCATATGCAACACCAGATTCTTCATTTGATTTGGTGATGTACTTGGCAATTTTTTTGAGCTCTGGTACACCGTTTTCCATGACAACTGGCGTACCAACAACTTCAAGCATGGCACGGTCATTTTCCTCGTCACCGATTGCCATGGTCTCTTCCATAGAAATACCTAGTTGTTCAGCAAGTGCTTTAATAGCATTTCCTTTACTAACATTTTTATCAACCACTTCAAGATAAAAAGGCTTTGATTTGACTAGCATGAAACGATTGGCAAAATCTTCGGGAATGTTTGCAATAGCTTCATCAAGAATATCTGGTTCATCAATGAACATGATTTTAACGATTTCCTTATCAGCCATTTCTTCAGGGGTACGGTAATAGACTGGCATGTCTACCAGTGTCGCCTCGTGGATAGTGTATTTGCCGATATTACGGTTGGCTGTGTAAATACCATCTTTAGTGATGGCATGCATATGAACACCAAGTTTTCTAGCCATCAATTCGATATCAAGGTATTCCTCATAGGAGAGAGGGACTTTGACGATATCAGAACCTGTGTCAGTTTCTTGAACTAAGCCACCATTGAAGGTGATGACATAATCGCCCTTGTCACGTAGATTAAGGTCATCTAGCATTGAGGTAACACCTGCGATAGGGCGTCCTGTAGTGATAATAATTTTGACACCGGCTGCTTTGGCATCTTGAATAGCCTGAAAAACTTCAGGTGTGATTTCTCGATTGTCGTTTAATAAAGTACCATCAATATCGATAGCAACTAGTTTGATAGACATAGTCGTCTCCTTTTTTCGTAAAAAGTGCTTCCTATCTAGTTTACTAAAAAACTGCCATTTTGTCATGGCAGAGCTTAGGTTATAGGGTGGTGGTTAGGTGACCATTAGTGATATTTTTTTGAAATGTGATCTTGTCTTGGGTGAACAGATCATCTGTTTGCAACATTTCTTTTGGGAAGTAGAAGCGACGATCTCCGTGAATATTTCCGGATAGTGCTCCTACCAGCGTTGATAGCGATGATAACTCTTGTTTACTGCCATCTTTTTCGGCGATGTCTATTTGCGTCCTAGGTTTATCGCTTTCAGGTTTATAAACATCGTAGGGCAAATCGAGATTGATATGAACTCCTGTATAATAATCGGGATCAAATCCGGTCTGTTTCACCAAGTTTGTCATTTCAATCAACTGCGACTGATTTTCCGTGTCAAAACTGATGGAAGTTAAGAGTTTACGATTGATGAAACGGCTAGCCAAGTCTTTGAGGATACTGTCTTCACTCGTCATCCAAGCCTGAAAATAGGTGTTCATAACGCCATCATCTAAGGAGAGATAGTCTGATAGGCTTGACTGCTTTTCAAAGAAAGGAATGAGATTTGGCGCTGTTTGTTGAAAATAGTTGGGTGTTGTTTGATAGAGCGTTTTAGCTCTTTTGAGAAGATTTTGTAGGAGAACTTCCATGGCACGACTGGATGGGTGAAAATAGACTTGCATGTACATTTGATAACGGCCGATTAGATAGTCCTCGACAGCGTGCATGCCATTTTTAGCAAAGACAATACCATTTTCAACAGGCTGGATAACACGTAGAATTCTTGTTAAATCAAACTGTCCATAGGATGTACCAGTGTAGTAGGAATCACGAAGTAAATAATCCATACGGTCACAGTCAATTTGACTAGAAATGAGTTGTACGACTTGTTTGTTGGGGTAAGTGTGGTTGATGACACTAGCAACTTGCTCTGGAAAATCAGGTGACACCTGTCGAAGAACGGCATTAACTTCGGTTTCAGAATTGGTGATGATTTCCTGAGTGTAGGCTTCGTGGTCTGTTTCAAAGAGTCTCTCAAAAGTATGAGAGTAGGCACCGTGACCAATGTCATGAAGGAGGCCGGCTACCATTGTTATTAATGATTCTGCGGGATTCCATTGTTGAGGGTATTGTGCTTCAAAAATCTCTGTGATACGACGGGCAATATCATAGACACCAAGGCAGTGTGAAAAGCGATTATGTTCAGCACCGTGAAAAGTATAAGAGGTTGTAGGGACTTGTTTGATGCGACGGAGACGCTGAAATTCTTTGGTATCGATCAGTTGAGCGATAATAGGTTCCTTGACGTGGATGTAATTGTGAATGGGATCGCGGAAAACTTTTTCTTTCATAGCATTTCCTTTCAATGGCATATGTTGATTTTATTATAGCAAAAATTGCTGGAAAGCTCATAAATTGGTACAATGATAAGAGCAAAATGAAGGAAGACATTATGAAAATTATCATTGATAACAAAATTATGATGGATCAGGACATCGATATGGTTCACGAAGAAGCTCATGGAGAGTATAAGGAGAAGGGGGATTTTTCTTATCTCATTTATACTAATTCGGAAAAAGAGCGTGTTATTTTGAAATTTAATGCGAGTGAATTGACTGTTACACGGTTTAGCAAACCTCAGAGTATGATGAAATTTGAAAAAGATACCTTTGCACCAGCACAAATCCCTTCGCCGGTTGGCTTGCAACGATTGGTTACCAAAACCACACAGTTTGCATTAAATCAGGGCGATCAAGAATTAATCCTCCATTATCAACTTTTATCCCATCCAGAAGCAGAAGAAGCCCTAGCTGATTATCAGATGAGGTTGAGGTGGGAAGCCTAGTTTTAGAATTTGTTTCTCTATTCCTTGTTTTTTTAATGTTTTTTCTGTATAATAACGCTATATCAAGGGAGTAGCCGACGATTGTTATCTTGCTTTTGTGAGATATTACAGTCGTGATTATGTCGTCATTTCGAAACAGTTGTTTCCGGCATAGTCTTAATTTGCGAGACTTGTTTAAAAAATAAACAGGTCTTTTTCTATTAGTAAAAGACCAAGGAGGAAAAAAGTGTCAAAAGAACAGAAACGTCAAGCGTTTTATACTCAATCTGAAGACGCTGTTCTAGAAGCTCTAGAGACCAGCAAAAAAGGTTTAACTAGTGCACAAGTGGAGCAACGTTTAGCTGAATTCGGTCGTAATGAATTAGAAGAAGCTGAAAAGCGTACTCTTCTTCAAAAATTCTTGGATCAGTTCAAAGATTTGATGATTATTATCTTGTTAGTAGCTGCAGCTCTATCAGTTTTGACAGAAGGTATGCATGGTTTGACAGATGCTTTAATTATCTTGTTAGTCGTAGTGCTTAACGCAGCTTTCGGTGTTTACCAAGAAGGTCAGGCAGAAGCTGCAATTGATGCGCTTAAATCTATGTCAAGCCCATTAGCTCGAGTTCGTCGCGATGGTCATGTTAAAGAAGTTGATTCTAAGGAATTGGTTCCTGGTGATGTCGTCTTGCTCGAAGCAGGGGATGTTGTACCTGCTGATATGCGCCTACTAGAAGCAAGTTCTTTAAAAATTGAGGAAGCTGCTTTGACAGGGGAATCAGTACCAGTTGAAAAAAATCTATCTGTTGAATTGGCAGAAGATGCTGGTATTGGTGATCGTGTCAATATGGGTTATCAAAACTCTAACGTTACTTATGGTCGTGGACTTGGCGTGGTTACCAATACAGGGATGTTTACAGAAGTTGGTCATATTGCCAACATGCTTCAAAACGCTGATGAATCAGATACACCGTTGAAGCAAAACTTACATCATCTTTCTAAGGTGTTGACATTTGCCATTTTGGTTATTGCAGCGATTACATTTATCGTATCTGTTTTTGTCCGTGGAGAAGCTCCGTTGAATTCATTGATGACTGCTGTTGCATTGGCGGTTGCTGCGATTCCAGAAGGTCTCCCTGCGGTTGTAACGGTTGTTCTTTCTATGGGAACACAAGTCCTTGCAAAACGTAATGCGATCATTAGACAATTACCAGCTGTTGAGACTCTTGGTTCAACTGAAATTATTGCTTCTGATAAAACTGGTACCCTAACCATGAATCAGATGACCGTTGAAAAAATTTATACTAATGGTCAGTTGCAAGATGCGACAGATGATTTGGAACATTCAAATATGACGCTTCGTATCATGAACTTTGCTAATGATACGAAAGTTGATCAATCTGGTAAATTGATTGGTGATCCAACAGAGACAGCGCTTGTGCAATTTGGTTTGGATCATAACTTTGATGTCCGTGATGTGTTGAAAGAAGAGCCACGTGTTGGCGAACTTCCATTTGATTCAGATCGTAAGTTGATGTCAACCATTCACCGTCTAGCAGATGGCAAACATTTGGTGGCTGTTAAAGGTGCTCCCGATCAGTTGCTTAAGCGTGTGACACAAATTGAAGAGAATGGAACGATTCGTCCGATTACTGAAGCTGATAAAGATGCTATTCTGGCTACTAACAAAACGTTAGCTAAGCAAGCACTTCGTGTCCTTATGATGGCTTACAAGTATGAAGATAATGTTCCAACTTTAGAAACTGAAGTTGTTGAAAATAATTTAGTATTCTCAGGTCTTGTTGGTATGATTGACCCTGAACGTCCAGAAGCTGCAGCGGCGGTTAAAGTGGCTAAAGAAGCTGGTATTCGTCCCATCATGATTACTGGTGACCACCAAGATACAGCAGAAGCTATCGCTAAACGTCTTGGTATTATTGATCCTAACGATACAGAAGATCATGTCTTTACAGGTGCTGAGCTAAATGAATTGTCAGATGAAGAATTCCAAAAAGTCTTCCAACAATATTCTGTTTATGCTCGTGTATCACCTGAACATAAGGTTCGTATCGTGAAAGCTTGGCAAAATGAAGGTAAGGTTGTGGCCATGACTGGTGATGGTGTTAATGATGCACCATCGCTTAAAACAGCGGATATTGGTATCGGTATGGGTATTACTGGTACAGAAGTTTCTAAAGGTGCTTCTGATATGGTTCTTGCGGATGATAACTTTGCAACAATCATTGTCGCCGTTGAAGAAGGGCGTAAGGTCTTCTCTAATATTCAGAAAACAGTTCAATACCTTCTATCGGCTAACATTGCTGAAGTATTGTCTATCTTCTTAGCTACTCTATTTGGATGGGATGTTTTGGAGCCAGTTCACCTTCTTTGGATTAACTTGGTAACAGATACCCTTCCAGCGATTGCGCTTGGTATGGAACCTGCTGAACCAGGTGTCATGAGTCACAAACCTCGTGGACGTAATTCAAGCTTCTTCTCAGGTGGTGTTCTGGGAGCAGTTGTTTATCAAGGTCTCTTCCAAGCTGCTCTCGTTCTAGGTGTCTATGGTTATGGAATCATTAATCCAGCCCATGATACTTATCATGAAATTCACGCAGACGCCCTCACTATGGCTTATGCAACTCTTGGAATGATTCAGTTGGTACATGCCTTTAATGTTAAGTCTGTTTACCAATCTATTTTCACAGTTGGACCATTTAAAAACAAAACCTTTAACTGGGCTATTCTTGGATCATTGGTACTCTTAGTTATGACTCTGACAGTACCATTCCTTGAGAAGATTTTCCATGTGACGCATTTGGAATTATCACAGTGGATTGTTGTTTTAATTGGTAGTTTTGCTATGCTTGTGCTTGTTGAAATTGTTAAAGCTGTTCAACGTGCCTTGGGAATGGATAAAAATGCTATCTAATCAATAGAAATAGAAAAATCAGATTCAATGACGAATCTGATTTTTTTATTGGAGTCATAACAAATTCATAACTGGAGCTGAGTCAATTTTCAAGAGTAGACGGAACTCTTTTAAAGAGGAAAGTCGTGGTTTTCAGAGTTACGCTATTGCTAATTGTGACAAGGAAAAGAGATAGTCTATTGTCGTCTCCCGATAATGTCTGTAGAGACTTCATGAGGCTTATCTTGAATGGTTTTTGGTATAGGTTTAACATTTGAAAAGTGATATTTTCTTGGAAAATAAGGGTCTGTTTGAACTTCTTTGTCTGGTCCTAGATTTTTGAAGATGACAAGAACAATAGTAGTTAGTTGATTTTATGGGGGTAGGCATTATAGTCATTATCACAAGTCTATTCTCCAATGTGTCTTTTATGGTGAAGAAACGATCAGAAGGTTAGAAATCAAAGACAGTTACAGATTTGCGAAATTCTTCTTTGAGCTGTTTTTTAGTGTAGTTCTGGTAGTCTGGCAATCTTTTGACTAAATGATAGCGTTTGGATAGGTTCCATGTGCCTGTAGGATTAAGTTCAGGGTGTTGATTGACATAATCGATGGTTAAGTCCCACTCTCTTCTGTAGCCAAGAGGTCTAGAATGGTAGTTAATACCGTCAATCATTTGGCTGCCATAGGAACGGTGCGCGTGTCCGAAAATAACGTCCTTGATGTGGTGTTTGACGAATACATCATGGAAGGCTTGGCTTCCCAAAAAGGCATTGAATGGGATGAACTTTGGATGGGTCATGAGAAAGTTTTGGTGTGGTACAAAGTGCATAGACACTAAATCAATTTCGGGATAATGCGTAAGGGTATCATCTAGTCGTGATAATGTTTCTTCGGTAAGCTTGCTGTCAGAAGTATGTCTATCTAATCGTCTGTCAAACCAGAATTGGTTTTTGAAGGCTAGGTTTTGTTCTTCTGTTTTCTCTGGATGAAAACTGTAATCATACCAGCCATGGAAGGCTAGGAATTTTTTGGTATTGATCTCATGAATCTTGAAGTCTAAATGCTCAATATCAGTTTCAGTCAGATCTAACATATCATGATTGCCAAGATTATAGGTGACAGAGAAATGCTGTTTGAGTGTTTCTAGAAAAGGCTGAGAAACTTGGTAGTGATGATTGGAGATGTCGCCTGCGATATGAAGGTGGTCAATTCTTTCTTCTTTGAGAAAGTCGATAAGGGTATTGGTTTCAAAGTCAGTAAAGTTGTTGAGGTCAATGTGGAGGTCACTCATGAAAGCTAATGTTGTCATGTCTCTATTGTATCTTTTTTAAGGCGATTTGACACAAACTTGTTACTGATCTGACTTGCTATCAACATGATTTTTCCTTAAAATAGTAGTATGGATATTAAGGTTGAAATTCAAAAACTTGCCAAGGAAATTGGCATTTCAAAGATTGGGTTTACGACTGCCGATGATTTTGGTTATTTGGAGAAAACCTTAAGAGCTGGTGTTGAGGAGGGCCGGACGACTGGTTTTGAACACAAGGTCATTGAGGAGCGCATTAAGCCCAAGTTGTCTTTAGAATCCGCTAAGACCATTATCTCAATCGCCGTTGCTTATCCTAATAAACTGCCCGTTAAACCACCTAAAACCCAGTATAAACGTGGAAAAATTACACCTAATTCATGGGGCTTAGATTATCACTATGTTCTTCAAGATAAACTCAATCGCTTGGCTAAAGGGATTGAAGAGTTGACGGAGAATTTTGAATACAAAGGCATGGTCGACACTGGTGCTCTGGTGGATACAGCAGTAGCTAAACGTGCTGGTATTGGTTTTATCGGTAAAAATGGCCTGGTGATTTCTAAGGAATTTGGCTCTTATATGTACTTAGGGGAGTTGATTACCAACTTAGAGATTGAGCCCGATCAAGAAGTGGACTATGGTTGTGGTGACTGCACCCGTTGCTTAGAAGCTTGCCCGACTTCCTGTCTCATCGGTGATGGGACTATGAATGCTCGTCGTTGTTTGTCTTTCCAAACTCAAGATAAGGGCATGATGGACATGGAGTTTCGTAAGAAAATTAAGACAGTTATTTATGGTTGTGATATTTGTCAGATTTGTTGTCCTTATAATCGTGGGATTGATAATCCTCTGGCTAGTGAGATTGATCCAGAACTAGCTCATCCTGAGTTGATTCCATTTTTGGAGTTGACTAACAAATCCTTCAAAGAACAATTCGGCATGATTGCAGGTTCCTGGCGTGGGAAAAATATTTTGCAGCGTAATGCTATTATTGCTTTAGCTAATGCTCATGACCGTAGTGCGGTGGTGAAACTTGTGGAGATTATTGATAAGAATAATAATCCCATTCATACTGCGACAGCCATTTGGGCACTGGGTGAGATTATTAAAAAACCAGATGAGGCTATGCTTGATTTTATGCGCAGCCTTTCTCTAAAAGAAGAAGATAGCCTCAAAGAGTTAGAATTGGTTCGTCAGAAATGGCAATTTTAAGGGCTTTATGCTAGAATGGATAAGATTATATTCAGATAAGGAGTTTATCATGGAAATCGCTGAAATGCGTCAAAAAATAGTAGAAAACAAAGAGAAGTTGACTAGCTTCAGGAGGTCTCTTTGACTTAGATCGTTTGGAGGAGGACATTGCGCTTCTTGAAAACCGAATGACTGAGCCAGACTTCTGGAATGATAATATTGCTGCTCAAAAGACGTCGCAAGAGTTGAATGAGCTTAAGCAAACATATGAAACTTTCCACAATATGGAGGAGCTGTCTGAGGAGACAGAACTCTATTTGGAAATGTTAGAAGAGGATGACTCTGTTCAAGAAGAATTGGAAGATAATCTTGAAAAGCTAGCTAAGATAATGGCTAGTTACGAGATGACGCTTCTCTTGTCGGAACCGTACGATTCTAACAATGCTATCATGGAAATTCACCCAGGTTCTGGCGGAACCGAGGCACAAGATTGGGCGGAGATGCTTTTCCGTATGTATACGCGCTTTGGAAATGCCAAGGGCTACAAGGTTGAAACGCTTGACTATCAAGCCGGAGATGAAGCGGGTATCAAGTCTGTCACCCTTTCTTTTGAAGGACCTAATGCCTATGGTTTTCTGAAATCTGAGATGGGTGTTCATCGCTTAGTGCGTATTTCGCCGTTTGACTCAGCTAAACGTCGTCATACATCCTTTACTTCCGTAGAGGTTATGCCTGAGTTGGATGATACAATTGAAGTTGAGATTCGTGATGATGACATCAAAATGGACACTTTCCGTTCAGGTGGTGCTGGTGGTCAGAACGTCAATAAAGTGTCCACGGGTGTTCGTTTGACCCACATTCCAACTGGTATCGTTGTAGCATCAACAGTTGATCGTACCCAATATGGTAACCGCGACCGTGCTATGAAGATGTTGCAGGCTAAACTTTACCAAATGGAGCAGGAGAAGAAAGCGCAAGAAGTGGATGCTCTCAAAGGTGATAAGAAAGAAATCACTTGGGGAAGTCAAATTCGCTCTTATGTTTTCACACCTTATACTATGGTAAAAGATCACCGTACTAATTTTGAAGTAGCCCAAGTTGATAAGGTCATGGATGGTGATATTGAAGGCTTTATCGACGCTTACCTCAAGTGGCGTATGGATTAATGATTAATATGAAGATGGGACTAACTTCTCTTGAAAAAAGATAAAACTTCCTCGACTTTGCAAGTCATCGTCTGTTTTCCTATTTTTCATCGGAAGTTTTCGACAAGTCGAATTGTCCCTTTGTATCTTACGAAAGGAATCGAGCACAGCCCTTAGGCTTGTCTCATTATTCCTACAACTTATAGAAAGGAAAGGATGCGGGTTCATGTAAATGAACTCGAGCTAAAAGCTAGTGAAAAAAGATAGCCTTCCTCATATGCAGGCATATGTCGTCACGCTCCTATTTTTCGTCTGCTTTTAACGCTCTTAGTATCTTAATTTATGGCTTTAATTGAATTAAAGGATGTTTCTAAGAAATATCGTCGCTCTACAACGGCCCTTCGTCATGTCAGTGTCTCTGTTAATCAAGGAGAATTTGTGTACATCGTTGGTCCTTCTGGAGCTGGTAAATCAACATTTATCAAACTATTGTACCGTGAGGAAAAATTATCTAGCGGATCTCTCAAAGTTGGAGAATTTAACTTGGCTAAAATGAAAAAACGTCAAGTGCCACTTTTGCGTCGCTCTATTGGTGTGGTTTTCCAGGATTATAAACTTTTGGAACGTAAGACTGTCTATGAAAATGTTGCTTTCGCCATGGAAGTTATTGGTGAAAAGCGCAAGCATATCAAGAAGCGTGTGACAGAAGTCTTAGAACTTGTTGGTCTTAAACATAAAATGCGTTCTTTCCCAAATCAGTTATCGGGTGGTGAGCAGCAGCGTGTTGCTATTGCACGTGCCATTGTCAACAATCCCAAAGTCTTGATTGCAGATGAACCAACGGGTAACTTGGATCCCGAAATTTCTATGGAAATTATGCAGGTGCTTGAGCGTATCAATCTTCAGGGAACAACTGTTTTGATGGCGACTCATAATTCGCAAATTGTTAACAGTTTGCGTCATCGTGTCATTGCCATTGAAGATGGAAAAATTGTTCGTGATGAAGAGGAAGGAGAGTACGGCTATAATGATTAGAAATTTTTTCAGACATTTATGGACATCCATCAAGAGTTTAAAACGTAATGGTTGGATGACTTTTGCAGCTATGTCAACAGTATCTATTACCTTGATTTTAGTTGGTCTTTTTGCAGGTGTTCTTCTTAATACAGAAAAATTAGCTTCAGGTATCGAGGACAATATTCAAGTCAATGTTTTCTTGAATGTGGATTCGACAGATGCCCAGGAAATTGTCAAAGATAGTTCAGGAAAGACAATTGTCAACAAGGACTATCATAAGATTTACAATCAATTGAAAGATATTGAGGGTGTAAAAGCTATTGATTATTCAAGTAAAGATGAGCAGTTAGAAGATTTGAAAGCTAAGATGGGGGATTCCTTCTCAGAAGTCTTTGATGATGACGCTAACCCACTTTATGATGTTTACTATGTGAAGACCAAATCACCTGAAGATGTTAAGAAAGTAGCGCGTGCAGCAGAACAGCTAGGTGGCATCGATTCGGTTGAGTATGGTGGAGCTGATACTGACCGTATTTTCAATCTAGCGAAAATGGTACGTATTTGGGGACTTGTAGGAACTGCCATCCTGATTTTAGTGGCCATCTTCCTTATTTCGAACACTATTCGTGTTACGATTTTCTCACGTAGCCGAGATATTGAAATCATGCGCTTGGTAGGTGCTAAGAATTCTTACATCCGTGGACCATTCTTCTTTGAGGGTGCTTGGATTGGCTTGCTTGGTTCCATCCTTCCAGCAGCCTTGAGTTCTTATCTCTACATCATTGCCTATAACTACCTGATGAAAGGCCTTGTGCAACAAAATCTTAGTCTCTACAAACCGGACTTAGCTATTCCAGTTGGCGTGGTCGCAATGGTTGCTATCGGAATCATCATCGGATCACTAGGATCAGTGCTATCAATGAGACGCTTCTTGAAAATCTAAGAAAGTGTGACCTTATGGACATCTCACCATCAGATTTACTGATAACCTTACCATTTTCCTACCGATCGCTGTTTTGGCGCCTCTCCTAAGCCCTTTTAGCAGGTCATGAATGCGTAACAAAGGTGATGCCATCATTGAAGATGAGTATCAGAAGCGGTTTGAGGATGAGAAATGACACAACTAAATATGAGTAAAGCAGACAAAGTAATATTTGTCTGTTTTTTTTTATTTTCTTGATAAAATCCTTAAACTTCTTTTTTATACTAAAGTCAAAAAAGGAGATATTTCAAAATGGAAAGATATATTTTAGAGACTCAAGGCTTGAGCAAGGTTTTTGGAAAACAAAGAGCTGTTAATAACATATCTATAAAAATTGAAGAAAATACAGTTTATGGTTTACTTGGTCCTAATGGTGCTGGAAAATCAACACTTTTAAAGATGCTTACAGGTATGCTTCACAAAACGTCTGGCGAAATACAGTTTGAAGGACACAGTTGGAGCCGAAATGATTTGTCGGATATTGGAGCATTGATAGAGATGCCAGCATTGTATGAGAATTTAACAGCTAGAGAAAATTTAAAAGTAAGAGCTCTTTTACTTGGATTACCTGATAAAAGAATCGATGAAGTGCTGGCAATAGTTGATTTAAAAAATACTGGAAAAAAGAAGAGTGGTCAATTTTCTTTAGGAATGAAACAAAGATTAGGTATAGCTATAGCCTTGTTAAACCATCCTAAATTACTGATATTAGATGAACCTACAAACGGACTAGATCCGCTTGGTATTCAAGAATTACGTGATTTAATAAGGAGTTTTCCTAAAAAAGGGATAACAGTCATCTTATCTAGTCACATCTTAGCAGAAGTAGAACATATTGCCGAACATATAGGGATTATTCATGAGGGAGAATTAAAATATCAAGATCGTATCCATCATGACAGCAATTTAGAAGAGCTCTTTATGACTGTTATCGCTAATGAGAGTGAGGTGTAAATTAATGAAGCGCTATATTCATGCTGAAAATTTAAAGAATAAACGTACTTTTTTGATAAAATTACCTTTAATTGCTCCTATCATTGCTGTTCTACATGCCTTTGTATTAATGCCTTTTTATTTTACAGTTAATGCATACAATTGGTGGTATGTCATTTTAATGCCCGCGACGTTTGCTTTAATACCTGCTTTGATGCACAGAAAAGAAGATAAAAAACTCAATTACAGAGCCATTTTCCCTTTGAATGTTAATTTAAAAAAAGTTTGGGTGGCAAAAATTGTAATAACTTTTACTTATATGGGTCTTGCAACACTATGTCATTTACTATATGTCTTAATTTTTCAATGGTTTGTTGGAAGAGAATTGTCTCCTGACTATAGCATTGTAACTTTATTTTTTGCAAGTTTACTGTTACTTTTAACAAACCTTTGGCAGATACCATGGTGCTTCTTTTTAGCTAAAAAATTTGGTCTTGTCGTTAGTATTGTTGGAAATGCTATCATAGGTTTAGGGCTAGGAATTTTAGTGTCTGATACTTCTATGTGGCTGTATTGTCCTTATTCTTGGGGACTTAGGCTGATGGTACCAGTTTTACATATTCTTCCAAATGGTGTTCCAACAGACCTATCAAACCCAATGATTACCAGTACGTCATTATGGCTACCTTGTCTCTTATCAATATGTCTGTTTTATATATTGACAATTTCAACTGCAAATTGGTTTTCAAAGCAGGAGGTGACATCATGATGAATATAGTAAAGTCAGAATTTTTAAAATTAAAGCATACCTGGATTTTAGAAGCTCATATATTTTTACCAATTTTATATGCTCTGATTTTCTATGTGGCAAGCCAGTTTACGAGTTTAAAAAATTTTGGTAATGACGTTATCATAGAAAATTATTTAGTCCTTCTTGGAGTAGTTCTTCCAATCATTTGTGGCGTTATAACATCTAAAGTTATAGATATGGAAGCAAATGCAGGTCGATTTCAAGTCATCCTATCTACTACAAAATCTCGGAGTAAACCTTATATCGGAAAATTAATAGTGTTATTGGTTAATTTATTAATCTCTGTCAGTCTTTCCATTACAGTCTTTTCTTTGCTTTTTGGACATCAGTCTCCAATAAACTGTCTCATTGAAGTGTTATGTCTTACCGGTGGAGCCACAACAATTTATATGATTCATCTATTGGTATCGGTGAACTTCGGGAGCGGAGTCTCAATTGGACTAGGGTTTGTAGAGACATTGCTTGCTTTACTTTCAATGACCGCTATTGGTGATGACATTTGGTATTTTTTGCCATGTACTTGGTCATCAAGATTAGCTGCTACTTATATTGTCGGCACCAATTTTAGTGATCAAACTTATTTATATAGAGAATTAAATACTTGGCTTTATGTGTCTCTTCCTTTGACTCTGATTATTTTTTGGGGATCAGTAAAATGGGTTAATTATTGGGATGGAAATCCTTTTATTGATTGATGAGTCAAATAGAAAATGTAGTATAATAAATTGATAGCGCTTTAGGAGGAGTTTTAGTGGCAAATATTTTAGTTGTTGATGATGAATACGATTTATTGGTTCTTGTGAAAAATATTTTAAAAAAGAATAATCATCTTGTTGAAATCTTGCAAAATCCTTTAGACCTAAATACCGATACTTTGACCAAATTTGATTTAATTTTACTTGATGTTATGATGCCAGGGATTGATGGTTTTAGTCTTTGTAAAAAAATCCGTAGCAAAGTGGACTGCCCTATCCTCTTTTTAACAGCTAAGACAATGGAAGAGGATATTGTAGAAGGGCTATTAAATGGAGGAGATGATTATATCACAAAGCCATTTGGTGTCCATGAATTATTGGCAAGAGTTGAAGCACATCTACGAAGGGAGAAAAGAGAAAAACATTTGAATTTAAACTTAGGTAGAATTCACTTTAATTTATCTTCTAATGAAGTATTTGTGAATAATGAAAAAATCAAACTAACAAAGGCTGAGTATCGTATTTTAGAATTGTTAGCTAGACGAAAAGGTCAGGTTTTTTCTAGAGAACAAATCTATGAAACTATTTTTGGATTTGATAGTACCGGTAATTCTTCTACTATTTCGGAACATATTAAAAATATAAGAGCTAAATTTCAAAAATACGAAGAATATCCTATTGAGACAGTTTGGGGAATTGGTTATAAATGGCATTAAATAAAAAAGGACAAACTCTGAAAGTCATTTTTCTCAAATATTTAGGGAGTGTTGGGATCGGCTTAGTCATAGCTATAGGAGTTTCATTACTTAGCTTTATTACTTTTTATCAAACGGGATTAATCATTCCTGCAAATGAAACGGAAAATCAAATAATAGACAATAAAACAGCAATTTTACACCAAAAGAAATTTGATGATAGTTTAATTCCTGATAAAGCAAGCTATATTTATCTGAATTTAGACGGTGAAATTCTTCAGTCTAATATGACTAAAGAAAATGAAATTAAGGCAATCCATTTTCACAATAGAGAAGAAATCTCAACGCCCAAATCATCATTTATAGAATATAAGAGACCTGATGGTTACATTATTATCAATTATCAACTTGAGCCGCATTATTCAATTAATTGGATGAATGATTATTTTCCTAAAATTAACTTTTTATTTGCCAGTTTACTAATCGTTTTCTGTTTTATCAGCACTTTTTTAGTCACTCTTTTCTGGGCTAAGTACATGACAAAGCAATTAATCCCTATGATGGAAGCATCACAGAAAATAGCTCAACAAAATCTTGATATTGAGATTAGTTTTTCAAAAATTAGAGAGTTTAATGATGTTTTGAATAGTATTGACAACATGAAACGGGCTTTGAGTCTATCGTTAAAAGAAAATTGGCTTCAAGAGGAGGAAAAAAGAAATCAAATATCAGCATTAACACATGACCTCAAAACGCCTACAGCTATTGTGAAAGGTAATGCTGAATTATTAAGTGAAACTGATTTAACCGAAGAGCAGTCAGAGTATGTTTCTTTTATTATTAAAAACATGAACCGTATTTCAGAATATACCAAAACTTTAATGACGGTAAATCAATCCATTAAAGAGTTGGATTTTTCACTAGAAAAAGTCTCAATGACAGATTTTATTGAAAGAGTAAGGCTTATCGCAAGTGAGATAGTAGAAATTAACGAAAGGTTATTGAAAGAAGATATTGATGTTGGCAATAATATTCTATTGATTAATTTAGTGCTTTTTGAAAGAGCTTTTCAAAATCTGTTAAATAATGCCATTCAATATTCTCCAGATAATGCTCCTATTGAAATAATGATAGAAACTGCTACAAATAAATTGTACCTATCTGTAATTGATCAGGGTTCGGGATTTTCTTTAGAAGATTTGGCACATGGGGTACAACAATTTTATCGTGGTGATAAAAGTAGGCATTCATCGGATAACTACGGTTTAGGGTTATACATAGCGTTTCAGATTATGACATTCCATAGCGGCGAATTAATATTAGAAAATAATCTTGCTAAAGATGGAGCGAAAGTCACATTGGTATTTCCATTGTTGTAATCTTCCTCCGAGCTCACTAAAAAACGGCACCTTAATGGGTGTCGTTTTCGTGTGTTTTGATAAAGTTGTTAATCATCTGAACTAATTCTTGGCGTTGTTGGGTTTTGGACATGCTTGATTAGCCGTCTTTAGCCTGTCTGCCATAATCTCCAAATCCAGCATGACTGCCACCTTAGATTGTTACATAAGTGGTATTGTTAGTTAAGCGACTTTTGGCTTTTTGACTTAAAGAAACAGCCAAGGATGCATAGGCTTCTTCCTCAACTAGTGTGCCTTCTGATAGAAAATCATTGTTCCCTTCTGTCTTGAAGTAAAGACTGTGGTCAAGCGACTTAGACTCTTGGGGAATGTTCTCAGCATTAGCGCTAGCCTGATAAGTTTTAGTTTTGACCACAATCAAGAGATCAGATATAGCTATCAAGATTAGTAGGGATAAGCTTAGGAGAATTTTCTTAAAGGGTCTCATTGAAAGTAGGGGTTAACGTTTTTTTCGTGGGCGATGGTTGTGCTTTGGCCATGACCTGGATGAACGGTAAAATGATTTGGCTGGGTGAAAAGTTCTTGACGAATGCCTGAAATGAGGTCATCAAAATTTCCTGTCGGCAGATCGGTTCGTCCAATGGTTTCTTTAAAGAGGGCATCACCAGAAAAAATAACTTCCTCTTCAGTGAAAATGAAGGAAACACTGCCCCAAGAATGTCCCGGAGTTGGCACAACTGTATAGTTGAAATCGCCGATAACATAGTGTTTACGGAGCTCAAAGATATGCTCAGCTGGCGCTACAATGACGTCATCCATATCGTCATGTCGTGGGAGACCTGATAGGTTGTCCACCGGAGATTGCAACCAAGAAGCTTCTTTTTCAGAAACATAAAGTGGGGGCTGATTGAAGTGTTTGCGGACAGCTTCGACGCTCAAGATATGGTCATAGTGGGTATGGGTCAAGAGAATGGCAAGGACAGGTTTGTCTAGATCTTTGATACGCTTTTCAATTTTTGACCAGTCACTGCCTGGGTCAATGACCAGGAGTCCTGTTTCGGATTCTAATAAATAGGTGTTTTCGCCGGCTACGGTATTATAAATTTTATGTGTTTTCATAGTCTTAGTGTATCAAAAAAATAAGTTGAAGGGTATTTTCGACTATTATTTTTGTTGTTTTCTCTATTTTCTTTATTTTCTGAAAACTATATGGATTTTTCGATATGACTATGCTAAAATAACTCTAATACCGTTTAAGAGGAGTTATTATGACAGATAAATTGAATTTTGTAATGATTTCACCGCATTTTCCGACGAATTTTGAAACCTTTGCCCATCGTTTATATGAAAGTGGAATGAACACTTTAGGAATCGCTGATGTGCCTTATGATCAATTGTCGGAAGGTCTTCGACAACATCTGACCGAGTATTATCGTGTGGATGATATGCAAGACTATGACCAAGTTTATCGAGCAGTTGCTTATTTTGCCCATAAATACGGTCGTATTGATCGTGTTGAATCGCATAATGAATTTTGGTTGGAACTGGATGCTAAATTACGTACTGATTTTAACGTTTTTGGCTTTAAGAACGAAGACATGTTGGCTATAAAAACCAAACGTCAAATGAAAGAAGTTTTTCGTAATCAAGGTCTGAAAGTAGCGGCAGGGGATACCTTTAAAACGGACAAGGAAGCTAAGAAGTTAGCTAAAAAACTAGGATTTCCTATTATCGTTAAGCCAAATTCGGGTGTCGGGGCTTCTGATACTTATAAATTAAAGACAAGTGATGAATTGGATCATTTCTTGGCCAATCGCTCTTCTCAGGTGGATTACATCATGGAAGAGTTTATGGATGGAGATATTATCACCTTTGATGGTTTAGCTGATCATGATGGTAAGATTGTTTTCTATTCTAGTTTAGAACATTCAGAGGCTGTTTTAGATACGGTTGCTAATGGTACGGACATGTATTATTTCTTACCAAGAGAGATTAATCCTGAGTTGGTTACTCTGGGAGAAAAGTGTGTTTCAGCTTTTAATATCAAAGAGCGCTTTTTCCATTTTGAATTTTTCCGTATCAAGGAAACAGGCGAGATTATTCCACTTGAAGTGAACTGCCGCCCACCAGGTGGGATGACTATTGATATGTGGAACTACGCCAACGATTTCGATATTTTCAAAGAATACGCCAATGTGGTCAAGGAAAATCACTTTAAATCCGAAAGCAAACGTCCTTATCATGTTTTTTACATCTCCCGTCGAGGGGATAAGGAATATCGTCACAGTTTAGAGGATATTCGACAATACTTTGGTCAACATTTGGTATCTATAGTATCGGTGCCAGGAATCTTTTCAGAGATTATGGGTCAGGACGGTATTATTGGGCGTTGTCCTGAGCGCGAAACCATGCGAGATTTGATCCGTTATGCTCAAGAAAAGGTTTAGGATTCCTCGGGAAATGGAAGTTCTTTGTTGCGAGAACGCTTTGTTATTTAGGAGGCTGGGACAAAAGCCCAATCTCTCAATTCATTCTAGATAGTCAAGCAAGACGCAGTGGTGGGCTCTAATTTACTGATGTCATCAGCTTATACAGCCCTAACGAACGAGATAAGCCTTGGCTTCCCTTATTTCCAACCTCAAACAGTCAGGAAGTGACTGTTTGAGCTGTGCGGAGGTGGATCTGAAAAATTAGGGAGGTGAGGGGGAATCGAATTCTGGCGAATGACCGATTTTTGTCCCACTCTTATCCACAAATTAGAAAGTTGTTATATGAAATTTGAACGTCGTAGTCAGTGGTCAGGGGAACTTGGTCGCGAAATGTCTTTTAATGTTTATGGGCATGCTGGAAAGCCAGTTGTCGTCTTTCCATCATCTGGTGGTAGCCATGATGAGTATGCTGATTTTGGTATGATTGAAGCTTGTCAACCTTGGATTGATCGTGGCTTGGTTCAGTTTTTTACGCCTGATTCTTATGATTCAGAATCATGGTTGAACCTAGGTAAGTCTGGTCACGATATGGCACTTGCTCACGATGCCTATGATCGCTATATTGTTAATGAACTAGTACCACTAATTCGCCATGAAACTGGCTGGCAAGGTGGCCTGGTAGCAACGGGATGCTCTATGGGTGGCTTCCATACGGTTAATTTTGCTTTGAAACACCCTGATTTATTTGATGTATCTGTTGCCCTGTCTGGTGTCTATGATGCGCGATTCTTCACTGGTGAATTCGGTGATGATCAGGCGATTTATTTTAATTCGCCACTGGACTACTTATGGCAGCAAAATGATCCTTGGTTTTTGGATCGCTACCGTAACAATCGTATGATTGTTGCTGTTGGTCAGGGGGCTTGGGAAGAGCCTCATGTCTATGATACGAAACGGTTAGAAGAAGTTTTTACTACAAAAGAGCTTCCAGCTTGGTTTGATTATTGGGGTCATGATGTTGCCCATGATTGGGAATGGTGGCGCAAGCAAATGCCATTCTTTATGGGTAAACTAGAAGAAGAAGGTCGCCTGGGCTAGGGTTAACTGAAAAATGAGGGTTTCCATTTTGGAAGCCCTTTTTATTTTGATACAATAATGAGGAGAAAGTGAGGTTTTGACATGGAAAAAGCAAAAGTTCTGATTTTAGGACAACCCTTAGAAGAAGGTTTGTCTGAGTTAAAAGAGGTTTTTCAAGTTGATCAAGCACCTTTAGAAAATACGAGAGACTGGCTTTTAGAACATTTAGCAGATTATGATGCCCTTTATACGACTCAATTACCAGTTGATAAGGAGATGATTGATGCAGGTGAAAATCTCAAAATCATTTCAACACACAGTGTTGGATTTGATCATATTGATATTGACTATGCTGAAGAAAAGGGTATAGTGGTATCTAATTCACCTGAAGCCGTCATGATACCGACAGCAGAATTGGCTGTGACCTTGATGCTATCAATCATGCGTCATGTTGCCTTTCTAGATCGTCGTCTCCGTGATGGGGAATGGGTTAACACCACTTTACCGAGTGGCCTTAGTCAGGGATTAAACGGTAAAACCGTCGGTATTTTTGGGTTTGGTCGCATCGGTCAAGAAGTGGCTAAAATGGTTCAGGTTTTTGGTGCTACTGTGATTTACAACAAACGTCATCCCTTAGCAAAGGATCAGGAAGAGGAACTACAGGTGTCCTACCGTGATTTCGATGATTTAGTCAGAGAAGCAGATGTTATCAGTTTGCACGCGCCAGCAACAGCTGACACAAAAGGTCTCTTTGATGAAGAAGTCTTTAGCAAGATGAAAGAAGGTGCCTTTTTAGTTAATACCGCTCGTGGTGCCTTAGTTGATGAGGAAGCCATGATTACTGCCCTTAAATCTGGTCAATTAGCCGGTGCAGGCCTAGACGTTTATGAGGTAGAAGGACGATCACACCCAGACTTAATCAAACTAGATAATGTAGTCATGACTCCGCATTCTGGTTCAGCCACTTGGGATGCTCGTATTAAACTATCTCGTGAAACAGCTCAAAATATCATTTCCTATCTTCACGACGGAAAAATCATCAATCAAGTCAATGCTTAATGAGATTAGAAAGACCGTCCAAAGATTAAACTTAGGGCGGTTTTTTCAGTGGTCAATGCTCAAAAAACTTCCTTAACAAATTGTTAAGGAAGTGGCAAATATGATGATACTTAATCTTTTAAAGTGAATTGTAAGAATTCTAGGAAGTGGTCGGCCCAGTGTTTTTCGTGGTGGATTTCATTAGCCATGATTTTGAGTTTGACATTGTCCATGCTGCTTCCAGATTTAAGGAGCGATTGGTAGTAATGAAGCGTACAGTCTATGTAGCGTTGGTTCATGTTAGAAGCGAAGGTTTCATCAACTTCATCCCCTTCAAGAGTCCCAACTTGGATATAAACCCTGCTGGATTTGGCTAATGGATGATGGTCACAAAACCGTAAAAAATCTCGTTCGCTGAACCAAGAGGCTAGTGAGAAAACCCCGAGATTACCAAAAACGTCAGGGTAGGCTGCACCCATATAGGCTGTGATAATCCCTCCCATAGAGGACCCAGCTAGGAGCGTGTGCTCAGGATCAGTCAAGGTACGATAAGTCTTATCAATAAAGGGTTTAACGGTGTTAACCACCCACTCACCATAAGCCATGCCGTCTCCACCAACACTAGCTGTTTCAGGAGTTGTGCCAACATCGGTCATCCAAGGTGCATATTCGTTAAGACGGTTATCACCAGCATTATCTATCCCTACGATAATCATTTTAGGTAGCTCTTTATGATATTTGATGGTAGGAATAACCTTCCAAGAGTAGCCAGAAAAAGATTCTTTACTATAGAAGACATTTTGCCCATCGTGCATGTATAAAACAGGATAAGACGCCCAATCTTCTTTGTGGTAATCTTTAGGGAGAAGCACACGGATGCGCCGCTCTTCATCGTAGTAAGGCACATGAAGATGATGTTCCACCATTTCCAGATAGTAATTGTTAAGTCGGGTTCTTTTTGCCATAATATCCTCTTTTTCAGAATTATCTTGAAATTGATTATACCACATTTCAAGTTGAAAAGGGTTTTAAAATTATTTATTTAATGGTTAGTTAGGATTTTAAAAGAGATGATCTATTTGTTACAATGATAAGAAAGAAAGGGGAAATGAATGACCGTTAAAGATGATATTGTAAAAGGCAATGCCCTTTTAATTGACGTTCGTGGTAGAGATGAATTTGCTGAAAAGCACATTAAAGGTGCCCAAAATTTACCTGTAGATCAGATTGAGGCAGGTCAGCTTGATTTACCAAAAGATCAGAAAATCTATCTCCACTGCAAGTTAGGGCCACGGGCTGACCGAGCTGAAGCAGCCCTTAAAGCGGCGGGCTACACAGATGTACACAATCTCAAAACATTAGAGGCAGTAGAGGCTCTGGGATTAAGAAGTGAATCTTGAATGATGAAATAAAAGAAGTTAGTTTCCATTACTAGCTTCTTTTTTGGTATAATTTTACTGTTATGACTAAGTCCAAGCAGAAATATGCCGTGATTGATTTGGAAGCTACTGGTGCTTCCATCATGGCGCAAATTATTCAAGTGGGGATTGTGATTATTCAGGGGGATAAGATTATTGAGACTTATCAAACCGATGTTAATCCGCATGAACCGCTATCGGAACATATTGTTCAATTAACCGGTATTACAGACCAGCAGTTGGCAAAGGCTCCTGATTTTTCACAGGTGGCACGTGAGATTTATGAGCTGATTGAGGACTGTGTTTTTGTGGCGCACAATGTCAAGTTTGATGCCAATCTTTTATCAGAACAACTCTTCATGGAAGGCTTTGAATTACGTCCACCGAGGGTTGATACGGTTGAGCTAGCCCAGGTCTTTTTCCCTAGCATGGAAAAGTATTCTTTGGGAGAATTGACTAGGGCTTTGGATATTCCTTTAGAGGATGCCCATACAGCTATCGCAGATGCTCAAGCGACTGCTCAACTCTTTTTCAAGATTCGTGATAAAATGGCTAGCCTTCCTAGCTTAACCCTTGAAAAAATCAAGTCTTACGCTGACCACCTCATTTTTGAATCGCGACTTTTGATTGATGAGGTTGCTTTGGATAAGGATTATGACCATTCTCTTTATCAAGAAGTAGCAGGTATCTTGATAAGAAAACCTCAGCTTGAAGAGGAAGAGAAAAAATTTTCGCAAGATTTCACAACCAACATGGCTCTCTTAGGTCTTGATAGCCGTCCCAAACAAGAACTGTTTGCACAAGCTATTTTACAAGAGGAAAAAGAGATTCATTTTATCCAGGCTCAAGCAGGTATCGGAAAAACTTATGGTTATCTAGTTCCCTTGTTGGCTAAGAATGAAAAGCAAAGACTCATTATTTCTGTGCCAACAAAGTTGCTCCAAGATCAAATCGTGACCCAAGAAGCTAAGAAAATCCATGAAGTTTTTGGGACTGCTTATCAGAGTTTGAAAGGACCAGCCAATTACTTAAAATTGGACGCTTTTAAAGCTTCCTTAGACCAAGATGATGACAATCGTCTGCTTAATCGTTATAAGATGCAGCTCTTGGTATGGCTTTTGGAAACCCAAGATGGTGACCTCAACGAAATCAAGCAACAACAGCGTCTGCAATGGTATTTTGATAGTCTCCAACATGATGGGGAACTCAGTGCCCACTCTCTCTTTGCTCAAGATGATTTTTGGCTTAGGTCTTATGAAAAGGCTAAGTCAAGCCGTCTGCTAATCACGAATCATGCTTATCTTTTAACCCGTTTGGAAGATGATCCCAGCTTGATTGAAGGAGGACATTTGGTTATTGATGAGGCACAGAAATTCTTTTTAACCCTAGAAGATTTTTCGCATGCCAAGGTCAATCTCTTAGAAACTTTGACGCAGTTGGAAAGCATGTTAGAGGAAACGGATCAACTCTTGACTCGCCGTTTAATCGAGAGTCTTCAATTTGAATTGAGCCATTTAGTGGTGGATTATCACCAATCTAAGGAAGAGCTTGTTCCAAATGATAAGTGGCAGAAGATTCGTCGTGATATTGTGGAACTAAACCATCCAGATTTAGAGGCATTAAATAAGATTGCGGATAGGCGCTATGATTCTATTTGGATTGATAGTCGGCAGGAAAATGAAAAGCGCAGTGTCTATTTGAAAGGAGCTAGTCAGCTTCTCTTAGATTTTTCGCCGTTTTTACCGGAAAATCAAAAGACTAGTTTTGTATCTGCTACTTTGAGTATCAGCCCACAAGTGTCATTGCCACAACTATTGGGCTTTTCGGATTATCAAGAAACCATTATCGAAGACTCTAAAAATGTAGATCAAGCTATCTGGATTGATTCGCAAGGAGTACCTCCTGCTTTGTCTGGCGAGGATTACCATCGGGAGCTAGCCAACAAGATCTACCGGCTTAGTCAGCTAAATCTACCGACTTTGGTGCTTTTTACTTCTAAAGACACCTTGGAGCAGGTGTCAAATCATTTGCAAGAAGCTGGACTTTCGCATTTAGCCCAGGGCAAGAATGGAAGCAGCCACCAGATGAAGCGCCGATTTGAAGCGGAAGAATCAGCTATTTTATTGGGAACAGGAAGTTTTTGGGAAGGAGTTGATTTTACCAATCATGATCAGTTACTCCTTGTCATTACGAGACTTCCTTTTGAAAATCCTCAAGATTTTCTTAATCAAAAGATGACTAATCGCTTATCTCAAGAAGGGAAAAATCCTTTTACGGCCTATAGTTTACCAGTCATGATGATGCGCTTAAAACAAGCGTTAGGTCGTACAAGCAGACGTCCTAATCAGAAGTCAGCAGCACTTATTTTAGACACGCGTCTCCTTGAGAAGTCCTACGGTCCATCTAGTTTGGAAATTTTGAGAAAGACACATCAGGTTTGGATTGAAAAAAATGATAAAATCCTATCAGATATACTTGATTTTCTGCTATAATAGGTGGTATTGAAGAAAGACTTTTTTCATGTGTTTTTTGATTGCTTTTAATCATGCTGTTAACATATTGAGGGAGTAGAAACGGGGAGGCAAGATGAAATTATCTAATCGGATATTAAAGATGCAAGAAAGTGTGACTTTGGCGTCAGGCGCGCGTGCCAAGGAGCTCAAGGCACAAGGACGTGATATCTTAAATTTGACGCTTGGTCAACCCGATTTCCAAACTCCAGAACATATCAATCAAAAAGCTATAGAAGCTATCGAGAATAATCGAGTTAGTTTCTATACTCCAGCTAGTGGTTTGCCAGAGTTGAAGGATGCCATTGCGACTTACATGGAAAATTTCTATGGTTATACGGTCACCCACAATCAGATTCTAGCTGCCACTGGAGCAAAATTTGTCCTTTATGCCTACTTTATGACAGTTTTGGACCAAGGTGATGAGGTTATTATCCCAACTCCTTATTGGGTATCCTATTCTGATCAAGTAGAATTGGCAGAAGGGGTTCCTGTTTTTGTAGAAGCTAAGGAAGAGAACCATTTTAAAGTAACTCTCGAACAATTAGAAGCGGCTAGAACTGGTAAGACTAAAGTTTTTTTACTCAATTCACCATCAAATCCGACAGGAATGATTTACACCAAAGAGGAACTCTTAGCGATTGGAAACTGGGCACTTGAACATGATATCTTGATTTTATCTGATGATATCTATGGTCGTCTGGTTTATAATGGCAATACGTTTGTACCAATCTCAACCTTATCAGAAGCGCTTCGTCAACAAACGATGGTCATTAATGGTGTTGCTAAAACATACTCAATGACAGGGTGGCGTGTTGGTTTTGCGGTTGGTAATCCAGAAATCATTGCTGGAATGTCTAAAATCTTGAGTCAGACAACATCTAACCTAACAACAGTGGCTCAGTATGCTGCTATTGAGGCTTTGACTGGTTCGCAAGATCCTGTTGAGGAAATGCGTCAAGCTTTTGAAAAGCGCTTAAATATCATTGAACCACTCATTAATGCAATCCCAGGGTTTAAATTGGTAAAACCACAAGGTGCTTTCTATTTCTTCCCAAATGTTAAGGAAGCAATGGCCATGAAAGGCTTTGATGATGTTACTGACTTTACCAATGATATTTTGGAAAAGGCAGAAGTTGCTCTTGTTACAGGTGCAGGATTTGGAGCTCCTTATAGTCTCCGAATGAGTTACGCTACAGATTTAGCAACATTAAAAGAAGCGATTAAGCGTCTCAATCACTATATGTCTGAAAAATAACAAAAAACCAAAGAATCCTTTCATGGTTTGACTAGTGAAAGGATTTCTAAAAGAGCATAGAAAAGCTCTGGTTAAGGATAATAACCAGCTTTATAACTTTGAAATAGGAAAGGACTCAAAAAAAGTATTATGTCACGTCAATTAATTACCATTAATCAAGTCAGCAAACATGTCGGTGAAGAAGTTACCATCGGTGCTTGGGTTGCCAACAAATCTGGAAAAGGTAAAATCGCCTTTTTACAACTCCGAGATGGAACAGCCTTCTTCCAAGGAGTAGCCTTCAAACCAAACTTCTTTGAAAAATTCGGCGAAGAAGAAGGAGCTGAAAAATTTGATACCATTAAACGCCTCAGTCAAGAAACATCTGTTTATGTGACTGGTATTGTTAAAGAAGATGATCGTTCTAAGTTTGGTTATGAATTGGATATCACTGACATCGAAGTCATCGGTGAATCGCATGACTATCCAATCACACCCAAAGAGCACGGAACTGATTTCCTCATGGACAACCGCCATCTCTGGCTTCGTTCTCGTAAGCAACATGCGGTACAACAAGTTCGTAATGCTATTATCTATGCAACTTATGAATTTTTTGATCAAAATGGCTTTATCAAGTTTGATAGCCCGATTTTATCTGGCAATGCGGCAGAAGATTCAACAGAACTCTTTGAAACAGACTACTTTGGACAACCAGCATTCTTAAGTCAATCAGGTCAGCTCTACCTTGAAGCTGGTGCTATGGCACTTGGTCGTGTCTTTGACTTTGGACCTGTTTTTCGTGCAGAAAAATCTAAAACCCGTCGTCACTTGACTGAGTTTTGGATGATGGATGCTGAGTATTCATTCCTTTCTCATGAAGAGTCTCTTGACCTCCAAGAAGCCTATGTTAAAGCGCTCATCCAAGGGGTTATTGACCGTGCCCCTCAAGCTCTTGAAACGCTTGAACGTGATGTGGATGCTCTTAAACGCTACATTGCTGAGCCTTTCAAACGTGTGTCTTACGATGATGCTATTTCCCTTCTTCAAGAGCATGAAGCAGATGAAGACACTGACTACGAACACCTTGAGCATGGTGATGACTTTGGTTCACCACATGAAACCTGGATTTCAAACTACTTTGGTGTGCCAACCTTCGTGGTTAATTATCCAGCAAGCTTCAAAGCCTTTTACATGAAACCTGTTCCTGGTAATCCAGAACGTGTTCTTTGTGCAGACTTGCTTGCACCAGAAGGTTATGGAGAAATCATCGGGGGTTCTATGCGTGAAGATGATTACGATGCTCTTGTTGCTAAGATGGACGAACTTGGTATGGATAAGTCTGAGTATGACTTCTACCTTGACCTTCGTAAATACGGTTCAGTACCACATGGTGGTTTTGGAATCGGAATTGAGCGTATGGTAACCTTCGTCGCTGGTACCAAACATATCCGTGAAGCTATTCCATTCCCACGTATGTTGCACCGTATCAAACCATAAAATTGAGACTAAAAAGACTTCCTGTCACATTCAAGTGATGGGAAGTTTTCTTGTTATCATATTTTTGAAAATCAAGTCCAGATGAGTTTGCTCTTATTAACTGCTTCTTTTAAGCGGGATTGCTATAGACTCTGACTTAGTAATGGATAACATTATCAGTATTTTTGATGTTATCAATGATGGCTTGGGCTTCTTTGGACTGGAAGAAGTCAAGTGTTGTTTTAGGAACTAGCTGTTCGAGAAGGTTCCAGTTGTCTTCTTTGATGGCAGTACGAACAGTAGATGCGCTGATAGGTTCAGTTTGATTGCTAATTGTTTTTCGTGGGATGATTTCAAACTCTAGTCCAACTTTCTCAAGTTCTTGAGCCATGATGTCGTTGTAGATAGCTGTCACTTGACTAGTTGGTTCTTGACCAACATAACGCTTAGTAATCCCTAATGCTTGTGTGATTTTGATAAAGATAGCGGTATCGAGATGAGCTTGACTTTTGATGACATCACTTTCTTCCTTATGGAAGTAACTTGGAAACGTGGCTTGGCTAATCAGATACGGTCCTGTTTCATGGAAAATGATATTATCCAGATGGGCTAAGCCAGCCTTGATCAGTTTTTGACGGACAACGAAAGGAACGAGACTTTTGTCCTCGCTGACTATAAAGAGGTGAACCCAGTCGTTCTCAGCGGCAGCTTTTTCAACAAGGTATTGGTGTCCAAGTGTAAATGGATTAGCATTCATCACAAGCCCGGCTACCTTTTCAGAATGTCCCATAGGCTTCTTTAAACTAGCCAGATAATCAGGAAAACCTGTCTTTTTATTTTCTAAAAAGCTGATTTGATTGTCGATTTGGGCAATTTCGGTGAATCCTAGGTCTTTGAAAAATTTGGCAGAACAGGTTTTGGTATAAACGAAGAGGTGGAAGTTACCAAGTGCGTACTCTTCTTCAATCAGATGACTGACGATGCTGTTGAGTAACCCTTCCCCCTGATGGTTGCTGGAAACGCAAAGACAGCGCAGGCTATTGCCAAAATAAGAACCAGTTGCTATAATCTCATGGTTTTCGTCAAAGATGGCACAGGTATAGTCCAAGTTTTTATCCAGACGGATGCCTTCCTGATTCAATAGATTGTCAACTTTCTTCAGATTTGCCTTGTCGAAGGAAAAAATACGTGAAATAGTATGATTAGCCATGACTCTCCTAATCTATCTGTTTGTTTTTCTTTCTTTATTTATTATAACACTTGAACGGTAAGAAGATTTGAGAGGACTGACTAAAGAACAAGAGAAAGACAATTTCTAGCAAAAAATGGCAGATAAGCTAGAAGAAAGGTGATAAAATAGAAATAGTCGTTTAGAAAGAAGATGTGATAATGTTAATAGTGATTACACTTTTCATCGGTTTCATCGGTGGATTAGTAGGAAAACAATTACGATTTCCAGCCCCTTTTATGCTAGGAAGTATGTTTTCTGTAGCCATTTTCTCCATTATGTATGGTGATATCGAGCTTTCAACAAGTTTTAAAACCTTTGCCCAGATTATCAGTGGTGCTTATATTGGGCAAAATATTTCCCAAAATGACCTTAAGATGTTGCCTAAACTTAGCCCTTTGATTATCAGCCTGATGGTAATTTTCACGCTAAATATGATGGTAGTGGGAGTCATTTTGATGGTGGTTTTCAAGTTTGATGCGGCAACTGCCCTCCTAAGTTGTCTCCCGGGCGGGGTTATGGATGTTTCTCTGATGAGTATCGATATGGGAGCCAAGCCTGATGTCGTGGCAACTCTCCAAACAGCCCGTTTCGTAGGGATTATGTTCGTTCTACCCATTTGGGTTTCTTATTGGACTAAGCGGTTTTCTCATGATAGTAATTCCTTTTCTGAGCATTCTTCGCAGTCGAAGTCGGTCAAAACTGATGAGCCTTTGTCGAAACTTAGTTTTTGGCAGAATGATGGATTGATTTTGAGCGTGTCAACGCTGGGTGGCCTTATTGGGATCTGGTTACAATTACCGGTAGGTGCGCTGATTGGTTCTGTTTTGGTATCTTCTGCCCTTAAAATCACAAGAAATACCAGACAATTACCTAGAAATTACCGTTCGACAGCGCAAGTTTTTGCAGGCTCTCTCATCGGTACTAGCTTTACCTATGCCAGTCTGCTACAAATGGGTAGCTTAATCATCCCTATCATCTTATTATTGGGTAGTTACTTGGTCATCAATGTTTGCTTTGGTAAATGGATGTCCAAAGGTGGTCTCTTAGATGTCCAATCAGCCCTGTTTGCCTCCTCACCAGCTGGGGCAACAGATATTTCCCTCTTAGCAGGAGAACTGGGAGGTGATATGCCAAAGATTGCGACGATTCAAATCTGCCGCATTCTCTATACCGTTGTCATTATGCCCTTGATTGTTAAAGTGATATTGACCTTTATGATGTAGCAAGTAAACATTTATGATTGAAACTAATCAGCTCCTATGGTCTGGAGCTGATTTTTTAGTGATGGTTAAAAAAATAGCACCACAGCTGTTAGATAAGAGGACTAACGGTTGTGGTGTTATTGTTATTTATTGTTAATTTTCATATCAGTTCTTCCAAAAAGGCGAAGAAGAGTGTGATAGCCAGGAGGTCGGCTGATCCTCCTGGACTTAGATGGCGGTTGATTAAGGTGGTGTTATAGTCAGATAAGGCTTTTTTGAGTTGGTCTTCCGTTAAGTCTTGGTCAAGAAGTTGTTTAGCTTCTTTTTTTACGGTCTGCCATTCTTCAATTCCCCCACGGTGAATGAGGTTGCCATCTTCAACAAAAGTCATGAGATATAAAAGCAGTTGTAATTGTGCCGTCTCAAGATTGTGTCCATAAGTTAGCAGCTTTCTAAAATAAGGCAGGGCTTTTTGAATGATGCTTGGAAAACCTGCACTGGCTTCCCCTCGTGGACCAGTGATGCCATAATCAAGATAGAGTTTTTCACCGTAGCTAAGGCTTTTTTTCCTTGTCAAATCCTGTAAATCCATGGTTAAGACATCAGAACAGAGCTCAGCAGTAACTTGGCATATAGCCGTCACATCCTGAGGTGAAAAGTGATAGGGCTGGTTTAAAGCTATATTTTTTTGTGCCAGCCATCTGCCCGTTGCTCCTAGAATAACGGCTAGGGAAAAATTGACTCCTTTATGCGTATTGATACCTTTGGTAGCAGTAAACATGGCGTCTTCGACTTTAATCCCTATGTCTCTTAAATGTTTAAAGGTTTCTTGAGGAGTTTGGCTCGACATTTCAAACCCTGTTGATAAATAAGCTTCAAAGAATGGTGCCAAGGCAAGTGAACTATCAATAAAGGTTTGAAAGCTCATGTCGTCGTGGGCGCCGTTGTCCAAGCGATCCACCAGACCGGGCTTGGGGCTAAGGGATACTTCGTAGAGGAGGGACTTGAGGGCGGCCTGGCTAATGGTTGTGAGTAGTTCTTTAGTCATGTGGCTCTGCGTCCATCTCTTGTAGGATAAAGGTTAACGAGCGATTGAGGTGTTGGTGGGTGATTTCAGTCACTTTTTCAGCATTTTGTGCCCTCATCTGGTGGTAAATTTCCCAGTGTTCGCGTAGAGCCAGTTGGCGACGTTCAAGCGAGGAGATGGAGATTTCTCTAAAGTAAGTTAGGTAGGTCTGTAGCTCACTAACAATCTCTTTTAGACGCACCATGCGACTCTTCTCATAAATACAGTTATTGAACTGGTTGAAATTATCCAAAATCTGTTCAATATTACCGTCAACAATGAAGCCTTCGCATTCTGTCAGGATGGCTTTCATATCCGCAAAATCATGATCATCCATTTTTGTCATGGCTGTGATGCTGGCTAGAGTGTCTAAGGATTTACGGATTTCAAAGATTTCTATAGCATCGTCAATGCTGACACCTTTGACAATAATCCCTTTTTTGGGAAGGTGTTCAACTAATTTTTCTTCCAAAAGTTGAGCCAGTGCGTAGCGAATAGGCGTTCGACTAATGTTTAACTCTAGGGAGAATTCTTTTTCATTGATACGACTGCCAGCGGGAATCTCTCGTAAAATAATCGTTTTACGAAGAGCTTGGTAAAACAATTGTTTTAGTGGGAGATTTTGATTGAGGTCAAGGTTGGCTTTTACAGATTCGATAATAGGATTCATATCATAACCTTTCTATTCATGACTATTATAACGGAAAACGTTTTAAAAATGAACAGCCTTTTGAAATGAGATTGTTTACAAAATGGAAAAGGACTGGATATGTGTCCAATCCTTTTGCTAGCCATGATGATTTATTATTGTGGCAGATAAACTGGCATACGTCCTATTAAGACAACGGTTACGATGAAGATGATGAAAATAATAAGTGCGTATTTAGCTGATGTTTTTTGCCATTCACCCATATCAAGTCCAGTCAAACGTAGTAGGAGATAGATAAAGGCAACCAGTGGACTGAGCAAGTGGAAGGCTTGCCCCATGAGGGAAGCAAGAGCCATAGACATGTTGTCGAAGCCATATTGTGAACCAGCTTGCGCCAAAACTGGCATGATACCGTAGTAGAAACCATCGTTTGAGAGGAAGAAGGTACCAGGTGCTGAGATAAGGGCGATGATGATTCCCCAGAAGCCAGCCAATTGTTTTGGAATGATAGTAGCAAAGCTTTGAGCAAGTGCGCCAGCCATACCTGAACCTTGGAAGAGTCCCATGAAGACACCAGCAGCAAAGACCAAGATAACCACTTGAACAGCGTTATCGGCATTGTCTCCGATACGTTTTGATTGGTCTTTGAGCTTTGGATAGTTAACCATAAGGGCGATACAAGTTCCGACGGCAAAGAGTAGAAGGGGTTCAATTTTAATCGCTTCTTCAAATGAACCAGCCACTAGCCAAGCAATCAATACAATGGTTAAGATACCGTTGAAAAGGAAATTTTGTGGACGACGGATAGCAATGGTATCTGGATCTGTAATATCAGTTAATTTTCGGAGTTCAGCCTCTGATAGCTCTTTAACCCCCAGACGTTTGCGTTCTTTTTTACCCATACTACGGGCAACGATAAAGATAACATAGAGGACAGAAAGGATCATACCAGGGGCAAGGTATCCGAGGATTTCAGGACCAACACCAAGAACAGACATGGCACGCGCTGTTGGGCCACCCCAAGGAAGCAAGTTCATTATGGTATTTTGAAGGATAATCAAAACACCAAGGTTCATGACATTCATGTTGAGTTTTTTGTAGATAGGTAAGAAGCCTGAAACAACGATAAGAGTAGTTGTTGTACCATCACCATTAAGGGAAACAGCAGCAGATACAATAGCTGTCGCTATCAAGACTTTCATTGGATCCCCCTTAGCAAAGCGAATCATTTTCTCAGTGATGGGATCAAAAAGACCAGCATGAAGCATGATTGAGAAATAGAGAATAGCAAAAAGGAGCATGATACCTGTTTTAGCGGTTCCGTTAATACCATACATAACCATTGGTCCTACGGCTGTAAGGTTGTTAGCGAGTTTATCATCTCCAAGGAATTCTGTGAATTTGGCATCAAGCCCAAAATCAGCAGCTCCTGTGTAGATAGCGATTATTGTAAAGATAAGTGGCACAATAACCAAGGATGTTAAAGGTGACATTTTTTTCTTCATGACAACGAACATGAAGACGACAATCATAGCATAAGCTAATATGGTAAGAAGCATAGCTTTTCTCCTTAAATTTAATGATTATTATATTTAGCTAATATATAACAAAGTGACTTTACACCCCAAGTATAATTGAAAGCGTTTAATTTTTAAAGAGGACTTTGTCATAAAAAACACAAAAAGAACATCTTGAAAAGCTTTTTGTTAACATTTGGAAACGTTTTTCAAAAAAACACAAAAAAGCCATTCATTAAAATAATCATGTTATATAATAATATTAGAAGGTTAAAAAAACGCTTACGTAAAAAAAGTTTAGTATTTTCGTAAAGAAAGGAGACCCAATGGGAATTTTTAAACGGTTATTTTCCAAATCCAAGGAAGAGACTGACCTCCCTAAGATTGAGGAAATAAATCGTAGCCAAACAATCGATGAGGAGTGGGAAGAGGTTTCAGCCTATATTCCAGCTACGTCAGAAGATTTCCAACTGGTTAGTGTGATAGCCTCAAGCATAGCAGCCGGTGATCATCCGGACAGTCAATTTAAGGTGAAAAGGATTCTAAAGCGAAATCCAGAAAGTCTGACTGTCTCCCTGATAGCCTCAAGCATAGCAGCCGGTGATTATCCAGACAGCCAATTTGTTGTTAAATCAATTAATCGCAAAAAATAAGAAACATAAGGAGAAAACAATGTTACGTAAATTCAAAATTTCTGTAGATGGCAAAGAGTACTTGGTTGAAATGGAAGAAATCGGTGGCACACCAGCTCCCGCAGCAGCACCAAGTCCAAGTCCAGCAGTTGCCCCAGCTTCAGCGCCAGTTGCTGAAAAACCTGTTGAGCCAACCCCTGTGCCCCCAGCTTCGTCAGCTCCAGCAGGAGCAGATGCTCTAGCAGCACCGATGCCAGGAACGATTTTGAAAGTTTTGGTTAATGTTGGTGATAGCGTTTCTGAAAACCAGCCGCTTATGATTCTTGAAGCTATGAAGATGGAAAATGAAATCGTAGCCTCATCTGCGGGGACAGTTTCAGCTATTCATGTATCAGCAGGTCAAACGGTTAACCCAGGTGATGGTTTGATTACAATTAATTAGGTTTATGTATAGAGAAAGGAATTGACTTAATGGAAACATTAATTGCTGGCATTACGTCTATCACTATTCCTCAAATGGTCATGATGCTCATCGGAGCAACCTTGATGTATCTGGGAATTAAAAAAGAATACGAACCAACTCTTTTGGTTCCTATGGGACTTGGTACAATCTTGGTTAACTTCCCAGGAACTGGTGTGTTAACTCAGGTTGTTAATGGGGTTGAACAAGAAGGGGTCTTCGATGTTCTCTTTAATATCGGTATCGGAACAGAACTCTTTCCGCTTTTGATTTTCATCGGTATTGGAGCCATGATTGACTTTGGGCCACTTTTACAGAACCCATTCATGTTACTCTTTGGGGCAGCGGCTCAGTTTGGTATCTTCTTTGTTGTAGTAGTCGCTGTTTTAGCAGGATTTGATATCAAAGAAGCAGCTTCAATCGGTATTATCGGGGCTGCGGATGGTCCGACATCAATCTTCGTTGCCAACCAGTTAGCGCCGAAACTTCTGGGACCAATAACGGTGGCGGCGTACTCTTACATGGCTTTGGTGCCTATCATCCAACCTTTTGCTATTAAATTGGTGACAACGAAGAAAGAACGCCAAATTCGCATGACTTACAAAGCAGAGAGCGTGTCAAAAATGACTAAAATCCTTTTCCCAATTGTCATTACAATTGTGGCTGGATTTATCGCTCCGATTTCCCTTCCTTTGGTTGGTTTTCTTATGTTTGGCAATCTCCTTCGTGAATGTGGTGTTTTGGACCGATTGTCTCAAACAGCTCAAAATGAATTGGTTAATATCGTGTCAATCTTGCTTGGTTTGACTATTTCAGTCAAAATGCAGGCAGACTTGTTCTTGAACGTTCAAACCCTTTTGATTATCGTCTTCGGTTTGGTTGCCTTTATCATGGACTCTATTGGTGGCGTAGTCTTTGCTAAGATTTTGAATCTTTTCCGCAAACAAAAAATCAACCCAATGATTGGTGCTGCAGGTATCTCAGCCTTTCCAATGTCCAGTCGTGTTATCCAAAAAATGGCGACAGATGAAGATCCACAAAACTTCATCTTGATGTACGCTGTTGGTGCCAACGTGTCAGGTCAAATCGCTTCTGTTATTGCAGGTGGTTTGCTCCTTGCCTTCTTTAGCTAAGAGATAGAAAGAGGATATTATGGTAAACATGGATCATTTACTCCAAGCTTTTGAACTCATGGGCTTGGGTATGTTTGGAATCTTTGTGGTTTTGGGAATTCTCTACATTTCAGCAGAAGTGTTAATTAAATTGTTCCCGTCTGACTAATTGAAATTTTAGAGAGGTGAATCATGGAAATTAAGCAAACAGCTGTTGCTGGTTCTCTAGAATCTAGCGATATTATGTTAACCCTATCTCCAAGTGAGGCTGATGGTATTTCAATATCACTGGATAGTAGTGTTGAAAAACAATTTGGAGCACAAATTCGTCGTGTCATTGAAGAAACTTTGGCAAATCTTGGTGTGACATCTGCCAAGGTAGAAGCTGTGGATAAAGGCGCACTTGATTGCACCATTCAAGCCCGTACCATTGCAGCAGCCCACCGTGCGGCTGGTCTTGAAACATACAATTGGAAGGAGATTGATTCATGGAACGTTTAAGAAGAACAATGATGTTTGTCCCTGGTGCCAATGCAGGTATGCTTCGCGATGCGCCTTTGTATGGGGCTGATTCCATTATGTTTGACCTAGAGGATTCTGTTTCTTTAAAAGAGAAAGATACCTCGCGTGCACTTGTCCACTTTGCTTTGAAAACCTTTGATTATAGCAATGTTGAAACCGTGGTTCGTGTCAATGGTCTTGATACTTGTGGGGCTCTTGATATTGAAGCCGTTGTATCAGCAGGTGTTGACGTTATTCGTTTGCCAAAAACAGAAACAGCTCAAGATATTATCGATGTTGAAGCAGAAATTGAGCGTGTTGAAAGGGAATACGGTCTTGAAGTTGGTAGCACAAGCATGATGGCGGCTATCGAATCTGCTGAAGGTGTACTCAATGCTAGGGAAATTGCCAAAGCCTCTGACCGCCTCATCGGTATTGCTCTTGGTGCAGAAGATTACGTGACTAATATGAAAACTCGTCGTTACCCAGATGGACAAGAACTTTTCTTTGCTCGTAGCATGATTCTCCATGCTGCTCGTGCTGCTGGTATCGCAGCTCTTGATACGGTTTATTCGGATGTTAATAATACAGAAGGCTTCCAAGATGAAGTTCGCTTGATTAAACAACTTGGTTTTGATGGTAAATCTGTCATCAATCCACGTCAAATTCCATTGGTTAATGAGATTTACACCCCAACTGAAAAAGAAATCGACAATGCTAAGCAAGTCATCTGGGCTATCCGTGAGGCTGAAAGTAAAGGATCAGGAGTTATTGCGCTCAATGGTAAGATGATTGACAAACCAATTGTAGAGCGTGCTGAACGTGTGATTATGCTAGCAAAAGCAGCAGGAGTTTTGACTGAGGAGGATATTTAAGATGGTGATAAACACACTAGGCCGAGACATTCCTCAAGAATACGCAGATCAATACGGTGTTTTTGAAGGAGAATTGGCACACATTAAAGACTACCAAGAATCAAGTCGTAAGATAAAACCTGTAAAACCAGGTGATGCTAAACTACTAGGATCTATCCGTGAAGCTATCGAAAAAACGGGTCTAAAAGATGGCATGACGATTTCCTTTCACCACCATTTCCGCGAAGGGGATTTTGTCATGAACATGGTCTTGGATGAGATTGCTAAAGCAGGGATTAAAAACTTATCAATCGCACCAAGTTCCATTGCCAATGTCCATGAGCCTTTGATTGAACACATCAAAAACGGTGTTGTAACCAATATCACCTCATCAGGTTTGCGTGATAAGGTTGGAGCAGCCATTTCAGAAGGGATTATGGAAAATCCAGTCGTTATCCGTTCACACGGTGGCCGTGCGCGTGCGATTGCTGCTGGTGATGTTC